>CBFGUK010000058.1:0-24461 GCA_965651925.1 uncultured bacterium | reverse complement strand
GTCAAGGTTCCATATCTTGGCGACAGTGGCTTCCGATCGGAGTGGGCCGCGTGGCTGCTCGCGATCATCGCCTCCGGTCTCATCCTGACGATTCGCAATCGCTTGCGACTGGCCCGTTCGCCCGCGGACGCTGAGCCGTGGCTCATCCTCGACGCCTCCACGCCAGCGGAGAAGGTCGCCTCAGCCATCTGGATGGCAGCGCTGACCGGTACGCCAATCGTCATCTTTGGTGTGCTCGTCCTGACGGCGGCCGATGGCTTTCAGGCACGGGGCGCCTCCAGCTCGATCGTCGCGGCGACCGTTGCGTTCCTGAGCATCCTGGCCGCATTCGCCGTGGCGCTCTTCGCATTGCTCGGCCTCTGCGGAGAACTCGTGCGATTGCGAGGGCTCCGCCAGGCGCAGTTGACCGCGAACCGGAGCGGATCGCCCCGCGGATCGGCGACGCAACAGCCCCGTGTCGCCGATCGCCGCGAGTGAGCACGCGGGCGTTGCCGGGTGCGGGCGGATGCCCGTCGCCGCGTTCGCGGCTGATCTACTTGCCAGACGACGCGTGACAGTGGGATGAAGCGCGTGTCCGGCGTCGGCGCCCGGAACCGGCCCGGCGTGCCCGTCATGGCGCAGAAGCCGATCGAGGTCATCCTCACCCGTCAGCTCGCCAGCATGGTGGCGCTGCCGGTGTTTCTCGTCGGCGCCGACGGCACGCTGATCTACTACAACGAGCCGGCGGAGGCGGTGCTGGGCATGCGCTTCGACGAGACCGGCGAGATGCCGGGCGCCGAATGGGCCGCGGCCTGGCAGCCGACCGATGCCGCCGGGCAGCCGCTGCCGATGACGGAGCTGCCGCTGATGGCGGCGCTCGCGAGCCACCGGCCGGCGCATGGCGAGCTCTGGATCGTCGGCCTCGACGGCACGCGTCGGCACATCCAGGCGACGGCGATTCCGCTCATGCGCAGCGACGACGAGGTGCTCGGCGCGGTCGTGCTGTTCTGGGAAGTGCCCGCATGATCGTGCGCCTGTGGGGCACGCGCGGCTCGATCGCGGCGCCGGGCCCCGACACCGCACGACACGGCGGCAACACCGTCTGCGTCGAGGTGTGCGACGGCGACGACGCGCGACTGGTCATCGATGCCGGCACCGGCATCCGCGCGCTCGGCCGCACGCTCGCCGGCGTGCCGCGCGTGCACATCCTGCTGTCGCACTTCCACATGGATCACATCCAGGGACTCGGCTTCTTCGCGCCGCTGTTCGACCCCGCCGTCGAGACGCACCTGTGGGGCCCGGCGACCCCGGGCGCGAGCCTGCGCGAGCGCCTGATGCGCTATCTCTCGCCGCCGCTCTTCCCGGTGCACCTGCGCGACCTGCCGCACCTGCAGCTGCACGAGCTGCCGCCGCACCCGTTTGCGATCAACGGCTTCGAAATCACGAGCGACCGCGTCTGCCATCCCGGCATCACGGTCGGCTACCGCATCACCGCCGGCGGCGCGACGCTGACCTATCTCTCCGATCACGAGCCGGCGCTCGGCGTCGCGGACTTCCCGCTTGCCGCCGACTGGACCTCCGGCATGGCGCTGGCGCGCGATGCCGACCTGCTCATCCACGACGCGCAGTACACGCTCGCCGAGTACCCGCAGCACGTCGGCTGGGGTCACAGCGCCATCGAGCACGCGGTGGCCTTCGCCACGCTCGCCCGCGTCCGCCACCTGGTGACGTTCCACCACGATCCCGGACACGACGACGACGCGATCGACCGCCTCACCGCCGCCGCCATTGCCGCCCACCCCGGCGCCCCGCCGGTAACCGCCGGCGCCGAAGGCGCGGTATTCACGCTGCCGGCGTAGTAGCCAGGCGTACGCGCCAGCCGCCGACTTGGATTGGGCGACGCGCGTTCAATTCTGCGTAATCTGCGTAATCTGCGGATGTCTTCACTCCGCGAGATTGCAATCGCCGATCGCCGCCGCGAGGAAATCGGCCGCAGCGATCGGGGCGCTGAGGGCGGGAATCGTGATCACGCCGGGCGTGCACTGGCCGGAGTGAATGACCGGCACGCCGCCGGCGATGCCGGGGGCGGGCGTGAAGAGCCAGTCGGAATCGCAGGCGGTGCTGACGGCGAAGCGGTCGAGGCGGCCGGCGAGCCGTTGCAGGATGCGAGCGGCATCGAGCGCGGTGACGCGGCCGTCGCCGGTCACGTCGCAGACAAGCGCCTGCAAACCGGCCGGCACCTGCAGGCCGACGCTGGCGGCCAGCGCCGCGAGCGCGTCGGCGTGCGTGACCGCGGCCGTCGCGCCGGCACGCCGCGCGGTGATCGTGTACGCGCCCGACGGCAGATCGCGGAACACGTACGCGCCGCCGGCGCCGCTCGTCTGCTCGTCATCCAGCGCGCCGCCGAGCACGAGCGTCACGCCGGCGAGCGCGGCATCGCTGCCGGCATGGCGTACCTGGCCGCCGACCAGATGCCGCGCCGGCAGACTGGTCGGCGTCGCGGTCGCTGACGGCAGCGTCGGCGTCGCCGTCGCCGCCGCCGTGGGCGTATCCGTCGGCGTCTCGGCCGGCCCCTCGGCCGGCGCACCGTCGAGCTGGCGCAGGTAGGCGACCAGCGCGGCGCGATCGGCAGTGGCGAGCGCGAGCACCTGGCGATGCGGCTGCGCCGCGATGCGCTGCGCGGCGGTGCCGACGACGAGCTCGTCGATGCTGATGTTCGGGAACTGGCTCGGCGTCGACAGCACGACCGTGTTGTTCGTCCCGGCGTTCAGCGGCACGTCGTCGAAGCGCACGCGGCCCCAGTTCACGTGCCGCCAGCCGGGATCGTTGCCGAGCAGCGGCAGCGACGCCGTGCGCGCGACGCCGTTCACGGTGAGCGTCAGGGTGGCCACGTTGTACCCGGCGCTGTAGCGCACCTCGATCGCTCCATTGCCGCCGGGACCGCCGTCGACGCCGGTGAACGTCACGCGTGCGTGCTGGTTGCCGAACGCGACGTAGCGGCGGCCGCGCACGGTGTCGTCGTTGTTGTACTCGACCCAGTCGGTGACCACCTGCGCGCCGTTGGCGACCTGCCCCGTTTCCGCCTGGATGACGCGCCCGCCGATGACGCGGAAGACGTCGTCGAGCGTCGCCGCCGAGCCGTCGTGGAAGTACGGCGCCGTATCCCACACGCCGAGCAGCGTCGGCGTGTCGATGCCGGCGAGCGCCGCGCCGAGGCGCTGGCCGGAGGTGCTGCGCAGCGTACCGACGTCGTGCAGCGTCGCCGCCGGCGCCGTGCTGTCGGTGAACGTCGCGCCGGCGTGACAGTCGGCGCAGCCGAGGCCGGCGAACAGCGCCTCGCCGGCGAGCGCCTCGGCGGTCATGCTGCCGTCGGGGTTGCGGAACGGACTGCGCGGCACGCTGGCGGCGTCGAGCGAGGCGACGTACGCGGCGAGCGCGTCGAGCTCCGCCGAGCGGCCCGCCTTCGGCGGCCCGAGCGGCGTCGCGGCGGCAGCGAAGTCGGCATCGGAGAGGAAGCCGCGGCCGCCGAAGGCGCCGCGGATGTCGTGCTCGAAATCCTGGATCTCGTCGAAGTTCGCCGACCAGTGCACGTTGCCGTGCGCGAGGCCGCCGCGGCCGTGCAGCGTCGTCGTGTTGCGCAGGCCCTCGCCGCGGCCGGTGAAGTCCCACGTGCGGCCGTCGTGACCGCCGTCGAGGTGGCACGTCGCGCAGCTGAGATAGCCTTCCGCGCTCATGCGCGGGTCGCTCGCGTCGTAGAAGAGCTGCTTGCCGGCGAGCACCGCCGGCGCGAGCGGCTCCTCGGCGACGGTCGTGACGGCCTCGCTCGCAACCGAGAGCACGCCGTCGCGGAACAGCGTCGCGGTGTCGAGCACGGTGACGTCGTGCGACAGCAGGTTGCCGACCACCGTGCGTCCGGTCGACGGGTCGACACATACGCCCTGCGGCGCGCGGCCGACGGCGAGCCGGGCGACGAAGCCGCCGAGGCCGGCGGCGTCGTCGAGCGCCAGCGTGTCGAGCACGAGCAGCTCGTTGTTGCCCTGCAGCGCGACGAGCAGGTAGTCGCCATGCGGCGCAAAGGCGAGCGCCGCGGCGGAGTCGCTGTTGTCGATGTCGACGGCGCGCGCGACGGTGTTGCTCACCAGATCGAGCTGCACGACGACGTTGCGTACCGTGTTGTCCTGGTCGAGGTCAGCGGCGACGAGCAGGCCGCGCTCGCTGTTCGGCTTGTTCGCCGCCACCCAGGCGCTGCGCCCGTCGGGCGCGATGGCGATCGCGGCGAGATGGTTCGCGACGCCGCGGCCGGCGGCGGTGGTGTCGCGGTTTGCGTCGCCGCCGAACTTCGGGATGGCGAGCGTGCGCGTCAGCGTGAAGCTCGCGGCGTTGACGTCCCACACCTCGGCGCGATCCGTGGCGGAGAGGAAGCGCGTCACCAGCACGCGCGCGCCATCAGCGCTCACCGCGACGGCGCGCGGCCGCGGGCCGAGCGGCAGCCGGCCGGTCGGCTGGCGGGTCGCGGCATCGACGCGCAGCAGCGCGCCGGCGCCCTGCAGCGCGACGTACAGCGTCGCGCCGTCGGGCGCGGCGGCGAGGCCCGCCGGCGCGCTGCCGTAGCCGGTCGACAGCGTGGCGAGCCGCGCGCCGGACTGGTCGAGGACGACGACGCGATCGTCGTCGTGACACGTCACCCACACCGTGCCGCCGGCGGCGACGGCGACGCCACGCGGGTCGGCGCAGGCGGGCACCTCGACGCGCACCGCCAGCGTGTCGGCATCGACGGCGGTGACCGTATCGGCGTCCGGGTTGACCGACCAGATCAGCCGCCGCGCCGCGTCGCACGCCACCGGACCGCTGTGCGCCGGCCGCGGGCCGGCGGGCGGTGTGAGCACGGTGACCAGCGTCGATTCGCTCGCCAGCGCGCCGGACGGATCGCGCACCTGCACGGTGGCGCGGTAGTGACCGGGCGCGGCGTACGTCGTACCCGCGGAGCGCACGGATGACCATGCCGTCTTCGGCGTGCCGTCGCCGAAGTCGAAGCGGTACTCGAGCGGGTCGCCGTCCGCATCGGTCGCCTCGGCGGTGAGCGTCACCGCCGCGCCCGGCGCGGCGGGATACGCCGACGGCGCGAACGCGGTCACCTCCGGCGGCGCGTTGCCGGCGACCGTCGCGCCGGTCGCGAACGTGAACGCGTAGCCGGCGATGCCGTTGCCGGCGACATCCTTGATGCCGCCGGCGGGGATGACGACCTCGTACGTCGTGTTCGGCGCCAGCGGCGCGTCGGGCTGGAACGTCAGCACGTCGTCGAACGAGAACGTCAGGCGCCCGGGCAGCGGCGCGCCGCCGAGCGGGCGGACGATGAAGCTCTCGCCGTTGACGATCGTCGCGGTGGCGAGCGTCTCGTGGATCAGCAGGCTGATCGGCGCGCCGCGCGGATAGTTCGTGCGCCCCGCCTGCGGGATGTGGAAGCCGACCGACGGGCCGCGCGTGTCGGGCTCGGCCTGGTGGGCCCAGATCGCCATGCCCTCGTCCTCGCCGACACCGCCGGTGACCAGCAGGTTGCCGAGCGGCAGGAGAAACTGGCTCGTGTCGATGCCGACCTGGCCGGGCTGGTTCGGGCGCGCGACGTTGGCCGCATCGAGGTGCAGCACGGATTCGAAGCGGCGCATGTCGACCTTGTGGTCGCCCATGAACGCGAACTCGTCCTGGAACTGGATGTACATCGATGCCGCACCGGGCAGCGCGCGATCGGTGACGAAGCGCAGGTCGGCGGGATCGGTCACGTCGACGACGCGGAAGCCGTTGCCCTCGGTGTTGTACGGGAAGACGATGTACAGCTTCCCGTCGCCGCCCCAGAGCTCGGGGAAGTAGCCGCCCGGGCCGCCGGTGGTCAGCACGTCGAGCAGCACGGGGTGGCGCGGATCGCTGACGTCGTAGGTCGCGACGCCGGTGCGGCTCTGATCGGAGGCGAAGATCAGCAGGTCGCCGAGCAGGAACGGGTGACCGATGACGCCGGTGGTACCGAGGTGATCCCAGCGCGCCAGCAGCTGCCAGTCGAACCAGATCTCGGCGTCGCCGCCGACCGCGTTGTAACTCCAGTACGTGTCGTTGATGTACCAGGGGCCGAAGAGGCAGCCGCGCACGCCGGCGCAGGTGAGCTCGGGGAACGCGGTGCGCGTCACGACGCGCTGCGGCGAGACGCGGAACGACCACTCACCGCCCGGCGGCCAGTTCGCGCCGAGCACGAGGTACGGTCCGCTGTGGAAGTAGCCGTGCGCGTTGACCGGCATCGGCGTCACGCCCCAGCGCGCCAGCTCGATCGGCTGGCGCGGGTTGCGGATGTCCCAGGTGCGCACCTGGAAGTCGGCGCCCGGCTGGCTCGACGGGATCTCCGGGACGGTGAACAGGATGCCGTCCTGGTAGGCGATGATCGCCGTGCGTCCCTGCTGCGGGGCGTTGAGGCCGCTGAGAATCGCACCCGGCGTCTGCGGCACGTTCGGGAACCCGTTCGCGACCGGCGGGATCTCCGCCGCGGCGCGCGCCGCGCACAGCCACACGACCAGGCAGATGCCTGCCCGCCAGCCCGTCTGTCCGCTCGTGCGCCGCGCCACGCTCCCGTCCCCCTCCGCCGGAGATGCCGCCGGCACCGGAGTTTGATGCGCCGCGTGGTCCAAGTTCCGCGCCACGGCGGGCGCATCAGGGAACCGTCCGGCCGCCCTCCTCCGGTGGTGCGTTGATGACGTCGGGCGCCGTTTCGCGGCGCTCGCGATCAGACCGGATCAGCCCACAGCGGTGCAGCGGACACCGTGTTGATCGGTGTTCGCATCCGAGCGACCGACCGGCTCGACGCGGTGTCCTCCGTCCCTCGGTGGCTGAGTCTATGCGCGACGCGTGTCTACGGGCAGCTCGCCGACGGCGGGGTATCGAAGGCGCCGCCGCTGATGTCGACGGTCGCGCCGGTGAACGCGATGCAGCCGTTGCCGCGAGCGGTGAACATGCCGCTGGCGATCAGGCCGCCGGCGGCCGAGCCGCGGATCTGGCCGCCCTCGCCGCGGGCGCGGAAGTCCCCGAGCAGGGCGAGATCGCCGGCGGTGGCATCGAAGGCGATCGTGCCGCTCGGCGCGTCGCCGTCGACGAGCACCTTGGCGCCGGGGTCGACCGTGACGCTGCCGCCGCTGACCGCGATGCGGCCGCCGACGTCGCCGCGCGCGGCGAGCGTGCCGCGGTTGCCGACGCGCACCGTCGCGCCGCCGATGCTGATACTGCCGCCCGCGCGGCGGCCGTCGGCGTCGAGCGTCGCGTCGATCCGCGCCTGCCCGGCAACCGAGATCGCGATGGCGCCGCCGGCGCCGGTGCTGCCGTCGGCGAGCAGCGGGTGGAGCGTGTGCAGCGAACCGTTGGTGCTGACCACCTGGATGCTGCCGCCGCTGCCGCCGTCGGCGTAGAGCGCGTCGGTGATCGTGATGTCGCGATCGCTGGCGAGGAGCAGCGAGCCGCCGAGGCCCGTGGCGAGCCCGCCGCGGGCGCGCAGGCTCGCGCTCACCACACCGCGCGCGCCGACGACGAACGCGCTGCCGCCGGTGGTCACGCCCCCGACGTCGAGGCGGTCGCGCATCGTGACGCTGCCGGCCATGGCGAGGGCGACGATGCTGCCGCCGGCGCCGTCGGTGCCGGTCGCGGTCAGCGCCTGCTCGAGCAGGATGTGGCCCGCGGCGCTGCTCACCGACACACTGCCGCCGCCGCGGCCGTCGGCGGCGACCTTCGTCGCCAGCTGGACACCGCCGCGCCCCTCGAGCGCGATCGTGCCGCCGGCGGTCGCCGCCGCGCCCTGGGCGCGCAGGCGGGCGCGCGGGATCGCGCTCAGCGTGCCGCCGGCGCTGATCTGGATGGTGCCGCCCGGAGCCATCGGATTCGGCCCGTTCGCCGAGGCGCGCACCGGAGCGAGCAGGCGGATGTCGTCGCCGGCGGTGAGCGTGATCCGCCCCGGCACGGTGCGCCCCGAAGCGTCGATGCGCCAGCGCACGGTGATGTCGTCGCGCGCGGTCAGCGTGATGGTCGCGCCGACGCCGGTGAACGGCTTCGCATGGCGGCCGATGATTGCCCGCCGCACGTCGATGTCGCCGGCGCTGAGGCTCAGCTCGCCGCCATTGGGGATCATCAGCGAGCCGGCCAGCACCAGCGTCCGGTCGCCGAAGTCGAGCACACAGCGGCCGGGCAGCTTCAGGTGCCCGATGACGCACGGATCGCCGGTACAGAGCTCGTCGGGCGACGCGCAGGTGACGGCGTGCGTCGCCGGCGCGCCGGTCAGCACCCAGGCGAGCCCGAGTGCCACCGCGAACGGCATGCGAATCGACTTGCGGGCTGCGGTGCCCATGATTTCCCCCCCGAATGCCCCCGAGGACCCGCAGCAGGCCCTGCTGTTTGTGCGTTGGCGCGATAGTCGCGCAGCGCGCGCGCGGAAGTCAACGACGGACTCTGCCACCGTCCGCACCCTGGGCGGACGCGATCGGCGGGCCGCGACGCCCCAAATGGCGGTGCTCCCGGCTTTGCCCCACGATTCAGAAGCCGAGCCGCAGGACGCCAGGGGCACAGGGCTGGAATGTCGCCGATTCTTGCACTTCCTTCCTGACCTGGTTCCCTGGCGCCTGGGCGGTTTGGTGCTCTGCAGCGCGGGAGCAAACGGGTGGCAAACACGCGACGAGCCCTGCACGAGCCGCATTCGCGGTGGATGCCCCGGCAGGCGCGTGGCATGATGCTTGCCGCGCTGTGCGACTGGGCACGGGGCCCGGCGGATACAGTTCAACTTGTGGGAGGGACGGGGGCGGTGTGAGCGATCAGGCGACCAGCTATCTCGCCACGCTGCTGACCGAGGCGGAGGACCTGCTCGAGGCGGGTGACGCCGCGGGCGCGGTGGAGCTGCTGGAGCGCAGCCTGCAACAGGCGCGGGAGGCGCTCGCCGTGGCGCCGCAGGGCGTGCTGTGCGCGGCGCTCGGCGACGTGTACCGCCGCACGGCGCAGCTCGAGCCCGCGCTGTCGCACTACGAGCAGGCGGTGGCGGCGCTGCACGAGGCGGGCGACACAGCTGGCGAGGCGGGTGCGCTGCTGCGCTGCGGTGATGTGCAGCGCGCGCTGCGGCGGGTCGGTGCCGCGACGCAGAGCTACGCCGCGGCGATCGCCATCTACGACCTGCTCGACGACGTGCGCGGCGCGGCGCACGGCGAGTTCCTGCTCGCCGAGCTCGCCGCCGGCGTGAACCGCGACATCGCCGGCAAGCACTACGGGCGCGCGATCGAGCTCTACCGCGAAGCCGCCGAGCGCGACGGCGCGGTGGCGGATCCCGAGGCCTCGCTGCCGGAGTCGGTCACCGACCCGCGCGGCATCGACTCCGCGTCCATGGCGGCCTTCGCCGAGCGGCAGCTCGAGTACCTGCCGCAGCAGCCGGCGCGCGAGGCGGAGCCGCCCGGCACCTGGACGCCACCGCCCGCGGCGGCCGACGCGGGCGACGAACCCGGCGCCGCGGCGCGACCCGCGACGCCACCGCCGCGGCCCGCCACGCCGCGGGAGCCCGAGGCCGGCCCCTCGCCGCTGCTGCTCGGCACGCTCGCCATCGGCGTCTGCGGCCTGTTGCTGCTCGCCGCGCAGTGGATCGAGAGCGCCCCGGCGGTCAGTGTCGGCGCCGGGGTGCTGGCGATCACGTTCGCCTGGCTCGCGGTGCGCCGCTCGACGGCGCTGTCGCCCTATCTCGGCTACAGCGCCGCCGGAGTGGCCTGGCTGCTGCTGCTCGCCAGCGGCGCGCGCCCCATCCTGCGCCAGCCCGCTGCGAATGCGCCGACGCCGCGGCCGACGGCCACCGCCGTCGCGTCGGCGGCCGAGCGTGAGCTGTGGACGCCCGACGGGCAGCGCGCCGTGTTCGCACGCGAGCTCGCCGCCGCGGCCGGCGATCCGCGCCGCGAGGCGGACGTGCTGCACCGCCACGGCGAGTTCGAGTGCTATGAAGGCGAGCGCCGCCGCTGTCTCGATCTCTGGCAGCAGAGTCTCGAGCGCTATCTGGCGGCGGACGCGCCCGGCCTCGCCGCCGACATGGCGATGCGCGTCGGCGAGCTGCACCTGCGCGGCGGCCGGCCGGCGCCGGCGCGGCGCCGCTTCGCCGCCGCCGCGGAGCTGTACAGCGAGGCGCGCAAGGTGCGCGACGCGGCGAACGCACGGCGGCGGCGGGGCGACGCCGAGTCGGCGCTCGAGCAGTGGTCGGACGCCGTCACCTCCTATCGCGAGGCGCTGCGTATCCTGCGCCAGCAGCGCGACGGCGCCGGCGAGATCCGCATCCTCCTGCGCCTGGCGGCGATCGCCCGGCGCGCCGGCAATGCCGAGCGCACGCGCAAGCTGCTCTACCGGGCGCTGCGCCTGTCGGTCTCCAACGGCCCGCTGCACGCCCGCGTGTGGCTGGCGCTCGCCGAGTTCGAGGCGCAGCAGAAGGTCGAGGTCGCGGCGATGCGGGCCTACGACCGCGCCGCGTCGCTCGCCGGCGCCGAACGCGATCCCGCCCTCGAGACCCGCGCCCTGCGCCGCTGGGCGGTGTACGAACGCGACCGCGGCCGCTTCGCGGCGGCGCGCGACCGTCTCGAGATCGCGCGCCGCCTGGCGCGCTCGCGCGACGCGCGCATTCCCGAGGCGCTCAGCCTGCTGCGCGCCGCCGAGCTCGAGGCGGAGATCGGCGACCTGCTCGCGGCGCGCGAGTACTACGCCGCCGCCGCGCGGCTGTTCGCCGAGCGGCCACACTCGAGCGGCATCGCGCGCGTCGCGCTCGGGCTCGGCGATCTGCGCGCGCAGTACGGCGACGTGGACGGCGCGCGCGAGGAATACGCGCAGGCGCTCGAGCTCGCCGCGCACGCCGATCACACCGGGCTGCAGCTCACCGCGATCGCGCGCCTGACCGCCCTGCCCGGCGCACGCACCGCCCAAACCCACACCTGGACCGAGCGCGCCGCGATCCTGCGTACCGAAGCGTTCGGCGAGACCGGCTGACGCGGGCGGCGCGGTCGCTTCCCGCGGCCGCGGCTATGCCGTGCCCATCCCGGCCAGCGCCGCGACGATGCGGTCGGCAGCGTGGCCGTCCCACAGCGGCGGCGGCGGGCGGTGCGGCGGCGGCGGTGCGGCGAGCACGGCGTGCGCGTGGCGCACGATGTCGGCGCGCGCGCGGCCGACCAGCACGCTCGTGCCGGCCTCGACGGTGATCGGCCGCTCGGTGTTCTCGCGCAGCGTCAGGCACGGCACCCCGAGCACCGTGGTCTCGTCCTGCACGCCGCCCGAATCACTGAGCACCAGGCGCGCGCGGGCGAGCAGATGGAGGAAGTCGAGATAGCCGAGCGGGCGTGTGAGGTAGACGCGGCCGCGCGGCGGCGTCGCATGCGCCTCGTCGGCGGGGCACACGTGCGCCGCGAGCCCGAAGGCCGCGATGCGCGCCGCGGTGCGCGGATGGGCGGGGAAGATGACCGGCAGCGTGTCGGCGAGCTCCGCCGCGGCGGCGAGGATGTCGCCGAGCGCATCCGGCTCGTCGACGTTCGCCGGCCGGTGCAGCGTCAGCAGCGCGAACCGGGCGTCGGCGGCGAGGCCGAGGCGCGCCCCGATGGCGGAGCGCGCGGCACGCGGCAGCGCCCAGCGGAGCGAGTCGATCATCACGTTGCCGACGAAGCGGATGCGCTCCGGCGCATGCCCCTCGCGGCGCAGCTGGTCGCCCGCCGCCGGCTCGCTGGTCAGCAGCAGATCGGCGAGCGCATCGACGGCGATGCGGTTCACCTCTTCCGGCATGCGCCGGTCGAAGCTGCGCAGCCCGGCTTCGACGTGCGCGAGCGGCAGGCCGAGCTTCGCCGCGGTGAGCGCCGCGGCGAGCGTCGAGTTCACGTCGCCGACCACGACGACCACGTCCGGCCGCTCGGCGAGGAGCACCGGCTCGAGGCGGCGCATGATCTCCGCCGTCATCGTCGCATGCGACCCCGAGCCGACGCCGAGCTGATGATCGGGGGCCGGCAGGCCGAGGTCGGCGAACAGCGCCGCGGCGAGGGCGTCGTCATAGTGCTGGCCGGTGTGCACCAGCACCGGCTTCGTGCGCGCCCCGTCGTCGGCGCGGCCGAGGGCGCGCAGGATCGGCGCGACCTTGACGAAGTTCGGCCGCGCGCCGGCGACGGCGAGCACCTTGCGCCCCGCGCTCATCGCTCACCCCGGCGTCGAGACGCCGGCTCCAAGCCGGCCCGGCACGCGCCGCGCGTCATGGTTCCTCCTCACCCGCCACCCCGGCCCCCCGGTTCGCGCGGGCGCGCCACGTCTTTCGCATTCCGGCCGCCACCGCAAGGGCGGCGGATCCGGCGGCCCGCTCAGGCGAGCGCGGCCTGGGCGCGCGCGCGCGCCTGCGCCAGGCGCGCCGTCAGCTCGGCGCGCGCGTGCTCGATCGCCTCCGCGCCGGCATCCGGCGGCACGAAGAGCGGCTCGCCGAACGCGAACGCGATGCGCGAGAACGGCAGCGGCACGATGGTGCGGTCCCACGAGCCGACGCGCAGCAGCGGCCGCACCCACCACGCGCCGGGAACGATCGGCAGGCCGGTGGCGCGCGCCAGCAGGATCGCGCCGCTCTTGGCCTGCAGCGCCGGGCCGCGCGGGCCGTCGACGATCACTCCGGCACTGACGGCGTCAGTGCGCAGCGCCGCGGTCATCTCGTCGAGCGCGTCGCGGCCGCCGTGTCCGCTCGAGCCGCGCACGGCGCGCAGGCCGAAGCGGTCGACGGTGTCGGCGATCAGGTCGCCGTCGCGGCTGCGGCTGACCATGACGACCCCGCCGCGGCGGTCGCGGAAGTGGTACGGCAGCAGCATCATGCCCTCGTGCAGCCCGGCGAAGATGATCTGCCCGCCGTGACGGACGAAGCGGTCCTCGTGCTCGCGGTCGAGGAAGACGAAGCGGCTGGTGCGGAAGATGGCGTACGAGAGGAGCTGGATCAGGCGCGGCAGGAGCCAGCGCAGCACGCCGTTCAACGGGCCGCGCAGGATGCGCCCGACGCTCGTCCGGCGCACGCGCCCCGGTGGGGAGTCGGTGGAGTCGATTCCTCGTCGCTAGCCGGTGTCGCCGCGCGCCACAAGCCAGCCTCGCGGTGCAGGCGGCGGGTGGTGCGCCGGAATGGCGCGCCTCGCGCGTGATTCGGCCCCGGCCGCCGCGGGCGCGGCGCGGACGGCGGTGTCTCGCGTCCCCGCCGCAGTGCTGGACAAGGCGGGACGGAGCGCGCATACCGCCCGCCGTGCGCGCGCCCGGTTCCGAGCCCGTCGATCTGCGCGCCGCGCCGGATTGGACGGCGCTCCGCGCGGCGCTGCACCCCGACGCCGCACGCCTGGCGTCGATCGCGGCGCGCGGCGACGCGATCGACTGGGAGTGGGTGCTCGACCGCGCCACGGCGCACAAGGTCGCGCCGCTGCTCGCCGCCCGGCTGCACGCCAGCGGCCTCGCCACGGCACTCGCGCCAGCGCTGCAGGCGCGGCTCGCCGCGACGCAGCGCGACGCACGCGAGCGGGCGGACGAGGTGGCGCACACGCTGGCGACGCTCACCGCGGCCTTCGCCGCCGCCGGCGTGCCGTTCTTCATCGTCAAGGGCAGCGTGCTCGCCCACGAGGTCTACGGCGCGCCACACCTGCGCCGCTTCGCCGACATCGATGTGGTCGTCCACGCCGCCGACGTCGCCCGCGCCGAGGCGGCGCTGCGCGCGCTCGACTATCGCATCGGCGGCGTCGGCGAGATCCTCACCCGCGAGCGGCTCGACGCCGCTGCGCAGGCACACGCCGAGCACCTCGCGCGCACCTTCGCCCGCCGCCATCTCGGCGCGTACTCGTGGTACGCGCCAGCGCGTCGGGCGCTGCTGCCGGTCGATCTCCACTGGCAGGTGTCGCCCGACCGCCTGCCGCGCGACGAGGCCGAGCTGTGGGCGCAGCTGCGACCGCTCGCGCTCGGCGCCACCACCGTGCAGACGTTCACGCCCGCGGCCGCGCTGCTCCATCTCGCGGCGCACGCCACCGCCCACCTCGCCGCCGGCTTCCGCCTGCTGCACCTGTGCGACCTCGCGTGGGCGCTGCGCGCGTATGCCGACGCGCTGCCGGCCGCCTGGGCGCTCGCCGACCGCTGGCGGATGCGCCGGCATCTCGCGCGCGTGCTGGCGCTGGTCGGCGACCTGCTCGACTGCGACGTGCCCGCCCTCCCCGGCGAGGCGACGCCACCGGAACGGCCTCCGCGCCTCGACCTCGGCATGCTGCTCGAGGCGCCGTCGCTGGCGCGCGGCGCATGGCGCGCGCGCCTCGCCCCCGAGCTGCGCTGGGGGCTCGCCTTCGGCCAGCTGCCGCGCAACACCCGCACCGTCACCGCCGCCGCCCTCGCCCGCGCCCGCCTTGTCTGGTTCCGCCGCCGCCACCGCACGGCGTAACGCGCGCGGCCGTGCGCCCCTCAGCGCACCGCAAGCAGCTCCGCCCCACGCACGCCGCGCGCCAGCGCGCGGTGCACGACCTCCAGCAACGCGAGCGGCTCCGCCGCCTCGTGCGGGCGCTCGTCGAGGCGGAACACCGCGCCCTCGGCGAGCGCCGCGACGAGCCAGAACGGCAGGTGCGCGAGGAACGTCACCGGCGCGCGGCGGGTGGCGTAGCCGTCGAGCCAGGCGCGGCGCTGCGCGGCGGTCATCGGCCAGCGGTACCAGGTGCGCGCGAGATCGTAGTCGAGTGGCTGGACGTCGAGCGTCTCGAGATCGACACAGTACGGCGCGCCGGCGTGCCAGACGAGGTTGTCGGCGCAGCAGTCGCCGAGGGTGATGCCCGCCGCGGCGTCCGCCGGCAGCGCGGCCCGCGCCGCGGTCGCGAGCGCCGCGCACCATGCCGGCGGCAGCGCGCCCGCGGCGGCGAGGCGCGCGAGCCGCTCGTCGAGCAGGCGCGCGCGCGTGCGCCGCACCGTGTCGGCGTCGACCGGCACCGGCACCGGCAGCGTGTGGACGAGCGCCTGCCAGGCCCCGACGGCGCGCCGCATCGCGTCGTCGCAGCCGGCGGTGCGCAGATCCTCGCCCGGCACCCACTCGGTGAGCAGCGCGCGGCCGGCTCGGGCCAGCACGCGCGGCAGGCCGACCGGGACTGCGGCGGCGAGCGTCGCCACGGTGCGCGCCTGCGCCGCCGAAAGGAGGAGCACGCCCTTGCGGTCCACGCCGGCCGCGCGCACGCGGAACACCGTCGCCTGCGCGGCGCCGCCGCGCCGGCTGAGCGGGATCGCCTCGCAGGCGCCGAGT
Source organism: uncultured bacterium (assembly GCA_965651925.1). GTDB lineage: Bacteria > Desulfobacterota > Binatia > HRBIN30 > CADEER01 > CBFGUK01. Next base: position 9,196 of record CBFGUK010000058.1, on the reverse strand, counting down.
CCCGCCGCGCGCAGCAGGGCCGCAAGCTCCTCGTCGGGCGCGCCGGCGCCGCCTGTCGAGCCGGACTGCATCATCGGCGTCTCACGCGGCGTCGCAGTCGTGTCCGTGCTCGTCGACGCCCCACAACCGGCGGACCGCGGCGCCGAACGCGGCGCGCTGCGCGGCATCCATGCGCCAGCCGTGCAGCTCGTAGAAGCGGCGGATGCCGGCGCGCATCGCCGCGCCGCGGCGCATGCACAGCCGCGGCCCGCCGTGCTGGTGGTGGCGCACGAGCGCGGCGTGCAGCGGGACGTACCGCACGCCGGGCTGCAGGCTGAGCCGCAGGCCGAAATCCATGTCGGTCGCGGCGCGCAGCGTCTCGTCGAAGCCGCCGACCGCGGCGTAGGTGCTGCGGCGGATGAACAGGTTCGAGCCGATGAGCCCCGGGTTGCGGGTGAGGAAGGCCGCCGGCTCGAGCTGCTCCGGCGCGCGCTTGCCGGGACGCTCGCTGCCGTCGTCGAAGCGGTAGACGAGGTCGGTGCAGCAGACGTCGGCCGCCGCCGCCACGGCGCGTGCATGCACGGTCGCGAGATACCCGGGCAGCCACTCGTCATCGTCGTCGAGCAACGCGAGCCACGGGCTGCGTGCCAGCGCCGCCCCGGCGTTGCGCGCGCCGCTCGCGCCGGCGCGGCGCGTGTTCGGCACGACACGCAGCGGCACGCCGCCGGTGTCGGGCAGCGGCGCGGCCACGCCGCTGCCGCCGGACGTGTCGTCGACGACGATGATCTCCGCCGGCGGACACGTCTGGGCGGCGACCGAGGCGAGCGCCCGCGGCAGCAGGCCCGGCCGCGCGCAGGTCGGGATGATGACGCTGATGGCCGACACGCGCGTTCACTCGCCGACGGCGCGGCCGCCGACGTCGCCGTCATCCGCCGCGGCGCCGGTGGGCGGCGTGACGGCATCGAAGAACGCGCACAGCTCCGCGAAGCCCGGCAGCTGGGCGTAGGTGCGGTAGTCCTTCGCACCCGCCGGGCCGCCGCGGCTGGCGAGGGTGCCGGCAATCACGCCCATCATGGCGACGAAGTTCTCGCGCGACGGATCGCGCTGGAAGCGCTCGAAGAACTCCCGTCCGTACGGCGCGAACCAGGCGCCCTTGCCCGTCGTGCGCCGGCTGCGCTCGAGCGTCACATAGCGCTCGTAGAGCGCCGGCAGGGTCCAGCGCGCGCCATGGCGCCCGAGCGTCTGCCCGGGCACCGGCACGCGGCCCGCCGCGCTGCGCAGCACGCGATAGCCGTCGGCCTCGAAGGCACGCACCTGCCGGACCTCGAAATCGTGCCGGTCGCTGAACGGATAGCGGCGCACGATGGCGTGGCGGAAGATCTTCACGCCGTTGATGCAGCGGTCGAGATGCGCGTCGTAGAGATCGGCGATCGCCATCGCCACCGCCGGACCGCCCGCCGTGATCCGGGCGTGCAGCGTGCGCACCGCGTGCGGGTCGAGCAGCATGTCCTCGTCGACCTGCACGTAAAATGGCGTGCGGCACTCGTCGAGCATGCGCTGGAAGGCGACATGCATCGGCGCGACGTACGCGATCACGCGCAGGTGGGCGCGGCAGTCCTGGGCGTGCAGGTGCGCAAGACACGCCGGATAGCTCGGCGCCCCGACGGTGGTGACGAACACGGTCACCGCGTCGGTCAGATCGATCCCCGCCCCGATCGTGCTTTCCGCCATCGCGCGCACGCCGCGTGCCCTTACGCAGCTCCCGGCGGCCGAGGCAAGCGCGGCGGAGAGCTCATCAAATCGGCCACAGAGGCGCGGAGGACGCGAAGTCGAGTGAATCCACAGTGACCGGTGACCGGTGACCAGTGACCGGTCGGCCGCGCTGCCGTGCGTTGCTTCATGGTTCGGTCTCCAGGCTGCGTCGTCCGGGCCCGGCTCTCTGCGCGTCTCGTTTGCCCGTCACCCGTCACCGGTCACCGGTCACTGGTCACCGCTCCCCTGCCCTCCCCCGCTTGCGCGCCACCCGTGGAACAGAGTAGCCGGCGGCGATGTCCGGACTCCGAGCGCTCGCCCGGGAGTGGGGTCGGCGCGGCCGCGCGCTGCTCGATCACGCCGGGTGGGGGCTCGCGATCGCCTGGCGCGCCAGCGCGCCGGTGCTGGTCGGCGTGCTCGTCGTCGCCGCGCTGCGCGCCCTGTTCCCCGCCGGGCTGGCGCTCGTCGCGCGCGCGATCGTCAACGCCGCGGTCGGCAGCGTGCGCGCCGGCAGCATCGACTTCGCGCCGCTGCTGCCGTGGCTCGGCTTCGGCTTCGCACTGACGCTGTTCGAGGGATTGTGCGGCCACGCCGCGGTGCTGCTGCGCAACCGCCTGCGCGATCTGCTGGTGGGCCGCATGACCGCCGACGTCCTCGCGCATGCCGCCGGGCTCGAGCTCGCCGACGTCGAGGCGCCGCAGACGCAGGACATCCTGCAGCGCGCCAAGGACAACCCCGGCGCCCACCTGCACGCGATGCTGATCGACTGCATCGGCGCGGCGAGTCATGCGCTGCAGATCGCCTCGATGCTCGCGATCCTCGTCGTCATCGAGCCGTGGCTGGTCGCCGCGCTGCTGCTCTGCACGGTGCCGTACCTGCGCGCGCAGTGGCGGCTCGCGTCCATGCAGCACGCGCTCGAGCGCTCGCGCGCCACGGCGCGCCGCTGGACGACCTACTACCTGACGCTGCTCACCACCCCGGCGTCGGCCGGCGAGGTGCAGCTCCTGCGGCTCGCGCCGACGCTCGTCACACGCTTTCGCGCGCTGATGGACCGCTTCGCGACCCAGGACTGGGCGCTGGCGCAACGCGCGTTCCGCGGCAGCGCCGGCTTCGTGCTCCTCACCACCGCGGTGGTGTACGCGGCGTTCGCGCACGTCGCCTGGCGGGCGCTGCACGGGGCGGTGACGATCGGCGACCTCGCGATCTTCGGCGCCGCCAGCGCGCGCCTGCGCATGACCCTCGAGGGGTTCGTCGCGCTGTGCAGCACGGCGCTGCGCGAGACGCTCTACCTCACCGACCTGCGCGCCTTCCTCGCCCTGCCGTCGCGCCCCGCGCTCCCGGCCGGCGGCGACGCGGCGGCGGAGGACGTGGCACCGGCCGGGCGAGCGACCGCGCGCGGCGCGCTCGAGCTGCGCGGCGTGACGTTCACCTATCCCGGCGCCGGCGCGCCGGCGCTGCGCGACGTCACGCTGCACATCGCGCCGGGCGAGACCGTGGCGCTGGTCGGCGAGAACGGCGCCGGCAAGTCGACGCTCGTCAAGCTGATCGCCGGCCTCTACGAGCCGGACGCCGGATCCGTGCTGCTCAACGGCACGGCGCTGCGCGACTGGCCGCGCGCCGCCGCGCAGCAGCGCATGGCGGTCGTCTTCCAGGGCTTCGGCCGCTTCGAGGCGAGCGCCGCCGACAACATCGCGTTCGGCGACTGGGAGCGGCTGCGCGAGACGCGCGACGGGGTCGCCGCAGTCGCCGAGGCGACCGGCCTCGACGCGCTGGTTGCCACGCTGCCGCGCGGCTACGACACGACGCTCGGGCCGCTGTTCGGCGAGCGCGACCTGTCGGCCGGCCAGTGGCAGACGTTCGCCGTGGCGCGCGCCGCGGCGCGCGATGCCGACGTGCTGATCCTCGACGAGCCGACCGCGCACCTCGACGCGCGCGCCGAGCACGCGCTGTTCGAGCAGTTCCGCGCGCTCGCCAGCGGCCGCACGACGATCATCGTCTCGCACCGCTTCTCGACGGTCAGCATGGCGCAGCGCATCGTCGTGCTCGACGGCGGCCGCATCGTCGAATCCGGCACCCACGCCGAGCTGCTGGCGCGCGCCGGGCAGTACGCGATGCTCTACGGCCTCGCGGAGCGCACGCGGCTGCGCGCGGTGAGCTGACGTGCGGCGGCGCCCGGCGCCTGCGCGCGCACATGACAGGGCGGCGCGGACCCGCTAGGGCAGCGGCGTGACCGTCTTCCTCGGCGCCTTCCTGGCGACGACCGCGCTGCTGTGGCTGACCAGCGTCGGCTACCTCGGCGTGCTCGCGCTGCTCGCCGCGCGCCGGCGCCGGGTGCCGCCGGCCGTGCACGATCTGCCGCGCGTGGCGGTGGTGATGGCGACGTACAACGAGGAAGCGCGCATCGCGGCGAAGCTCGCCGACTTCGCGCGGACCGATTACCCGCCCGACCGCCTGCGACTGGTCATCGTCGACGGCCGTTCGACCGACGGCACGACGGCGCTCATCGACGCGGCGCCGCGCACCGGGTTCGCGGTCGAGCTGCTGCGCGCGCCCGACGCGACCTGCAAGCTCGACCAGCTCCGCTACGGCATCGCGTCGGTCGACGAGGCGATCGTCGTCGGCACCGATGCCGATTCGCAGCTCGATCCGTCCTGCGTCCGGGCGCTCGTCTCGGTGCTGGTCGCCGATCCGTCGACCGGCGTGGTCGGCGCGCGCATCCGCCCCGACAGCACGCTGCTGGAGGAACGGATCTACTGGTGGTTCCTCAACACGCTGTGGTGGCTCGAGGGCGAGGCGCTCGGCGCCGCGGCGGTGTCGGGCGTCTGCTACGCGCTGCGCCGCGGGGTCGTCGAGGCGACGCCGCGCGCCGGCGGCGCCGACGACATCCTGTTCGCGCTCGCCGCCGGCGCGCAGGGCCTGCACGTGCGCCTGTGCCGCGAGGCGTGGGCGATCGAGACGCGCGTGCCGCAGACGGCGCGCGAGTTCATCCGCTTCCGCCAGCGCCGCGGCGCCGGCTACCTCGGCGCGCTGCTCGCGCCGCTGCCCGCCGGCGGACAGGCGGGCTCGCAGGTCGCCCGCCTCGTGCGCCTGTTCCACTTCCTCGTCAGCCCGCTGCTCGCCGGCGCCATGGTCCTCATCGGCTTCGGCCTGTGCTGGACCGCATACTGGCCGTGGCCGCTCGCCGGCGCGGCACTGTTCGTCGCGCCGATGCTCGCCGCGCTCTTCGGCTCGACGACCCTCGACGGTCTGACCCCGCGCCGCTGGCGCCTCGGCCTTGCCGCCGTGCGCCTGATCGGCTTCGTCTGGCTCTCGCTCCTCGTCACGCCGCGCCCGCCCGCACAGGGCCCGGAATCCGTCCGCGATCCGGCACTCGAGCAGCAACCCGAACAGGTTCCCTCCCCCGAAGGGAGAGGGTCAGCGTAAGACCGGAACGCAGCGGCACGGCGACACGACGCCGCAGAGACCCTCTGCGAGACGCTGCACCTCGGTGCCTCTGCGGTGTCCTTGGGGACCGCGCGCGCCGTGCGCTTGCGTGCCCGGCGCGCTACAAGCGCACATGCGCATCCTCATCGGACTCCTGGTGCTCATCGCCGGTGCCGTGCCGGCCGCGGGGCAGTGCTGCGGCGACTGCGGCGGCGATGGCGAAGTGACGATCAACGACCTCGTGATCGCGGTGAACAACGCGCTCGCCGGCTGCGCGGCGGGGACGCCGACCGTGCCGCCGACCGCCACCCGGCAGCCGACGGCGACGCGCACGCCGACCAACCGCTGCCCGTTCACGTTCCACACCACCGGCACGGGCCTGTGCTTCTTCCGCGGCCGTTTCAACAACGGCTGCGGCAACCAGCTCGACAGCACGTTCTCGAGCGACGGCACGAATGTCATCGTCACGATCCAGACCGGCCTCGCCAATCCACCGCAGGTGTCGTTTCTCGCGCGCATCACCAGCGCAACCACCGCGACGCTCAGCGCCTGGACGTCGGACGGCTTCCAGACCTCGCACCCGACCGCCGGCAGCGTCGAGCTCGGCACCGACGCGACGCGGCTGGTGGTCTTCCCCAACGACCCGCCGTTCCAGATCCTGAGCTGCAACTTCGTGCGCTACAACGGCTCGTACACCGGCCGCGGCCGCAGCACGGCCACCGCTGCGGACACCGACGACCTCTTCGCCCGCCTGCGCACCCGCGAAGCGACGCCGCCACCGGAGCTCGCCGACGGGGAGTGATGGCCATCGCCGGCGCGGTCCGCAAACGCGCCATGTAGCCGCGGCTACAACGTGGTCGTCGGATGCGGCGCCGACGTTGATGGCGCCGCCGCGCTACACGTACTGCAGTGCCTTCGCCGGATCGGCGGGATACGCGAGGTGGGCGGCGCTGCGCAGCGCGACGGCGATGATGGTCAGCGTCGGGTTGTAGCCGGAGCCGGTCGGGAACACGCCGCCGTCGACGCAGGAGAGGTTCTCGACCTCGTGGAAGCGGCCGAACGGATCGCACACCGAGGTCGCCGGGTCGGTGCCCATGCGCAGGCCGCCCATGATGTGGCGCGAGGACGGCGGAGTCGCGGGGTCGCGCGGCTGCACGAGCGCGTACGCGGCGCCCGCCGCCTCCAGCACCGCCAGCATCAGCGGCGCGTAGTACTCCGCATAGTCGAGCTCGAAGCGGTGGTTGCGGTAGGTGATGCGCGGCACGGGCAGGCCGTAGACGTCGCGCACGTCGGGATCGAGATCGATCCGGTTCGTCGGCTGCGGCGCATCCTCGCCCATCATCGCCAGCACGCCGATGCGGGCGTGGAACGGGCTCTCGATCAGCAGCTGCTTGAGCGTGACGCCGAGCCCCTGCGCCAGCGGTAGCGCGGCCAGGCCCTCGAACCCGGTGGTGATCGGCTCCGAGGAGGTCGCGAACTCGATGATGCCGCCGAGCGGCCGCTCGGGGTGCAGCGCCTCGCCGCCCTCGAGGACGCCGCGGAAGTCGCTCATCCCGGTGGTGATCGAATGGCCGCGCTCGCCGTGCATGCGCTGCAGGAAGAAGCCGGCGACGGTCGGCTGGAAGTGGAACATCAGATGCCGGCCGAGCTGGCCGCTGGCGTTGCCGAGGCCCGGGCCGCCGGGATCGGAGAGGAAGCAGAGCCGCGCGCTCTCGATCGCGCTGGCGGCGAGCAGGACGTGGTCGGCGAGCGCCTCCTGCCGCGCGCCGTCGGCGTCGATGTACTCGACGCCGCGCGCGCGCCGGCCGGCGTCGCCGGTCAGCACGCGCGTCGCGTGCGCGTTGTAGCGCAGCTGGACGTTGCCGGTCAGCAGCGCGCGGCGCAGCGTGGTGACCGCCGGTGAGCCCTTGGCGTTGCGCGGGCAGCCGAAGTGGGAACAGAGTCCGCAGCTGACGCACGGCGGCCGCTCGTCGTCGGGCAGCACGCCGCTGCGCGTGACGATCGCCGACGGATACGTGAACGGCCGGTAGCCGAGCTGCCGCGCACCGTTGGCGAGCACGCGCCCGACGTACATCTCGGGCGAGGGAGGCAGCGGGAACGGCGCGCTGCGCCACGAGGCGAACGGGTCGGTGTCGGGGCCGTCGGCGGCGCCGGAGACGCCCGACAGCACCTCGCTCTCGACGTAGAACGGCTCGAGGTCGGCGTAGCTGAACGGCCAGTCGACGAAGCTCGCGCCATCGAACGTGCGCCCGGCGTCGCGCAGCGCCGACGCGAGGCGGAAGTCGACGACGTTGAACCGCGGGTAGCTGACGCTCGAAATCACCGCCGCGCCGCCGACGTTGCGGGTCAGCACGTTGACGTCGGGGTGCGCCATCGCCGCCACGCCGTCGTGCTGGCGGAACGTGCGCGGCTCGAGCCGCGGATCCTGCATCACGAGCCCGCGCACACCCATGCGCAGCTCGTCGTTGCTGAACTCCGACCACGACAGCCGGCCGGGCCGGTCGAGCTCGGGAAAGTAGTTGTTGCCGGCCTCGAGAATCAGCACCGTCCAGCCGGCGGCGGCGAGCACGTGCGCCGCGGCCGAGCCGCCGGCGCCGCTGCCGACGATCAGCGCATCGAAGGTGTGCAGGCTGCGGTTGCCGAGAATGCAGTCGGCAGCGGTCACGGCTCGACCTCGAAGCAGTACGGTTCGGGAAACGCACCGCCGCCGGTGACGCGCGCGATCAGCGCGAGGAACTCCGCCACCGGCGCGGAGAAGCCGGCACAGGGCTCGTCCGGATCGGGCCCGGAGTTCGGCTTGTCCGGGCGTTCGCGGTAGGCACCGGGCACCGACGGATCGTAGATCGTGTAGCCGAGCGGCTGGCTGTCGCCGTCGTAGCCGACCAGCTGCCAGCCGAGGCGGTCGCGATTGCCGCCGTATTCGGGCGCGCTGAGCATGCCCTCGATCACGTGCCGGCGCAGCAGGTCGAGGAAGCTTCCGGCCTGCTGCAGCACCTCGGCCTGCTGCGCCGCATCGAGGGCGGCGAACGGCACGGCGAAGCGGCGCGCCGCCTCGGCCTCGAGCTGCGCGAGCCCGTCGCGGTAGCGGCGGCGCAGGTCGACGTCGGGCAGGCTGGCGAGCAGCGGATTGTCGGCGACCTCGGGCACCGCCTCGGGACCGAGGAGCCGCACCTTCCAGCTCAGCGTCTGCAGCCGGTTGAGCGGCGTGAAGAGCGGAAACGCGTTCGGCGGATAGGCGAACGTGCCGCCGTCCGGCGCCGGCTCGGCGTGGCCGCCGGCCGCCTGCGGCCCGTGGCAGTCGCTGCACGGTGTGCTGCCGATCGGCTGGTGCGGCTGCGGCTGGCGGCCGCTGTACGGGCCGTGGCCGAACGCCGGGCGCGCGGCGACGAGCGCCGAGGCGCCGGCGTGCGCATCGAGCGCGTCGACGGCGCCGTTGCCGTCGACGTCGCCGGCGCCGGGACAGCCGGGCGCCGCGCCCGCGCCGATCGCGGCGATCGCCGTCAGGTCGGCGGCGCCGAGGCGGCGATCGCAGTTCGCATCGCTGCCCGGCAGGAAGCTCAGCAGGCCCTGGATGTAGTCGACGACGCCGAGCTCGCGCGCCCCGGGCAGCGCGTCGGTCGGCAGGATGACCGCCGTCGCGGCATCGAGCGTCGCGAGCTCCGCGGCGGTGAGGAAGCCGGACGTGCCCTGCGCAACCGGCGCCGGCGCGAGCCGCGCAAGCAGCCGCGGCTGCACCGCCAGCGCGCCCGCCCCCGCGATCAGCTGCAACACCCGCCGTCGACTCAGCACCACCGCGTCATCCATGCGGCGCGCTTAGCGCACGGATGTGGCTGAACGGAAGTCACGACGGGAATCAGTCAACTCCACGTCAGCACGTCAGTACGTCAGCACTTGGCGGCAACTGCCCGCGCTCGCGCGACCGCGTCGAGTGCTGACGTGCTGACGTTTTGACGTGCTGACGTGCTGACGTCTCTCGAAACGGCTGCACGCGCGTGGCACAACGCTCCCATGTACGAGCAGATCCTTTACGAGGTCAGCGAAC
>CBFGUK010000057.1:0-25143 GCA_965651925.1 uncultured bacterium | reverse complement strand
CCGACGCGCGACGTGATCCTCGACGCCGCCGAGCGGCGCTTCGCCGAGCGCGGCTTTGCCGGCGTGTCCGTGCGCGTCATCGCCGCCGATGCCGGCCTGAAGAACCAGGCGAGCCTCTACCACCACTTCAAGAACAAGAAGGCGCTGTACGAGGCGGTGCTGCAGCGCGGCCTCGCGCCGATCGTCGAGCTCGTCGCCACCAGCGAGACCGCCGGCGAGACGACCGATCCGGTGCTCGACCGCATCGTCGACTACCTCGCCAGCCGCCCGCATCTGCCGCGTCTGATTCAGCGCGCCGGGCTCGACGACACCAAGACGCTGCGCGGCACCGTGCAGCGCCTGCTCGGACCGCTCTACCGCAGCGGCCTGCAGGTGCTCGCCGGCACCGGCGGCGCCTGGGCGCCGTCGGAGATTCCGCATCTCGCTGCCGGCCTCTACCACCTCATCTTCGGCTACTTCGCCAACGCGGGGCTGCTCGAGGCCGTGCTGAACGAAGACCCGCGCAGCGCCGCGGCGCTCGCCCGCCAGTCCCGTTTCCTCAAGGTCGCGATCGCGCGCCTGCTCGGCACCGATGCGCCGCAGGCGGCCGTGCGCACCTCGTCCTGATCAGGAGGACCGACATGCCGTTGTCCGACATCGACCTCGCGAATCCCGACACCTATCAGCAGCAGGGCCCGCCGTACGCGCAGTTCGCGCGCGTGCGCGCCGAACGGCCGGTGTTCTGGCATCCCGACAAGGAGACGCCGGGGTTCTGGGCGCTGACGCGCCACGCCGACGTCGCGCACGTCTCGAAGAACCCGCAGCTCTTCTCCGCCGCGCGCCGCTCGGTGTTCCTCTTCGAATCGAACGAGGAGGACCTCGGCAACCTGCAGCTCATGCTCGTCAACCGCGACCCGCCGCAGCACACCAAGCTGCGCCGCCTCGTCAGCCTCGGCTTCACGCCGCGCCGCATCGCGCAGCTCGAGGAGCGCGTGCGCCTGCGCGCCGGCGAGATCATCGATCGCGTCGCGCGCGAGGGCGCGTGCGACTTCGTCACCGACCTCGCCGCCGACCTGCCGCTGCAGGTGATCGCCGAGCTCGTCGGCATCCCGCAGGAGGACCGCGGCAAGGTCTTCGAGTGGAGCAACCGCCTGATCGGATTCGACGATCCCGAGTACGTCGGCGACCGCGAGGAGCAGAAGCGCTACGCGATGGAGGTCTACCTCTACGCCAACCAGCTCGCCGAGCAGCGCCGCGCCGAGCCGAAGGACGACCTCACCAGCGTGCTGATGAACGGCGAGGTCGACGGCGAGCGGCTGACCGAGATGGAGTTCGACCTCTTCTTCCTGCTGCTCATCGTCGCCGGCAACGAGACGACGCGCAACGCGATCTCCGGCGGCATGCTGGCGCTCATCGAGCATCCCGATCAGCGCGCGCGGCTCCTCGCCGATCCGCGCCTGATCACCACCGCGACCGAGGAGATCCTGCGCTGGGTCTCGCCGGTGAACTGCTTCCGCCGCACCGCGACGCAGGACACCGAGATCGGCGGTCAGCCGGTGCGCGAGAACGACAAGGTGGTGATGTTCTACCCGGCGGCGAACCGCGATCCGGCGGTGTTCCGCCACCCCGACGTCTTCGACGTCGGCCGCACACCGAACGACCACCTCGCGTTCGGCATCGGCACGCACTTCTGCATCGGCAACGCGCTCGCCCGCCTCGAGATCCGCATCATGTTCGAGGAGCTCCTGCGCCGCCTTCCCGACATCGAGCTCGCCGGCCCGATCGAACGCCTGCGCTCGAGCTTCATCAACGGCATCAAGCGCATGCCGGTGCGCTTCACGCCGGAACGCGTGCGACGGACGGCGTGAGCTGAAGCGGAAAGCGAAAAGCGAAAAGCGGAAAGTCGGAATACGGAACGAAACAGCGCCTGCCCGTCTTCGCGCTTCGGAAGATCAAACCGCCAGGGACGCCAGGATCGGAAGCAGGTCAGCGGAGCGCGGCCTCATTCCGGACTTGGCGTTCCTGGCGTCCTGGCGGTCGCTATCCGCTGCGTCTTTCCGCTGTTCGCCTTCCGCTTTCCGCTGCTTCGAACGGTCGCTCCCGCGCATCGCGTGCGCTAGGATCGCGCCGTCATGGCCGGGCTGCCGCCGTGGGTGACCGACAACCGCACTGCCGTCGCGCGTGAAGCCGAGCCGTATCGCGCAATGACGCCGGAAGAGCGCTGGCGCGCGACCGCCGCGGCGTGCCGGGCGGCGGCGCGCCAACTCGCGCACCGCCCCGATCGCGAGCGCCTGCTCGCCTGGCGCGACCCGCTGCCGGACAGCTCGGTCGAGGTGCTGCGCCAGCTGCGGGTCCGTGCCCGCCGGCGCACATGACCGCCCCGGAAGATGCCTTCGACGCCGCCGTCCGCGTCGCGCAGGTGCTCGAGGCGGCCGGTATCCCGTACGCGATCGGCGGCGCGCTCGCGTACGGGCAGTATGGGATTCCCCGCGCCACGAACGACGTCGACGTCAACGTCTTCGTCGGCCCGGAGCGGCTCGACGCGGTGTTCGGGGCGCTGCGCGCCCTTGGCGTCGCGATCGATGACGCCACGGCGCGCCGTGCGGCGGAGCAGGAAGGCCTCATCGTGCTGCGCTACGCCGCGTTCCGACTCGATGTGTTCACCCCGAGCATCGACTTCGCCTGGGAAGCCGCGCGCACGCGCGTACGGCAGCGCATCGCGGAGGTCGACGTCTGGTTCCTGTCCGCCGAGGCGCTCTGTGTCTTCAAGCTGCTGTTCTTCCGGGGCAAGGACGTCGTCGATCTCGAACGGCTGATCGCCGTTCAGGGCCGCACCCTGGATGCCGCCTATGTCCGCCGACAGATCGTCGACATGCTCGGCGAGGACGATCCGCGCGTGGCGACGTGGGATCGCCTGTGGGCCGAGCACGGCACGCCTGCCTGACATCATCAGGTCGATCATCGGCGGATCTGACTGCCCGCGGACCGGTGCCCGCCGCCTACGGACATGCGCTGCCGCGTCCGCGGTCGTGCGGGACGCAGACGTGCACGGTGCCGCTGCAGGTGCCGCCGCGGCCGTCGTCGGCGACGAACGCGATCGTGTAGCGGCGCCCGTCACCCTGGCCGCTGCGTTCGGCGCGTACGGCGAGCGGCGAGAGGCGCACGTCGGGCGCGGTGTTGCCAGAGCCCGGCGCGTCGACCGGCTCGTCCTGCGCAACCTCGACGGCGGTGATTGCGACCGGGTCGCCGTCGGGATCGACGACCCCGGCGACGCGGATGGGCACCATGCGGTGGTTCGGCGGCCAGAGGACCGCTGGCTGCGCCGCCGCCGCGCTGCAGTCGGGCGGCGCGTTCGGTGGCACGAGGTACTCGATGTGCGCCGCGGCGCACTGGCCGGTGCGCGTGCTGCACACGATGTCCTCGATGCGTACGGTGGCGCCGTGCGGCACGCCGCTGAGCGCGAGGCGTGCACTGAAGCCGGGGCCGTCGAACGCCAGCACGACGTCGCCGCCGACGCGCGCATCGAGCGTGAAGGCGCCGGTCTCATCGACCTCGGTGCAGAGCGCCGTACCGGCAACGCACACCTGGACGATGCCGAGGCCGGCGGTCGTGCCGCCGGCCTCGCCCGCCGGTCCGCCGCCCTCCTGGATATTGCCAATGAACGTCGTCGCCCGCGTGCCTGCTGCCGGGCCTGTGCTGCCGCCACCGCCGCCGCCGCCGCCGCATGCACTCGAGAGCGCGCAGCAGGCGGCGAGCGCCACCGCGACAGCCAGCCGTCCTGAACTGTGCTGCATCATGACTTCCTCCAATCCGTGCGGGTTGCGGGCAGGCCGCAACCCGTTCTGCCTCAGAGGGAGGAGATGCAGCGGCGGTGCAAAACCTTGCCGGGCAGGGCCGCATCCCGGCCGTAACGCATCAGGTGCGGCGAGCCGCGGCGGCGGGGCCGGAGGACTCGGCCTCGCATTCGCTGCGCTCGGCGGGGGTGTCGCGGGCGGCTTTCAGCGCACGCGCGTACCACTCGAGCTCGGTCAGGAACTTGTCGGTGCGCGGCGCCCACGCGGCCGGATCGCGCGGCGTGCCGGCGTCGTCGAACGCATCCTGGACGCGCGGCACGGGCAGGATCGACGGGATGCTGCTCATGCCGAGCTCGCCGAGCATGCAGCGCAGCTGCATCGCGGCGCGGACGCCGCCGAATGCGCCGGCGGAGTAGCAGACGATCGCCGACGGCTTCCAGAAGTACTCCTCGAGGAAGTGGTCGAGGAGGTTGCTCAGTGCCGGGGGCACGCTGTGATTGTACTCGCCGGAGACCACGACGTACGCGTCGGCGGGCACGATCAGGCGCGCCATGCGCTGCAGCAGCTCGGGCGCCTCGTCGGGCCGGTACTCCTTGTACATCCGGTCGAGCAGCGGCAGCCGGTACTCGAGCGGATCGATGAGGTCGACGGTGTGCCCGCGCGCGCGGCAGGCCGCGACGATGTAGCGCGCGGCGCGGATGCCCTGCCGCTCGCTGCGTACCGAGCCGTAGAAGACGACCAGGCGAAGCGTCATCGGGCGTTAGGGCACGCCGCGCGACTTGAACACGCCGCGTGCGGGATCGTTCTTGAGCACGCCGGCGCTGTCGTGGCGCGTCTCGAGGCAGAGGCCGCCGCTGCCGTGCAGCTGCACGCGCAGGGGAAGCGGCAGCGCCGGTGCGGGGAGACCGAACGGCCGGCCGGCGAGCGCGCTGCCCTTGCCTTTGACGAGCGCGCGCGCCTTGCCGCCGGTGCCGGCGCGGACCTGCGCGGCGGTCACGCCGTCCGCGCCGCCCGAGGGAGCCTTGTAGGCGAAACCGGTGGCACGCGTCTTCCACGGCGGGCTCGCCGGCACGTGCGCGCGGAAGAGCAGCGCCGGCTCGGCCGCGGACTCGTCGTAGGCGCACAGCGTCACGCCGTCCGGCACGCCGGCGAGGTCGCCGATGTCGAGGTCGGCGCCGCGGTTCCAGCGCCACACGAGCTTGTCCTTCGCATCGTCGGCGGCGTCCTTGATCAGCAGCAGCGACTTCTCCGGCGCCGTCGACGCCGTGCACGCGCTGCGCGGCGCCGCGAGGCAGCCCTGCGCACTGTCGCAGGCGAGGCACGGCCCGCAGGCGAGCGGCGTGCCGCCGCACGCGGCGTCGTCGTCGCACGTATCGTCGGTCGTACACGCGTCGCCGTCATCGCACGCCGTGCCGGTCGCCGGCGCGCAGTCCGACGGCGTGCCGGTGCACGCCCAGCAGGTCTCGACCGCGCAGCGGGCGGTGCAGCCGTCGCCGGGTTCGAGGTCGCCGTCGTCGCAGGCTTCCGTGTCATCGAGCGTGCCGTCGCCGCAGTGATCGCCGAGCTCGACCTGGGTGAACGTGTCGCAGTGGTCGGGCGTCGACGGCTGCGGCAGCGACACCGAGCCGCTGGCGCCGTACGTCGATCCGTCCAGCGCGGCGGTGCCGATCAGCGTGTCGAAGTTCGAGCAGAACAGGTGCAGATTGACGGCGCGCAAGTTGAACGCGCCGGTCGCCGGATCGATGTAGCCGACGTAGTCATCGATGCGCAGATCGGTGCCGCGCTGGCGGATGGTGGTGTACGTGTCCGTCGACTGGCCGAGGCCGGCGATGTCGGTGTGCCGCGTCCACGCGCCGCCGAGATCGACGCACGGCGCGAGCGGCATGCCGCCGCCGCACGCGCCGGCGGTGCACGTCTCGCCGGCGGTGCAGGCGTTGCCGTCATCGCAGGCGCCGCCGTCCGGGGTCGGCGTGCAGGTCGACGGATCGCCGGTGCAGGTCCAGCACGGCTCGACCTGACACGTCGCATCGCAGCCGTCGCCGTTGGTGCTGTTGCCGTCGAAGCAGGTGCAGCGCGTGGCGATCAGGCTCCCGATCAGCGGCGGGAACGGCGCCGCGACACCCGTACGGCCGTCGAACAGGTTGCCGCTCGGCAGGATGCGTCCGGCGATCTCGGCCTGGACGAAGCCATCCGAGTAGCTGACCGAGTAGGGGGTGACGCCGTTGGCGTCGGTGGCTCCGACCGTGCCGGTCAGCGGGACGGCCCACGGGATCGACAGGGAGCTGCCGGTCTGCGTGACGGTGACGATCGCGCTGCTGCCGTCGGACTCGAAGCGCCAGCGCCCGGTGAGATCGACGCCATGCGCCGCGCCGGACAGTGCCGACGCCAGGAGCAGTACCGCACCTGCGATCGCGCGCATCGGACGCCCTCCCTCTGGCCGGTTGCGAAAACGATACGCCGGCCATCGCGCGCGCGTCAATCTGCAACCGGCGCGCGCCCGCCTCGCTGCAAATTGGCGCAGGCGTATCGGGCGGCGGATGCATGCGCGGCGCCGAGGCGGCGCGCCGCTGCGCCGGAGTGCGGCGTGGCAACGGGCGCCGCGGCCCATCGACGCCGCGCCGCAACCGCACACCCGTGCGTCTCTCTTCTCAGGATCTGGAGGGCGCCGCTCCGTCGGCGCCTGTTGGATACGAAACCATCGTTGGCCTGCACGTTCGGCCGCGCGCTGCGCGCGCGGCCCGTTGCTCGCGCTGGAGGTGTCGGATGCCCCACCCTGACCCTCTCCCCTGGCGGGGAGAGGGGACCGAGGGAAGAGACGCGCGTCCTCGGGGGGCGCCGCCGGAATTCTTCACGCGCCCGCCGCTTCGTCGGCGCCTGTTGGATCAGGCGCCCGTCGCTCAATCCAGCAGGCGCCGACGGAGCGGCGCCCTCCAGATGTGCCACGTCGGCACGCCCCGCGCGCCCGCCGCGCCGCCGCGTGTTTGTCACTTGTCGGCAAACAGTCGCCGTTGCTAGCGTCGGCGTATCGCGGCAGCGCCCGCGGGGGCACGCCGCCGCGCGGCAGGAGGTGAGTCGTGATCATCGCGCACACACGGGCCTGGAGGTGCTGCCTGCTGCTGGCGGCGGCGATCGGACTGTCCCTCCCCGCGGCGGCGGGGGCGATGCTGCACGAGCTCGTCGGCGACGGCGCCGATATCCTGGTGAGCGGCGTGCCGGCCGCCGGCGATCCGGCGCTGCTGTGGGCGACGACCCCGGCGTGCGAGACCGGCCCGCGCGCCCACGGCAAGGGCACCGGCGCCGGCATCGTGAACGAGACCGAACCGTTCGCGATCAGCCGGGCGAGCCTCGCCGTCGCCGCGCCACGGCCGGTCTTCGTCTTCAACCCCGAGCGCGCCGCCGGCGTCTGCAACCCGTACCGCCTGCTGTCGAACATCGTCGCCGACGACCGGCATCTCTACTTCATCGACAATCAGGGCCCGGAGGGCGCGGCGCTCTGGCGCCGGCCGCGCGACGCGAACCCGGACGAGATGTCGCAGCTCCTCGCCACCGTTGGCGACGCGACCACCGGCGCCGAGCTGATCGTCTTCGGCGTCTCGGTGATCGCCGCCCTCAACAGGAACGATCCGCTGCTGCAGCCGAACGTCATCGTCCAGTACCACAAGGAGACCGGCGCGCTGCTGCACGGCAGCATCGATGTCGGGCCGGCATTTGCGCACAACGAGCTGCGCTTCGACGGCCGCTATCTCTACTGGCTGAAGCAGGGCGCGCTGCGCCGCAACGACACGACCAACGGCGTGCTCGAGACGATCCATCCCGGACCGATCGAGGCGTACCACGTGCTCGGCTACGAGGAGCAGTGCGGGCCGCCGGGCTGCACGCCGCTGTCGCGCATCGCGTTCGGCCTGGGCAACGGGCTGTTCGAGGCCGAGACGCTGAGCGGCGCGACGTTCCATCTCTACACCAGCCCGCACCCGAACGGCCGCATCACCGAGATCGCGCGCGACGGAACGCACTACTACTTTTTCGAGACGCGCCCGACCGGCGGCTTCGATCGCGAGCAGCGCCTCTACCGCCTGTCCGTCGGCGCCACCGTACCGGAGCTCCTCTATGGTCCGGTGCCTGATGCGACGTCGCTCGAGGGCCTGCGCACCGACTTCACCTGGCTCTATTTCCGCGAGCGCGGCACGAACCGGCTCATGCGCCTGGCGAACGATGCGGCGGCGATCCCGGTGCACGACCTCGCCGCCACCGGCATCGAGGTGACGCAGGGCCTGCAGAACACCGCGCACGACGTACGCCTGATCGCCGACAAGCGCACGATCGTGCGCGTCTACGTGTGCGCGCTGAGCGGCCGCGACGTGTCGGGGGTGACGGCATCGCTCGCCGGTTCCAACGCCGAGGGCTTCCTCGGCCGCCTCGAGCCGGTGAACGCCGGCGGCAAGCTGCTCACCGTGCGCCGCGACCCGCTGCGCGCGCGGCTGACGGAGTCGTTCCAGTTCGAGCTGCCGCGGCACTGGACGGCGGCGGGGCCGCTGACGCTCAGCGCCACGGTCAATCCCGCCGGCCGCATCGTCGAAGACAACCGCGCGAACAACAGCGTGACGCGCGACGTGACGTTCGAGCCGTCGCCGCGCCTGCACGTGATCTACTACAACTTCGCCTACGATCTCGGCGGGACGCGCCACGCGCCGACGGCGGCGGAGGTCGCCGCCAGCCGGCAGCGCCTGCGTCGCCTCTACCCGCTCGGCGAGCCGGGCGGCACGCTGGAGACGCCGGGGCTGCACGCGATCGTGCTCGATCTCGTCGATCACGCGCTCGCCAGTCACGTCGACCGCACGCACGCCGACTGCATCAAGCGCTACGCCAACGCCGACGACCGCAACATGTGCGCCTCCGACTACGTCCACGGGCGCCTCGCGGCATTGCGCCGCACGGCCGGCATCGCTGCCGCGACGATCACCTACGGCAACATCGCGCAGGCACCCGCACCGGCAGGGCAGAACTACTTCACGCGCGGCTATGCGGTCGGGCCGATCGCCACCGGGCCGAGCAGTGATCCCACCTATGCGGCGCACGAGGTCGGCCACACCGTCGGCCGCCGGCATCCCGCGCAGGGCTCGCTCGAATGCGGCCACAGCGCCAGCGATCCCGAGTATCCCCACACCGCGGCGCGCATCGCCAACATCATCATCGATCCCGAGCACCGCCTGCTCGGCCTCGACTTCCCCGACGTGCTGCCGGGGACGATGACGCTGCTCAACGCCGACGCGACGTACGACATGATGTCGTACTGCTGGCCGTACTGGGTGAGCGACTATACGTACGACGGCATCCACGCGTTCCTGACGCGCGACGCCGCCGGCGCCGCGGCGGCGCCGCGGCAGGCCGTGCCGGGCGACTGGCTGCTCGTCGCCGGCACGCTGACGCCGGCGGCGGGCGAGGGCGGCGTCACCGTCGTGCAGCGCGCGGCGGCGGTGATGGACGCCACACCGCCGTCCCCCGGCGCGTTCCGGCTCGAGTTGCGCGATGCGACCGCCGCGGTGCTCGCCAGCCACGCGTTTGCGGCGACGGCGATCGAGGAGGAGCCGGACACGCTCGCCTTCGACCTCGTCGTGCCGTTCGTGCCCGGCACGGCGGAGCTCGTGGTGACCGACGCGGCAAGCGGTGCGACGCTGGCGACGGTGGCCGTGAGCGCCACGGCGCCGCAGCTCGACGACGTGCGGCTCGAGGGCGCGCCGGATCCGGTCGACGGCGTCGTGACGGTCGCCTGGACGGCGAGCGATCGCGACGGCGATGCCCTGCGCTTCGATGTGTTCGCCAGCCGCGACGGGGGCGCGAGCTACCAGCCGGTGCTGCTCGGCGCCACCGGCACCGGCACGGCGCTCGATACGACGCTGCTCGGCGGCGGCGAGAACCGGCTGCGCGTCGTCGCGTCGGACGGCGTGCACACCGCCGCGGCCGAGAGCGCGCCGTTCACCGTCGCGGCGCGCCCGCCGCGCGTCGTCATCACCAGGCCGGTCGACGGCGTCGCCGTCGACTGGGCGCAGCTCGTCTCGTTCGCGGTCGAAGTGGACGATCGCCAGGACGCGGTGCTCGACGACGAGCGCATCGTCTGGCGCAGCGATCGCGGCGGCCTCCTCGGCACCGGGCGCCGGCTGCAGACCGATCAGCTGGAGGTCGGCGAGCACGTCGTCGAGGTGACGGCGACGAACAGCCTCGGCGCAACGGCGAGCGCGGCGGTGACGGTCGTGGTCGGCGATCGCCTCGCGCCGCGCGGGCCGACGCTCGCCGTCGCGCCGCAGCAGCTCGCGTGGCATGTCGCCGCCGGCGAGACCGCGATGCAGACCGCGATGCTGGCGGTCGACAATGCCGGCGACGGGAGGCTCGCGTTCGACGCGGTGAGCGATGCCGACTGGCTGCAGCTCGACGCGGCGACCGCGGTGACCGACGCGGAGGCGCCGCGCGCCTTCACCATCACTGCCGCGCCCGCGTCCGTGCCCGCCGGCGTCACGAGCCGCGCGACGCTGACGTTCACCAACCGCGACGATCCGGACGATGTCGTCGTCGTGCCCGTCGCGCTGTCGCGCGGCACGGTGTTCGATGCCGCCGGCACGCAGCCAGCTCCGCCGTGCGCCGGCGACTGCGATGGCAACGGCAGCGTGACGATCGACGAGCTGATTCGCGGCGTGAACATCGCCCTCGGCAGCCTGCCGCCCGCCACGTGCGCGCCGCTCGATACCAGCGGCGATGGCAGCGTCACGATCGACGAGCTCATCGCCGCCGTGCGTCTCGCCCTCGACGGCTGCTGAGACGCGGCCAGGGCGTCGCGAACACTCTGGAGGGCGCCGGCCTGTGCCGTGGGTCCCCTCTCCCGGCCAGGGGAGAGGGTCAGGGTGAGGGGCGTCCGACAACTCCAGCGCGAGCGACGGGCCGCGCGCACCGCGCGCGGTCGAGCGTGCAGGCCAGTGGTCGACGCCGTCGCCCACCCCGGCTGCCGGCGGTCTGCGCAGGCGCAGATTCCTCACATGCCCGTCGCTCGGTCGGCGCCTGTTGGATCGAGCGACGCGCGCCTGATCATCAGTCGCCGACGGAGCAGTGCCCTCCAGACGCCTGGCCGCGGGTCGGACGGCGCCGGGTGCGCAACTTCTGCTGGAGTCTCCGGGACGAACATGCGATGTCGCGTGATCTCCCGCCCGACGGGGCGGGACACGACGACGTACTCGCGACAACGAGGAGCGGCGTGCACGACATCATCATCGTGGGAAGCGGAACGGCCGGCTGCGTTCTCGCCGAGCGGCTGACGCGCTCGGGACGGCTGCGGGTGATGCTGATCGAGGCCGGCGGCCCGCCGAAGAGTCGCTTCGTGTCCATTCCCGCCGGCTTCCCGCGACTCTTCAAGGGCGACCTCGACTGGGCCTTCACGACCGAGCCGCAACACGCGGTCGGCGGCCGCCGCGTCTTCACGCCACGCGGCCGGATGCTCGGCGGCTCGTCGAACATGAACGCGATGATGCACCAGTGGTGCCATCCGGCGGATTTCGACGGCTGGGAGGCGGCGGGCGCCACGGGGTGGAGCTGGCGCGAGGTGGTGCCGGTCTTCCGCGATCAGGAGCACTGGACCGGTGATGACGGCGATCCGCATCGCGGGCGGAACGGACCGATGCGGATCGAGCCGAATCGCAACGGGCGGATGCTCAGCAGGCTCTTCGTCGAGGCCGCGCGCCGCGCCGGCCTCGGCACGTCGCCGCGCTACAACGGCGAGGCCTACGACGGCGCCTGGATCGCCGAGCTCGCGCACCGGAACGGCAGGCGCTTCAGCGCCTATCACGCGTATCTCGAGCCCGCGATGCGGCGCCGGAATCTCGAGGTCGTCACCCACGCGCACGCGATCCGCATCGCGCTCGACGGCCGCCGCGCGACGGGGGTGACGATCCGCCGCGCCGGGCGCGACACGGATCACCCGGCCCGGGCGGTGGTGCTCGCGGCAGGTGCCTACGGATCACCCCACCTGCTCATGCTGTCCGGGATCGGGCCGGGGCCCGTGCTGCAGCAGTTCGGGATGCCGGTGCACGTCGATGCGCCGGAGGTCGGCGAGAATCTCCAGGATCATCCCGTGCTGCCGATGGTCTACCGCACGTCCAGCACCGATACGCTGCTGCGCGCCGAATCGCCCCGCGAGCTGCTCCGCTACCTGCTATTCCGGCGCGGCATGCTCGCCTCCGGTGGCGTCGAAGCCTTCGCGTTCACCCAGGTGCGTCCCGATGCCGTCGCGGCGCCCGATCTCGAGCTCATGTTCCTGCCGTTCGACATGCGGAAGGAGTTCCTCGAACCGCCGCAGGAGCATGCGTTCGGCCTCGGACCGGCGGTGGTCGCGCCGCGCTCCCGCGGCCGCGTGATGCTCCGCAACACGGATCCGCTCGTGCCGCTCGCGATCGACCCGGCGCTGTTGAGCGATCCCGACGGGATCGATGCGGCGGTGCTCTGGGAAGGCGTGCGCTGGAGCCGGCGGATCGCGGCGACCGCGCCGCTGGCCGAACAGAACGCCGGCGAGCTGCGCCCGGGCGCCGGCGTCGAGTCCGAGCGCGATCTGCTCGCGTATGCGGGCACGGCGCTGCAGACCGTCTATCACCCCACGAGCACGTGCCGGATGGGCAGCGATGCCCGCGCCGTCGTCGACCCCCGGCTGCGGGTCAGGGGCATCGACGCGCTCTGGATCGCCGATGCGTCCGTCATGCCGTCCATCCCCCGCGGGCACCCGAACGCCGTCGTCGCGATGATCGCCAACCGCGCCGCGACCTGGATCGAGGAGGGCGTGGGCGGCTGACGATCCGCCACAGCGGCGCGGAGGACGCGACGTCGAGGCGATCCGATCATCGCCAATTCGATCGACCAGCGACTCACTGTCCTCTCCGTCCTCCGGTGGCCGATCGTCGAATTGATGCGGGCAAGGCTCCCGCCGCCGTCCGTTCCGTGCTCCACTGGGCACGATGCTCGACCGCTTTCAGCCGGCGACCCGGGCGTGGTTTGCGGACGCCTTTGCGGCGCCGACTCGGGCGCAGCGGGAGGCGTGGGCGGCGATCGCCGGCGGCGCGCACGTGCTGGTGGTCGCGCCGACCGGTTCGGGTAAGACGCTCGCCGCGTTCCTCTGGGCGCTCGACCGGCTGAGCAGCGAGCCGGCGCGGGCGCGCGGCGGCGTCCGCGTGCTCTATGTCTCGCCCCTCAAGGCGCTGGCGATCGACGTCGAGCGCAACCTGCGCGCGCCGCTCGCCGGCTTGCGCGGCGCCGCCGAGCGCCTCGCCGTGCCGCCACCGGCGATCGACGTCGGCGTGCGCACCGGCGACACCGCCGCCGCCGAGCGCCGCCGCTTCGCGAAGCAGGCGCCCGACATCCTGATCACCACGCCGGAGTCGCTCTACCTGCTGCTCACCTCCGGCGCGCGCGCGCAGCTGCGCACCGTCGAGACGGTGATCGTCGACGAGATCCACGCGCTCGCCGGCGGCAAGCGCGGCAGCCATCTCGCGCTCAGCCTCGAGCGGCTCGATGCGCTGCTCGAGCGGCCGGCGCAGCGCATCGGCCTGTCGGCAACCGTGCGGCCGATGGAGGAGGTGGCGCGCTTTCTCGGCGGCGCGCAGCCGGTGACGGTGGTCGACGCGCGCGAGCCGAAGCTGCTCGAGCTCGCCGTCGAGGTGCCGGTCGACGACATGACGCAGCTCGGCGCGGCGCGCGAGATCCCGAGCGGCAGCGCCGCCGGCGCGGCGGCGCCGCCGACGATCTGGCCGCACGTCGAGGAGCGCGTGCTGGCGCTGATCCGCGCGCACCGCAGCACGATCGTGTTCGCCAACTCGCGCCGCCTCGCCGAGCGCCTGTGCAACAGCCTCAACGCGCTCGCCGAGGAGGAGATCGCGCGCGCCCACCACGGCTCGGTGAGCCGCGAGCAGCGCGCGCACATCGAGGACGCACTCAAGACCGGGGCGCTGCGCGCGGTGGTGGCGACGAGCTCGCTCGAGCTCGGCATCGACATGGGCGCGGTCGACCTCGTCATCCAGGTCGAGGCGCCGGATTCCGTCGCCTCCGGCCTGCAGCGCATCGGCCGTGCCGGCCACCAGGTCGGGGCGCTGAGCCGCGGCATCGTCTTCCCGAAGTACCGCGGCGACCTGCTCGAGTGCGCGCTGGTCAGCGAGCGCATGCAGGCCGGCGCGATCGAGGCGCTGCGCGTGCCGCGCAACCCGCTCGACGTGCTCGCCCAGCAGATCGTCGCGATGGTGGCGATGGACGAGTGGTCGGTCGACGACCTCGCCGCGCTCGTGCGCCGCGCCGCGCCGTTCGCCGAGCTGCCGGACTCGGCACTCACCGCCGTGCTCGACATGCTCGCCGGCCGCTATCCGTCGGAGGGCTTCGCTGCGCTGCGCGCGCGGCTCAACTGGGACCGCGTCGCGAACCGGCTCGCGGCGCGGCCGGGGAGCCGCCTGGTGGCGATCACCTCCGGCGGCACGATCCCCGACCGCGGCCTGTTCGGCGTCTACCTCGCCGGTGCGCGCGGCCCGCGCGTCGGCGAGCTCGACGAGGAGATGGTCTACGAGAGCCGGCCGGGCGACGTCTTCCAGCTCGGGGCGTCGAGCTGGCGCATCGAGGACATCACCGCCGACCGCGTGCTCGTCTCGCCGGCACCGGGCATGGCCGGCAAGATGCCGTTCTGGCGCGGCGACGCGCTCGGCCGTCCGCCGGAGCTCGGGCGCGCACTGGGCGCGTTCGTGCGCGAGCTGGCGACGCTCGACGAGGCCGGCCGTGCAACGCGCCTCGCCGCCGCCGGCTGCGACGCCCGCGCCGCGGCGAACCTGGCGCGCTATCTCGACGAGCAGCGCCTCGCGACCGGGGTGCTGCCCGACGACCGCACGATCGTCGTCGAGCGCTTCCGCGACGCGCTCGGCGACTGGCGGCTGTGCATCCTGTCGTTCTTCGGCGCGCGCATCCATGCCGCCTGGGCGCAGGCGATCCGCGCCCGCCTGCGCCAGCAGCTCGGCGCCGACGTGCAGGTGATCTACGGCGACGACGGCATCGTGCTGCGCGTGCCGGAAGGCGACGACCTGCCGTCGGCCGAGGCGGCGTTCATCGATCCCGAGGAGATCGAGGATCTCGTCGTGGCCGAGGTCGGCAGCTCGGCCCTGTTCGCCAGCCGCTTCCGCGAATGCGCGGCGCGCGCGCTGCTGCTGCCCAAGCGCCGCCCGGGCCAGCGCTCGCCGCTCTGGCAGCAGCGCCAGCGCGCCGCGACGCTGCTCGAGGTCGCGAGCCGCTTCCCGTCCTTCCCGATCGTGCTCGAGACCTACCGCGAGTGCCTGCAGGACGTCTTCGATCTGCCCGAGCTCGTGCGTCTGCTGCGCGACGTGCGCAGCCGCGCGGTACGCGTCGTCGAGGTCGAGACCGCGGCGCCGTCGCCGTTCGCCAGCTCGCTGCAGCTCTCCTACGTCAGCGCGTTCATGTACGAGGGCGACGCGCCGCTCGCCGAGCGGCGCGCCCAGGCGCTGGCGCTCGACCGCGCCGTGCTCGCCGAGCTGATGGGGCGCGAGGAGCTGCGCGACCTGCTCGATGCCGATGCGCTCGTCGAGCTCGAGCACGAGCTGCAGCGCCTCGTGCCCGGGCGCCGCGCACGCGATCACGACGGCCTGCTCGATCTGCTGCGCCAGCTCGGCGATCTCGACGCGGACGAGATCGCGGCGCGCTGCGCCGACCCCGCCGCGGCGGCGGCGTGGCTCGCGACGCTCGAGCGCGAGCGCCGCGCCGTCGCCGTGCGCGTCGGCGGCGCACGGCGCTGGATCGCCGCCGAGGACGCGGCCCGCTACCGCGATGCGCTCGGCGTCGCGCTGCCGCCCGGGCTGCCGGCGGCGTTCCTCGAGCCGGTCGCCGATCCGCTCGGCGATCTCGTCGCCCGCTACGCGCGCGTGCACGGACCGTTCACCGCCGCGGCGGTCGCCGCGCGCCTCGGGCTCGGCGGCGCCGTCGTGCTCGGGGCGCTGCGCGCGCTCGAGGCCGCCGGTCGCGTCGTCGCGGGCGAGTTCCGCCCCGGCGGCAGCGGCCGCGAGTGGATCGAGGCCGAGGTGCTGCGCCGCCTGCGCCGCCGCTCGCTCGCGGCGCTGCGCCACGAGATCGAGCCGGCACCGCCCGAGGCGCTGGTGCGCTTCGCCGTCGCCTGGCACGACATCGCGCCGAGCGGGCCGCGGCGCACCGGGCTCGATGCGCTCTGGCGCGTCGTCGAGCACCTGCAGGGTGTGCCGCTGCCGGCCTCGGCGCTCGAGAGCCAGATCCTGCGCGCGCGTCTCCCCGACTACTCGCCGCTGCTGTTCGACCAGCTCGGCGCCGCGGGCGAGGTGGTGTGGGTCGGCGCCGGCGCGCTCGGCGCCAACGACGGCTGGGTGGCGTTCGCGCAGGCGGAGCTCGCGCCGCTGCTGCTGCCCGATCCGGTCGAGGTCGAGCTGACGCCGCTCGCGTCGCTGGCGCTGGATGCGCTGGCGCGCGGCGGGGCGCTGTTCTTCCGCCAGTTGTCCGACGCGCTCGGCGGTCCGGACGACACCGCGCTCGTCCTCGCGCTGTGGGAGCTCGTCTGGTCGGGGCGGGTGACCAACGACACGCTCGCGCCGCTGCGCGCGGTGGTGACGCGCAAGGCGCTGCGCCCGCCGGCGAGCGCGAGCGGCTCGCTCGCGGCACGGATGACGCGGGCGCGCACCGCCGAAGCGGGCGGATCGCCGGCGCTCCCGGACGCATCACGCCGCCGGCGGCCGCTGCTGGCGCGCGGCGGTCCGCCGGCCGCCGCCGGCCGGTGGTCGCTCGCTCCGCCGCGGGAAACCGATCCGACGCGTCGGCGCTATGCCGCCGTCGAGCAGCTGCTGCGTCGTCACGGGCTCGTGACGCGCGGCGCGGTCGCCGCCGACCGCCTGCCCGGCGGCTTTGCCGCCGCGTATCCGCTGCTCACCGCGCTCGAGGAGCGCGGCCGCTGCCGCCGCGGCTACTTCGTCGAAGGCCTCGGCGGCGCGCAGTTCGCGCTGCCCGGGGCGGTCGACCGCATGCGGGCGCTGGCCGGCGAGGAGGGCGATGCGCGCGCTGTCGTGCTCGCCGCCACCGATCCCGCCAATCCGTTCGGTGCGGCGCTGCCGTGGCCCGAGCGCGGCGCCGCGGAGGCCGGGCATCGCGCCGGCCGCAAGACCGGCGCGTTCGTCGTGCTGGTCGGCGGCCGGCTCGCGTTCTACGTCGAGCGCGGCGGGCGCACGCTGCTGACGTACGATGACGACCCGGTGCGGCGCGAGGCGGCGGTCGCGGCGCTGGCGCAGGCGGCGCGCGCCGGGCTGCTCGGCAAGGTCGAGATCGAGCGCGCCGACGGCGTCGCGGTGCGCGACACGCCGCTCGCCGACTCGCTGCTCGCCGCCGGCTTCAGCCGCACGTACAAGGGGCTGCGCCTGCGTGCCTGAAGGCGACACGATCCACCTCGCGGCAACACGCCTGCACGCCGCGCTCGCCGGCGCGGTGCTGGCGCGCAGCGACCTGCGCGTGCCGCGCCTGGCGACCGTCGACCTCGCCGGGCGCCGCGTCGAGGCGGTCGCGGCACGCGGCAAGCACCTGCTGATGCGCCTCGCCGGCGGGCTGACCCTGCACTCGCATCTGCGCATGGACGGCAGCTGGCATCTCTACCGGCCCGACGAGCGCTGGCGCGGCGGCCCGGCGTTCGCGATCCGCGCCGTGCTCGTCACCGGGCCGTGGACGGCGGTCGGCTACCGCCTGCCGGTGCTCGAGCTGTTTCCGACCGCCGAGGAGGCGGCGCGGCTCGGCGATCTCGGGCCCGACCCGCTCGGCGACGACTGGGATGCCGATGAGGCGCTGCGCCGACTGGTGGCCGATCCGCGGCGCACGATCAGCGCGGCGCTGCTCGACCAGCACGTCATCGCCGGCATCGGCAACGTCTGGCGCTGCGAGATCTGTTTCCTGCGCGGTCTCGATCCGTGGATGCCGGTCGCCTCAGTGCCCGATCCGGCCGCCGTGGTGGCACTGATCAAACGCCTCTTCGAGGCGAACCGCGGCCTCGGCGGGCACGTCACCACCGGTGATCCGCGCCGCGGTGCGTCGCACTACGTCTACGGCCGCGCCGGCCAGCCGTGTCGCCGCTGCCGCACACCGATCCGCCGCCAGGCGATGACCGACGGGCCCGACGGCGAGCGCGTCACGTACTGGTGTCCGTCCTGCCAGCCGAAGACCTGAATACTCACGCGGAGACGCGGAGGACTCAGCGGCTCCGCGTCTCCGCGAGAAATTCGATCACCGCGTCGGTGAACGCGTCGTTGCGGTCGCCGGCGACCATGTGGCCGGCGCCGGAGACGTCGGCGAAGCGCGCGTGCGGCACGAGCCGGAGGAACTCCTCGGCCGCCTCCGGCGTGACGAGGTCGCTCATCCGCCCGCGCACGAGCAGCGTCGGCAGGCGCAGCGCGCGGGCGCAGGCGAACAGCCGGTCGAACTTGCCGTGCACGTCGGGCGGCTGCTTGCCGGTCATGAATGCCGGATCCCAGTGCCAGCGGTAGCGGCCGTCGTCGCCGCGGCGCAGGTTCTTCGCGAGGCCGCGCAGGTCGGTCGGCCGCGGGCGGTGCGGGTTGTACGCGGCGATGGCGTCCGCCGCCTCGTCGAGTGTCGCGAAGCCGTCGTGCAGGCGGGCGCGCATGAAGTCGAGGATGTGGCGCGTGCCGCCGGGATCGAGGCGCGGCGTGACGTCGACCAGCACCAGCGCGGCGAAGATCTGCGCCTCGGCTTCGCCCTGCGCGAGCAGGCCGGCGAGGCCGCTCAGCGACGCGCCGACCAGCACCGGCGGCCGGGTACACGCGCGCGCGATGCTGATGAGGTCGCGCGCGAAGACGTCGAGGCCGTAGCTGCCGTCCGGCGACCAGTCGCTCTCGCCATGGCCGCGCAGGTCGATCGCCAGCGCGTACCAGCCGCGCGCCGCCAATGCCCGCGCCGTGCCGCCCCAGGCGTGCCGCGTCTGCCCGCCGCCGTGCATCAGCAGCACCGGCGCCGCCGCCGGGTCGCCGTACGCATCGCCGACCAGCGTCAGTCCGTCTGCCGTCTCGAAGGTTCGCCGCATCGGATCGGACTATTGCACACGGAGAAGCGGAGCAACGGAGGCGGCTGGTCCGTCGCTCCGTGTCTCCGTGCCTCCGTGGTGAAAGCCTTTTCTTTTCATGCGTCCTCTGGTCTCACGTCTTCATGTCCCTGGAAGCGGCGCTGGCGCGGTACTTCACGGCGCGGCTGGGCGATGCGCACGATCTCGAGGTGACAGGCTGCGAGCGCATCTTCGGCGGTGCCTCGCGCGAGACGTGGTCGGTCGATCTGCGCTGGCTCGAGGGCGGCGGCAAGCGACGCACGCAGGGCGTGATCGTGCGCCGCGATCCGGAGGCGTCGCTCGTCGAAGGCTCCGACCGGCGCGTCGAGTTCGACTTCTACCGTTCCTTTGCCGACTCGCCCGTGCCCGTGCCGCGGCCGCTGTTCCTCGAGGAGGACGCGCAGTGGCTCGAGCGGCCGTTCTTCGTCATGGAGCGCATCGACGGCTGCGAGTCGCAGTTCCAGGCACTGCTCGATCCGTCCTTCGCGCCGCATCGCGATGCGCTGGCGCGGCGCATGTACGAGGTGCTCGGCGCCATCGCCGCGACGCCGATCGGCGAGCTGCCGGCGACCGCGAGCAGCGCCGTGCCGCCGTCGGCCGACTGCTGGCGGCGCGAGCTCGACCGCTGGGCCGACATCATCGCGCGCAACGCGCTCGAGCCGCAGCCGATCGCCGCCGCGGGCATCCGCTGGCTGCGCCGGCATCCGCCACCGCCACCGCCGCGCGTCACCGTCGTGCACGGCGACTATCGCACCGGCAACTTCCTCTACCGCGGCGCCGAGATCCACGGCGTGCTCGACTGGGAGATGGCGCACTTCGGCGATCCGCTCGAGGACCTCGCCTGGTCGTTCATGCCGGCCTGGCAGTGGGCGCGCGACGGCAAGGCCGGCGGCATCGCCGACGAGGCCGAGGCCATCCGTGTCTGGGAGGCATGCAGCGGCCTGCGCGTCGATCGCGAGGCCCTCCACTGGTGGCGCGTGTTCAGCTGCGTGAAGGCGCAGGGCATCTGGCTCACCGGCGCGCGCGAGTACGCCGAAGGGCGCGCCCGGGACGTGATGCTCGCGTTCACGTCGTACTGGCTGGTCAACGCGCAGGATCGCTTCCTGCTCGCCGCGCTCGGGAGGCTCGCATGATGCCGTCCGTGTCGCACGTGCTCAACGGCATCGCGGCCACGCTCATGACCGAGCTCGGGCCGCAGCTGACGCGCGCCTACAGCGCCTATTCGGCGCAGCTGATCGGCATGCTGGCGATGATGGCGGCGCAGGAGTTCGAGCGCGCCGCCGCACGTCTCGTCGAGGAGAATGGCGCGATCGAAGCGCTGCTCGCCGACGGGCTGTCGCTCGCCGACGACGCGCTGCGCGCCACGCTCGAGGCGGCGCTCGCCGCGCCCGAACCGTCGCTGCTGGTCAGCGCCCTGCAGGCGCGCAACCACACCCTGCGCGCCGCCCTCGAGCAGCTGCACGCGCACGTCGAGACGCTCGACGGTCCCGCCGCCCGCGCCCTCGAGACGCGCATCTGGTCCGAGCTCGCCACGTCGACGCAGCGCCGCCTGCTCGATCTCGCGCTGCCGAGCTGACGATCCTCCGCGGCAGCAACGGAGCCGATCGACCCCGTCGCGAGCCGCGCCGCGCAGCTGCACGCTGCGGTGCCGGGGCGGCGGCAGGGAAGGGTGACGGCCTCCGTTGCGGAGATGCCGCCCCCGGGCGTGCCGATCGGCGCATCGCGGTCAGGCCTAGGGTCAACCCCTAAGGAAGTAGGGGGATGTGCTAACTTGCGAATAGCACAACCGACAGCGATGGTGCGGGCCGGGAGGATACTACACATGTGTGCAGGAACGCTTCGCTCGTTGCTTCACCTGGCATTGGCCGCGCTGCTGGTTGGGTCCGCCGGGACCGCCGCGGCCGCCGTCGTCTGCGTGCCGAATGACGCCATCGACGCCGGCTGCACGCCCGGACTGGGCGCCGCCAGCATTACCGCGGGCGTCGCGCTGGCCGCGGCAGGGGACACGGTGCTGGTCGACGACGGCACCTGGATCGAGGCGGTGACGATCAACAAGAATCTGGTCCTGCTGTCGCGCAACGGCCGCGCGGCGACGCAGATCGAACCACCGAGCAACCCGGCGGCGGCGCTCGGCACCGTGGTGGTGACCAGCAACACCACCGCGCTGCAAATCGGCGCCCCCGGCCAGGGCTTCACGATCGTCGGCCGCGACCACGTGTCGCCCGGCATCGAGTCCGCGGCCCTGTACTTCCAGGGACACCACAGCAATGCGCAGATCCTCGACAACGAGATCAGTGCCGACGGCGACCACGGTCTGCTGACCGAGTTCGGCGCGACGATCAGCGGCTTCGTCATCACCGGCAACGTCTTCTCCGGTCAGACCTTCGTCGGCACACCGGCGGGCTACGGATTCGGGCAGCAGTTCACGCTCGCCAACGTGCCCCGCCAGCTGGTCACGATGGGCGGCGGCGCCGGCGGCGGGAACACCAGCAACATCACGTTCACGAACAATGTCATCAGCGGTACCGCCGGCGGCATCAACCCGGATCTGACGGGGACGCAGTGCCCGGTCGTCGCGCAGCCGTGTGAGCAGGGCAACAACCTGGTGACCATCGACGCCAACGGCGCGACGATCACCGGCAACACCTTCGCCGGCGTCACGGCGCGATTCGCCGTCAGCCTGCGTTCGCGCGGTCCGGCGACGTCGATCGCCGGCAATGCCTTCGACAGCACCGGGCTGACGCCGACCAGCGGGCACGCGTTCATCCAGAACACGGGCAGCGACGTTGCCGCGGTCGCGACCGGCAACACCTTCGACAAGGGCGTGTACGCGGCCGGTCCGATCGGCACGATCGGCCTCAGCGTTGCCGCCGCGGTGACCGCGGCGCCGGCGGGCACCACGCTGGTGGTGCTGCCCGGCACCTATGCGGAGTCGGTGACGCTCGCCAAGGAACTCACCCTGGAGGGCGCGCAGGCGGGCGTCGACGCCTGCGGGCGGGTGGCGAGCGAGTCGATCATCGCCCCGCCCGGTGGTGCGGCGCTGGTGCTGGTGTCGGGCGCGGCTGGCGCCGTGATCGACGGGTTCACGCTGTCGGGCAGCACGCGCGGCGTCGAGTCGACGTCCGGGCCCCTCGACGGGCTGCAGCTGCGCAACAACCGGATCGTCGGCTTCAGCGGCAACGGCGTCTTCCTCAACGACAGCGGCATCGACATCGACGTGCACCAGAACGCCATCGACGGCGCCGCCAAGGTCGGCGCCGGCGCCCTGTTCCATCTCGACACCGACGGCTTCGCCGGCTTCCAGTTCACCGACAACTGCCTCGCCAACGGCCCGACGGCGACCGGCTTCTTCGTCGACGGCAATCACAACGTCGGCGTCAGCGTGACGCCGCGCGCGCCGCTGTTCAGCGGCAACCGCATCGAGGGCTGCGCGACCGGCGCCAACCTCGGCAGCCGCGCCTTCGACGGCGGCGTGATCAGCGACAACGTCTTCGCCGACCACGCCTTCGACGGCCTCCAGGGCGGCATCCAGAACAGCGTCGTCAGCGGCAATCTGTTCAGCGGCAACGGCCGCTCCGGCCTGGCGCTGACGAGCTTCGGCAGCGGCGCCGCCGACCGCGGTGCCCAGCACACGCTGGTGACCAACAACTGCTTCACCGACAACGGCCTCGCCGAGTCCGGCGAAGCGGTCTTCCTGAGCTCCGCGCAGGCCCCGGGCACGATTGCCACCAACCAGCTGACGCAGAACAACTTCTCCGACAACCACGCCGGCGTCCGTTACACCGGCGGCGAGAGCATCGACGCCGAGGACAACTACTGGGGCTGCGTCACCGGGCCGAACACCGGCACCTGCGACAGCGCCGCCAACGCAAACGTCGACGTCGAGCCTTTCCTCGCCAGCGCCGCCGCCGGACCGGTGGAATGCGTCACCTGCACCCAGGACGCCGACTGCGATGACGCGCTGGCGTGCAACGGCACGGAGACCTGCAACATCGGGCTGGCGCTGTGCGGCGCCGGCACGCCACCGGACTGCTCGTCGGCGGCCGACGCCTGCAACAGCGGCCTGTGCACCGAGCCGGCCGGGGTCTGCGTGCCCGATCCGCTCGCCGATGGAACGCCGTGCGGCACGGCACTGATCTGTGCGCTCGGCGACGAATGCACGGCGGGCGTCTGTCTGGCGACCAGTCCGGACAGCGACGACGACGGGGTATGCGATGCCAACGAGCGCCTCGGCCTGAGTCTGCGCAAGGTCCAGGTGCGCGAGCGCCTCACCCGTCCGGACTCGGATTCCTGGAAGGTGCTCGGTGAGCTCGACACCAGCAGCTCCCAGGGCGCCTTCCTCGATGCGGTGACCGACCACGGCATCGAGATCCTGGTCTTCCGCGACGGCACGCCCCTCACGCAGGTGGCCGGCTTCACCTTTGCCGCCGCCCAGTGCACCGAACGGCGCGGCAACATCCGCTGCCGCGACGGGGCGACGCGCAGCAAGCTGGTGCTCGCCAAGCGCTCGGCACCGGACTTCTTCCGCGTCAAGCTGAAGGTCCAGAAGCAGGACCTCGACGCGCCGAGCATCGCCGAGGCGCCGCTGTCGGTCAGCATCCGCACCACCGAAACGGCGACGGTGATCGACCGCAGCGACACGATCGGACCGGACGGCTGCAGCCAGCGAGCGGGGATGATCCAGTGCCGGCAGAAGCCCTGACGCGGTAACGATGGCGCGGATGCGGGGCCGGCACCATGCGTGCCGGCCCCGTGCCGCAGGCACCGTCTGTCAGCCCGAGCAGCACACGCCCCAGAGGCGCAGCCCGGGGCGCCAGCGGCGCGGCGGCATCGGGCCGGCTGACAGCTGCCGCAGCGGCGCGCCACGCCGCTACGGCGCCATGTCGAGGAGCTCGCGAAACCCCGACGGGGCGTGCGGACCGATGGCGAGCTGCTCGAGGACGCCGATGCCGCGGCGCGCGCCGCAGGTCGCTTCGCAGAGCGCCTGGACGTGCAGGTGGAGCGGCAGGGTGGGATCGACGTCGGCGAGCGCGAACGACTCGTATGCGGCGACATCGTCGCCGACCACCATGCCGTGTCCCCACACCGGATGCTGGTAGCCGAGGCCGACCATGTAGAAGTTGTAGAGCGGTCGCAGCGCGATGTGCAGCGGCTCGCCGCGGTCCGCCGGCTCGAGCGTGATCGTCGCCCGGCGCGCGTGACGCGTGCCGGGCTGGTATTCGATCTGCCAGTCGACACCGGCGGCCGGTGTGGGCGCGCCGCCGGCGGGAGCGATCATGCCCGCCGCATGCCAGCGCGTGCCGTCCGCATCCTCGTTGACGTCGAAGTGCGTGCAGAGATCGGCGAAGTTGACGGGCGCCCAGAGCCAGAAAAACTGCGTCGGCGCCGGCGCGTCGGGCTCGCGCTCGCCGATCGGCCGGATGCCCCACGAGCGATCGCGCGAGCCCCAGTACTGTCCCGCTGCGAGCGCGAGCGTCGTGCCGCCGATTGCGATCTCGCCGGTGACGTCGACGTGCTGCGTCAGGCGCGTCGAATCCATGAACACACGCCCGGCGTGCGCGCGCTGGAAGCGCGGCTCCTCGATCACGCCGGCGCGCGCGGAGAAGCGCAGATCGGCACGCAGCTCGTCGCGGCCCTCGACGACGATGCGCAGCGCGCGCAGCGGCTCGAGCACCTCGACGCGGATCGGACCGACGCGCGTGTCCAGGCGCTCGGCGCCGGCGCGCCGCGAGGCGCGCAGCACGTGCTGGCGGCCGTCATGCACGACGCTGAAGGCGGCGTCGACCACGCCGCGGTTCGGATAACAGCCGAGCGCGGCGGCGAAGAAGAGGCTGCCGTCGCGCGCGTAGCCGTTGAAGAAGTAGCGGTCGTAGAAGTTGCGATCGCCGCCGCCGGCGACGGCAATCGGCTCGGCGGTCTGGTGGACGGGGTAGTCGTCGGCACGGGTGATCATCGGCGCGTCCCCTCGGCGCGCAAGCGCGCGCGGCAGCGGTCGTGCCGCTTCATACCGCGTTCCGCGCCGGTGGCGCGACTCCCGTGTCGGGTTTCAACGCGGAGACGCGGAGGCGCAGAGATACGCAATGGCCGACCCAGCGGCTTCTCTGCGTGTCTCCGCGCCTCTGCGCCTCTGCGTTGAACCCGCCGTGACCGCTTGCCCGGCGCGCCGCGGTCTTGCTAGCCCCGGGGCTCGCATGGCGGAGGCGTTCAAGGATCGCGCGGCGATCGTCGGCATCGGGCTGA
>CBFGUK010000056.1:0-25179 GCA_965651925.1 uncultured bacterium | reverse complement strand
GCCGCGACACCCGGACGGTCACCGTCCCCGGCGGCGGCTGAGACGCCCGCGGTCCGGACCGGGCGTCCCCGCCCGCATGAACGATGCTGGCGGCGCGCGTCACGCCGTGCAGCGCGTCGCGGCGGGGACGCCATCCGGGAGCGCGGGCGGCCCGCCCGCAGCGTCGCGCGGGGCTCGCGAGACGCGAAGGAGATGCCGGGTGCTCGCGGCGCGCGCTGCATTGCGGGCGGGCCGCCCGCGCTCCCGGACGCGTATCGCTCGCGAACGCGGTCGTTGAACGGGTCGTTTACTCGCCAGCGTGCTTCATGCGGGCGAGGACGCCCGCGGTCCTCGGATACGTTCGCTCGCCGGATACGTTCGCTCGCCAGGGGTCAGACCCCGTCCGCGGACCTCAGCGGCGCGGGCCGGCGGCGGCCGAGATCGCCTCGGGCTGCGCGGCGCGCGCACCGCGCCGTGCGCGCCGTGCCGGCCAGAGCAGCAGCGCGAGAAAGATGACGAGGCTCGTCGCGGAGATCGCCGCGCCGGTGCGGACGCTCGCCGGGCGGTAGTGGAATTCGACGCGCGACGTACCGCTCGGCACCTCCACGAGTCGGAAGACGTGGTTGGCGCGGTGGATGGTCGCCGCGCGGCCGTTCACGCTCGCCTGCCAGCCGGGGTAGAACTGATCGGCGAGGACGACGAACCCGCGCGCCGGGGCGGTGACCTCGATCGTCACGTGCTCGGGCTCGTTGCGCACGATGCGCGCCGTGCCGGGGCCCGCGGCGGCGGTGCCGGTGAAGCCGTCGGGCAGCGGCGTGTCGACGAACGCGACCTGCGCGAGATCGTCCGTGCCGTAGGCGAGGCGGTGCAGCAGCACGCCGGGATCGCGGATCACCTCGATGCGCGGCACATAGCGGGCGCGCGGCAGCGCCGTGTCGTTGCGGCGCACGCGCACGATGCCGTCGGGCGCCGGCGCGGCCGGCAGGTCGAGCCCCTTCTGGCGCGCCGGCTCGGAGGGCCCCGAGACGACGTGGCGCACGGCGGCGAGGTCGAGCAGGCGCGGGCGGAACCCGGCGGTGACGGTATGCCGCGACGTCAGGTCGGCAAGCGTGTTCACCGGCGTCCCGTGCCAGAGCATGGTCATGTACTCGACGTAGCGCTGCGGGATCAGCGCGTCGTAGTCGTGCAGGTCGGGCACCTCGAGGATCGTCGCGGTCTTCGCGATCAGCGTGAAGTCGCTCATCGTGCGCATGTCGGCGACGATGTAGACGCGGTCCTGCGCGGTGAGCGGCGGAGCGAGCTGCGCAAAAACGTCCGCATGCTGGCGGTACGGCACCGACGCGATCAGTCCGCCCGGGTAGCGGTACGGGATGGCGATCACGTTCACGGCCAGCGCAGCGGCAAGCGCGAGCGCCGCCGCGGTCCGCCAGCGCGGCCAGCGCGTCGCGGCGCCCACGGACACGCAGGCGACGCCGAGGGCGACGAGCTCGGGGGCGCGCAGGCCGCCCGGCGTCCAGGCGAGCAGCGCGACGGTGGCGACCACCGCGAGCAGCGCCGCCGCCCGGCCCCGCAGGCCGGCGGCGACGCCGCGCCGCAGGGCATCGACGGTGAAGGCGGAGAGCACGGCCATGGCGAAGCCGGTGATCCAGAACAGGCGCGCCGGATAGCGCAGCGTCGCGGCACCGGGCGGCAGCAGGGCGTAGAGGCCGTAGAGCGGCGTCGCATGCCCGAGGGCGAGGACGCCGTACACCACGCCGGCGAGGCCGTAGAAGGCGGGGATCCGGCGCGGCACCGCGACCAGCGGCGCGAGGATCGCGAGCACGACCGGCGTGACGAGGAAGGGGATCGGCGGCACGCGGTCGCGGATCGTCTGCCACGCGCTGGCGAGCTGCGATCCGCTCGACAGGAACTCCTGCACCTCGACGTTGACGCGGAACGACTCGCCCGCCAGCTCGGCCGCCGGCAGGAGCTGCACCGCGATCAGGCCGGGGGCGAGCACCAGGGCGACGCCGATCGCGGCCGCGGCGCGCCAGGTCTCGCGCACGCCGCAGGTGACGATCTCGAACGCGACGCGCAGCGCGACGAGCTGGTAGGTCAGCGCCGCGATCACCACCCACCCGGCGGCGGGCTGCACCGCGAGCACGGCGGTCAGCGCGAGCACGCCGCCGCGCGTCGGCCGCCGCAGCAGGCGCTCGCAGCACAGCAGCGCCCACGGCACCCAGGCCCACGGGCCGTTGTGCGTCGCGCTCCAGCCGCTCAGCTGCGACATCGGATCGCCGAGCGCGAACACCAGCGCACCGGCGAGCGCCCCGCTCCAGCCGAGGCCGAGCGTGCGCGCCAGCAGCAGCATGCCGATGCCGCCGATCGCGATGTTGATCAGCAGCACCGCATGCATGGCGGCGTTCGGCTCGAGGAGCAGGAACAGGAGATGCGGCGGATACAGCGTACCGGCGGTCGGGTTGGCGAAGAACGGCTCGCCGCTTGCCTGGTACGGGTTCCACAGCAGGCCCGCGCCGCCGCTGGCGAGGCTGCGCGCGAGGTGGATCTTGATGGGCAGGAAATAGATGTAGGCGTCGTAGCCGGCGCTGCCGACGCGGCGGTGGAGCTCGCCGAAGACGAAGTACGCCGCGCCGGCAAGGACGGCGAGCACGCTCGCCGCCCCCGCGGGAGACGGAAGGAACCTCACGGTCGTGGTCCGGGCTTCTCGAACACGTACAAGCGGTTGAGCCCGAGCTCGAAGGTGCGCTTGTGGAGCAGCCGGAAGCCCGCGCGGGCGAACATCGGCTCGGTCATGCGCACATCGAAGCCGTGGTGCGCCTCGAGATCCATGCCTTCGATGATGCGCAGCCGCACCAGCGTGGCGACGATGTGGTCGACCACGGCGTGCGGCACCGTCACGACCAGGCGGCCGCCGTCCCGCAGCAGCCGGAAGCACTCGTGGCTGATGGCGACCGGATCATCGAAGTGCTCGAGCGCCGCGAGCATCGTCAGGCTGTCGAAGCTGCCGGGCTCGAGCCGCGGATCGCCGGGGACGCGCCCGCGCAGGATGCGCACGGGCCCGTCCTCGCGCGGCGTCGCGAGCGGGTCGATGCCCACCGCGGTGGCGACGCGCCCGCGCAGATGCTCGATCAGCGCCCCGTCGTAGCAGCCGATGTCGAGCAGGTGCCCGCCGTCGCGCACGTGCGGTGCCGCCATGCGGATCCGCCAGCGTTGCAGGAGGCGGTCGATGGCGTTCATGGCGCCCCCGCCCCGGCGGCGGGCGTCCGCGCGGTGATGCAGAACCCGCTCGCCCACGGGGCGAGCGGGCCGGCGCACCACAGGCGGTCGACGAGCCGGCAGGCCTGCAGCACGACATCGGGCGCGCGCACGAGCGCGAGCGACACCGGGATGAGCGTCAGGTCGATGTAGCGCACCGCGATCGCCGTGAATCCCGCCTCGCGGAGGACGGCGGCGATCCCGGCGGGATCGAGCTCGCGCTCGTCGGCGCTGTGGTAGCTGGCGTAGCGCTGCGCCATGACCCGCCGCGCGATGCGGCGCAGGATCCCGTGCTCGTTGGGGTCCTGCGCGTAGAACACGCCGCCCGGCGTCAGCCAGCGCGCGGCGCGCCGGCTGAAATCCGCCAGCGCGTCGGCCGGCAGATGATGCAGGAACGCGAGCGCGACGACGGTGTCGAAGCCGCCGTCGAGCTCGAGGTCGCTGATCGACGCGCAGCGGAACTCGACGTTGCGCGCGCCGGCCGCCCGCTGCGCGGCGCGGGCGACGTCGATCGCCTCCGGGGACAGGTCGATGCCGAGCACGGACTCCGCGTGCGCCGCGAGCAGCAGCTCGAAGGCGCCGTCGCCACAGCCGATGCTGACCACGCGCCCGAGGCGACCGCCCGGCGCGGCGCGGCGCAGCATGCGCACGTCGCGTTCCATCCGCAATCGCCAGCCGGTCGGATGATACCGGCGCTCGGCATAATACGGCCCGAAGAACTCGCGTTCGGATTGCTCGCGCCCGCGGACGTCGATCATTCCGATAGCCGATCCATCTGGACGGGCGCCAGCATGCAGGGAGGGACGTACCCCAGTCCACTCCCCGGATGCCAGCGGATTCGGGACCGGTCAGGTTGCCGGACGCCCGCGGTCGACGAAGCGGCGGATCGTGGCGCGGCGGCCCTTGAAGGTGCTGCGCTGCATGGCGGCGATGACGCCGTCGATCGCGTCGCTCGGCACGCCGACGATCGAGAAGCGCTCGCCGATCTCGATCGGACCGATGTCGCGGCCGCTCAGGCGGGTCTCGTTGGCGATCGCGCCGACGAGATCGGCGGGCCGGATGCCGGCGCTGCGCCCGAGGCCGACGTAGAGGCTCGCCGTGCCGCCGGCGGCGGCGGCATGCGGGCGCCGCCGCAGGGCACCGCGCGGCGCGGCGGGTGCCGCGGCGCGGCCGAACGGCGCGCGCGCGGCGCGCGGCCGCTCGAGCGCACGCGGCGCGGGGATCTCGGTCTCGTCGACCGCGCCGTGCATCGTCTCGTGCGCGAGCGCGACGGCGGCGAGCGCGAGGTCGCGCGGTTCGACCTCGTCGGCCAGGGCCTCGACGGCGTCGGCGAACGGCTCGAAGTCGCCGCGCTCGAGCACCGCGCGCAACCGGTCGAGCGTCTGCCGGCGGCGGCGGGCGTGCAGGTCGGCGACCGTCGGCACGCGCTCGACGGCGATCGCCTGGCGCGTCGCGCGCTCGATGTTGGCGAGCAGATGGCGCTCGCGCGGCTCGGCGAGCGTCAGCGCCACCCCGGTGCGGCCGGCGCGGCCGACGCGGCCGATGCGATGGACGTAGGACTCCGGCGCCGCCGGCACGTCGTAGTTGATCACGTGCGTCAGCACGTCGATGTCGAGGCCGCGCGCCGCGACGTCGGTGGCGATCAGCAGCGCCGCGCCGCCGGCGCGCAGCCGGCCCATGGCGCGATCGCGCTGCTCCTGGCTCATGCCGCCGTGCAGCGGCTCGGCGCGCAGGCCGCGGCCGTTCAGCACCTCGGTGAGCTCCTCGACCTCGGTGCGCGTGCGGCAGAAGACGATCGCCGCGGCCGGCGTCTCGACGGCGAGCAGCCGCGCCAGCGCCGCGGGCTTGTGCACGCGGTCGACGACGTACGCGACCTGGCGCACGCGGGCGCGCACGCCGCGCTCGACCGCTTCGGCGCCGATGCGGATCTTCTCGGGGTCGCGCAGATGGCGGCGCGCGATGCCGGTGATGCGCG
Organism: uncultured bacterium; assembly: GCA_965651925.1. Taxonomy (GTDB): domain Bacteria; phylum Desulfobacterota; class Binatia; order HRBIN30; family CADEER01; genus CBFGUK01. The sequence continues at coordinate 19,970 of CBFGUK010000056.1, read as the reverse complement.
GCGGCAGCGTCGCCGAGAACAGCACCGTCTGCCGCTCCGCCGGCGTCGCCGCGAGGATCGTCTCGATGTCCTCGGCGAAGCCCATGTCGAGCATCTCGTCGGCCTCGTCGAGGACGACGAGATCCATGCCGCCGAGCGCCAGCGTGCCGCGCGTGTGGTGATCGAGCACGCGGCCGGGCGTGGCGACGACGACGTGCACCCCGCGCGCGAGCGCCGCCATCTGGCCGCGGATCGGCTGGCCGCCATAGAGCGCGACGACGCGCGCGCCGAGGTCGCGGCCGTAGCGGCCGATCGCCTCGGCGACCTGCACGGCGAGCTCGCGCGTCGGCACGAGCACGAGCGCGCGCGGTGCCGGCCGGCCGCCGCGCGCGAGACGCTGCAGGATCGGCAGGGCGAACGCGGCGGTCTTGCCGGTGCCGGTGGCCGCCTGGCCGAGCAGATCGCGGCCGGCGAGGAGGACCGGCACGGCAGCGGACTGAATCGGCGTCGGCTCCTCGTAACCGAGACCGGCGAGCGCGCTCAGGATTTCGGGACGCAGGCCGAGCGCGGCAAAGCCGGCCAGGGGATCGGAAATGGAGTCACTCATCAGCAGGGGGTGCGAATCGCAGAAGAACAGACAACCGCCGCAGGGCGCCGCGCCGAGGGGATTCGTTCCGTTCGGCGGCGTCGTGTGGATGCAGCGGGGTGCGCGGATCCCTCTCCTACACGGTTGCAGGCGCCGGGCGAAGGTACCCCCCGGATGGGCGGTCCAGCACGAGGCTGTTCGCTGTCAGGTTGTTCGCTGTCAGGGGAACGAACTCTTCTGCCCGAAGCCCAACAGCCAGACAGTTGATAACCAGCAACCGATTTCTCGGTACGCCCAGGATGCCGACAAAGTTGAATCGAACGGGGTAGCCCAATCCAACAGGCGCCGAGGGACCGGCGCCCTCCAGGGGGCTTGTTGGATTGCGCACGCGCCGCTCAATCCGACAGGCGGCCAAGGAACCGGCTTGTTGACTGGTGCTCGGGTACGTCGGGACCGCCGTCAGGCGGTGGCTCGTGCGCGGCGCAGATATTCGAACACCGCCGCGGGGCGCAGGCCCCAGAGCGCCTTGCGCTCATTGAGATAGGCGCTGTAGCAGTCGCCGCACTCGTGCGTTTGCGCGTGTGCGAGCGCGGCGCTGACACCGTCGGCGATCAGGTTCTTCGCACGGAACGTGGCGGTCGTCTGCACGCACGGGAAGACGTCGCCGTTCGGCTCGATGTGCACGTACACCCGTCCCATGACGCAGGTCGTTCGCCCGGTGCTGGGGCGGAGCAGCTCGCCGTAATCGCCCCAGCGGGTGGCGTTTTCGTACGTCGCGGCGGCGAACATCAGCGGCCGTCCGGCGCGCTTCCAGCGCGCGAGCGCGCCGAACATGTCGCGCGTCTCCGTGTTGTCGAGGGCGAGCGGTCGCGCCGCTTCGGCGTAGTTCGCGAGACCGAAGACCGCCGGCTGCACGTTGAGCCCGATGCCCTGTGCCTCGCAGAAGCGCAGCATCGCCTCGATGTGATCGAGATTGGCGCGCATGACGACCATGTTGATGTAGAGCCGTGGCGGCCGCGGCGCCCGGCGCGCGACCTCGATGGCGCGCTGCACGGCCGCGCAGACCCCCTCGCCGCGCACGCGGTCGTTCGTCGCCGGGTCGAGCGAGTCGAGGCTGAAGACTACCTCGTCGAGGTGGTCGAGGAGTGACGGATCGTCGGGAATCGTCGTGCCGTTGGTCACCACCGCGCAGCGGATGCCGGCGGCGCGCACCGCGGCGCACAGCGTGCGGAAGTCCTTGCGCAGCGTCGGCTCGCCGCCCTGCCATTTGAGCCGCAGCGTCCCGAGCGCGGCGAGCTCGCGGACGATCGCCAGCCACTGCTCGGTCGTCAGCAGGCGCGTCGGCAGGTCGGGACAGGAGCAGTACGTGCAGCGCAGGTTGCAGGCGTTGAGCAGCATCGCCTGCACCTCGAAGGGGTGCACGGGTGCGAACCGATGCCGCAGGAAGCGGGCGGCGAGCCGCAGGTGATCACGCGTGGACATGGCTGGTGGTGCGGGCGTCTCCTTACTGCGCCTTGGCCTTGAGGAGCCCGGTCTGGTTCTTGATCAGCTGCCCGGTGCCGTAGACGGCCCCCCAGCAGACGCCCGAGTCGCTGTTGCGGAGCTGTACCGTGACCGGGCCATCGACGGGCAGGGCGAGATCGGGCAGGGCGGCGCCGGCGCCCTTCACCAGCGCCTTGGCCTTGTTCTCCGTGCTGCCCTTCAGCACGACCTTGGTGATTCCGTCGGCACTGCCGTCATCCTTGTCCTTGTAGCCCTTGGTCGAGATGGGCGACCAGGCGCCGGCATCGGGCGGGATCAGCGCCTGGGCGGCGATGGGTGGACCCTCACCCCGATACGGCGGCACTCGACTGAACGTCAAGCGTAAATGCAGACGCGTGACGTGCCGCGCGAACGAGCAGCCCTGCTGGACCGCGGGCGTCCCCGCCCGCATGCAGGGTGATGGCGGGCAACGGCCGTTCACCCGGCCGTGTCGCGAGCCGGCCGATCGTTGAACCGTTGCTCACCAGCGCGCTGCGCTGCGGGCGGGCCGCCCGCGGTCCGCCGGAGGGTGTTGGCTCAGCTCAGCGAGCGGACGGCGTCGGTGGCGAGGTTGAGCAGCCAGCTCGGGAAGATGCCGAGCGCGATGGTCATCACGCTGGTGAACAGCAGCGTGGCGGTGAGGTAGGGGCGCTGCGCGATGCCCTGCACCTCCTGGGTGCCCTCGCGCATGTACATCTGAATCAGCACCGCCATGTAGTAGTAGATCGACACGGTGCTGTTCAGGGCGGCGATGATCACCAGCCAGACGTAGCCCTGCTCGATCGCGGCGCTGAACAGGAAGAACTTGCCGGTGAAGCCGGCGAACATCGGAATGCCGGCGAGCGAGAGCATGAACACCGTCATGCAGAAGCCGAGGAACGGGTAGCGGAAGCCGAGCCCGGCGTAGTCGGTCAGATCCTCGTTCGCCTCGCCGCGCCGGCCGACGGCGATGACGACGGCGAACGCGCCGATGGTCATCAGCGCGTAGACGAGCACGGTGTAGAGCACCGCGGCGGCGCCGCCCTCGTCGGCGGCGACCATGCCGACCAGCAGATAGCCGGCGTGCGCGATGCTCGAGTAGGCGAGCATGCGCTTGATGTTGCGCTGCGCGAGCGCGGCGACGTTGCCGACGGTCATGCTGAGCACCGCGAGCGCCCAGAGGATCGCCGACCAGTCGATCGCCAGCGCGCCGAGCGCGTGCATGAAGACGCGCGCGAAGGCGGCGAAGGCGGCGGCCTTGACGCCGGCGGCCATCAGCGCCGTCACCGAGGTCGGCGCGCCCTCGTAGACGTCGGGCGCCCAGGCGTGGAACGGCACGGCGGCGACCTTGAAGCCGAAGCCGACGACCAGCAGCCCCATGGCGGCGAGCGCCAGCGGGCGCTGCTCGCCCGAGAGGTTCACGAGCTGCGAGCCGATCGGGGTGAGCAGCGTCGTGCCGAACGCGCCGTAGGCCATCGCGATGCCGAACAGCAGGAAGCCCGACGCGAAGGCGCCGAGCAGGAAGTACTTGAGGGCGGCCTCCGAGGAGCGCAGCTCCGGGCGCCAGATGCCGGCGAGCACGTAGACCGGAATCGACATCAGCTCGAGGCCGAGGAAGATCAGCACGAGGTCGTTCGCCTGCGCCATGACGAGCATGCCGAGCACGGCGAGCAGGAACTGGACGTAGTACTCACCCGTCTCGACGCGGATCGCGGACAGGTAGTCCATCGACAGCAGCAGCGTCAGGATGCCGGTCAGGCAGAGGACGACGATGAAGAAGATCGCGAAGCGGTCGAGGACGAAGCTGCCGCCGAAGCCGGCGGCGTCGGCCGACCAGCTCAGCGCCGCGCTGAGGGCGGCGACGCCGAGGCCGAGCATGCCGATCCAGCCGAGGCCCTCGCGGTCGGGCCCCTCGGCGAACAGGTCGGCGATCAGCACGACGATCGACGTCGCGGCGACGAGCAGCCCCGGCAGCAGGGCGATCCAGGAGATGTCCATCGGCGGCATGCGGCTCACCAGCGCAACAGGCGCAGGTCCTCGGGATTGACCGTCTGCCGGTGGCGGAAGACGGCGATGATGATCGCCAGGCCGACGGCGGCCTCGGCGGCGGCGACGGTCATGACGAAGAAGACGATGACCTGCCCGTCGACCGCGAGCTGCTGGCGGGCGAAGGCGACGAACGCGAGGTTGGCGGCATTGAGCATCAGCTCGATGCACATGAAGATGACGATCGCGTTGCGGCGCGTGAGCACGCCGAGCGCGCCGATGCTGAACAGCACGGCGCTGAGCGCGATGTACCAGCTGATCGGCGTGGCGGCGGTCATGTGAGCTTCTTCCTGGCGAGCACCACGGCGCCGATCACCGCGGCGAGCATGAGCAGGCCGGTGATCTCGAACGGCAGCACGTAGGTGGTGAACAGGCTGATGCCGACCGAACGGATCGAGCCGTAGGTGTCGGGCGCCGGAGAGGCCATGCCCGGGCCGGGCACGAGCACGCCGCCCTCGCGCAGGAAGTACAGCAGGCCGAGCGCGAACAGCGAGGCGGTGAACAGCGTCGCCACCTGCCAGCCGAGCCGGCGCTGCTGCGGTGCGTCGTCGGTCAGGTTGAGCAGCATGATGACGAACAGGAACACGACCATGATCGCGCCGGCGTAGACGATGACCTGCAGCGCGGCGACGAAGTCGGCGTCGAGGAAGATGAAGAACACCGCGAGCAGGAAGAGCGTTGCCACCAGGCAGAGCGCGCTGCGCACCGGGTGCGGGTTGAGCACGACGCCGAGGCCGGCGAGCACGACCAGCGCGGCGAGCGGAAGGAAGAGCCAGACCGGCATGGGATCAGTCCTGGAACGCGAGGATGACCATCGCGGTGACGATGGCGTTCAGGAAGCCGAGCGGCAGCAGGCCGATCCAGCCGAGGCGCATGAGCTGGTCGTAGCGGAAGCGCGGCAGCGTCCAGCGCAGCATGATCTGGAACCAGCAGAGCAGCAGCGACTTGACGGTGTACGCGCCGACCTGCAGCAGCGTGACGACGAGCGACGGCAGCGCGATGATCGTCTCGCCGAAGTGGAAGCCGTCGCGCTCGAGGAACGGCACCTGCCAGCCGCCGAAGAACAGCACGGTGGCGAGCGAGGCGACGATCACCACCTCGATGAAGTCGGTCATGAAGAACATCAGGTGCTTCATGCCCGAGTACTCGGTGAAGTAGCCGCTGATCAGCTCCGACTCGCTCTCCGGCAGGTCGAACGGCACGCGCTTGCTCTCGGCGATGCCGGCGCAGAGGAAGATCAGGAACGCGAGCGGCTGGTAGAAGATGCCCCAGTTCGGCAGGACACCGAGGATCGTGCCGCCCTGCGCGTGACACATCGCCTGCAGGTCGAGGGTGCCGTAGGTCATGATCATCGCGACCAGCGCCACGCCCATGGCGAGCTCGTACGAGATCATCTGCGCCGAGCCGCGGATGCCGCCGAGCAGCGACCAGCGGTTGTTCGACGCCCAGCCGCCGAGCACGACGCCGTAGACGCCGAGCGACACCATGGCGAGGACGTAGAGGATGCCGATGTCGAGCGGCGCGACCTGCAGGTTGATCACGCGGTCGCCGATCACCAGCACGTCGCCGAACGGGATCACCGCGAACGTGACGAGCGCCGGAAACACCGCCAGCGCCGGCGCGAGCGTGTGCAGCAGGCGGTCGGCGCCGCGCGGGATGACGTCCTCCTTGGTGAGGAACTTCAGCGGATCGGCCATCAGCGTGTTGACCAATCCGGCGCCGGCGATGCCGAAGATCGAGGCGCGGTTCGCGCCGATGCGGTCCTGGATCAGCGCGCTGCCCTTGCGCTCGACCCAGCCGAGGAGCCCGGCGAGCTGCAGCGCATTGAGCGTCACCGCGAGCGCGAGGATCGCGGAGATGGCGAGGTCGATGAGCAGCGAGGTGTCCATGGCGGAACCGGCTCAGCCGCTCACGGCCGCGGCTGCTCGTCGCGCGCCCAGCGGTCGACGAGCTCGAGCGTGCGCTCGGGCGTGAGGTTCTCCCAGTAGTCGTCGTTGACCTGCATCATCGGCGCGGTGCCGCACGAGCCGAGACACTCCGCCTCGCTGAGCGTGAAGCGGCCGTCGGGCGTCGTGCCGCCGACCTCGATGCCGAGGCGCTCGCGCAGGCAGTCGACGATGCGGGCGGCGCCGCGCAGCGCGCACGAGAGGTTCGTGCACACCTGCACGTGATGCCGGCCGACCGGGCGCTTGTAGTACATCGTGTAGAAGGAGGCGACCGAGGCGACGAACGCCGGCGAGAGCTCGAGCAGGTCGGCGACGTACGCCAGCACCTCCTCGCTCAGCCAGCCGAACTCCTCCTGCGCGAGCCACAACGTCGGCATGATCGCCGCCCGCCGGATCGGATAGCGCGTCAGGTACTGCTCGAACTTCTGCTTCGCGGCCGGTGAGAATTCGACTGGCATGCCCATGAACCGTGTCACACGGAGAAGCGGAGAACCGGAGTCATCGCCACCCCCCGCCTCCGCTCCTCCGTGTCTCCGTGTGAAGATCTGCTGCTCAGCGGTCGCACTCGCCGCCGATCATGTTGACCATGCCGAACGTGGTGATGATGTCGGCGACCATGTGGCCCGTGAGCATGTCGCTCAGCGCCGCCATGCCGAAGAAGCACGGCGGGCGGACGCGGCAGCGGTAGGGCCGGCCGCTGCCGTCGCTGATGACGTAGAAGCCGAGCTCGCCGTTGCCGCCCTCGACCGCCTGATAGACCTCGCCGCGCGGCACCTTGGCGCCCTCCATGATGAGCTTGAAGTGGTGCATCAGCCCTTCGATGGAGTTGTAGACCTCGTGCTTCTCGGGCAGCACGTAGCGCGGATCGTCGATGCGGATCGGGCCGTCCGGGAGCTCGCGCAGGCCCTGCTCGACGATGCGCATGCTCTGCTCGATTTCGCCGACGCGCACGAGGAAGCGGTCGTAGTTGTCGCCGCGCGCGCCGACCGGCACGTCGAAGTCGAAGCGCTCGTAGCCCGAGTACGGCTGCGCCTTGCGCACGTCGTACGACACGCCGGCGGCGCGCAGCAGCGGCCCGGTGAGGCCGTAGCTGATCGCATCCTCGGCCGAGAGGAGGCCGACGTTCGCCATGCGGTCGTAGAAGATGCGGTTGCGGGTGAGCAGCTTGTCGCAGTCGGCGAGCACGCCGCGCAGGTTGGTGAACGCCGCCGCGACGCGCTCGCTGATGTCGAACGGCAGGTCGCGCGCCACGCCGCCGATGCGCGTGTAGGTGATCGTCAGCCGCGCGCCGGTGACCGCCTCGACGATGTCCCACAGGAACTCGCGCGATTCGTTGGTCAGGAAGCCGACGGTCTGCGCCCCCGCTTCCGCCGCCGCCATGCCGAGGCAGGTCAGGTGATCGCAGATGCGCGAGATCTCGCTCATGATCACGCGGATCACCTGGCAGCGCGGCGGCACCTCGATGCCGCACAGGCGCTCGACGGCGAGGATGAAGCCGACGTTGTTGATCAGCGGCGAGACGTAGTTCAGCCGGTCGGTGTAGGGGATCGCCTGCGTCCACGTCCCCTGCTCGATCATCTTCTCGAAGCCGCGGTGCAGGTAGCCGATCTCGGTGTCGCAGGCGAGGATCACCTCGCCGTCGAGCTTGAGGTTGAACTTGATCGTGCCATGGGTCGCCGGATGGGCCGGGCCCATCTGGATGTCCATGACCTCCTCGGTCGGATCGACCTCGATCGAGAAGCGTTCAGCGGGTTCCATGATTCAGAACTTCCAGTCGGTCGCGATCGGATCGCGCTCGGGAACCAGCGGCTGGCGCTTGTCCACCGGGTAGTCCTTGCGCAACGGATGACCGACGAACTCCTCGTACATCAGGATGCGCCGCGGGTCGGGATGGCCGACGAAACGGATGCCGAACATGTCCCAGCACTCGCGCTCGAGCCAGTTGGCGCTCTTCCACACCTCGGTCAGCGAGTGCACCCAGGCGTCCTCGCCGAGGGTGCGGATCTTCACCCGCAGGCGATGGTTCTGCGACAGCGAATAGAGATGATAGACGACGGCGAAGCGCGGCGTGGTACCGAGATAGTCGACCGCCGTCAGGTCCATCAGGAAATTGAAGGCGAACTCGGGCTCGTCGCGCAGCGCCGTGAAGACGCGCGGCGCGTCGTCGCGGCGCAGGACGATCGCCGCCTCGCCGAAGGCGACCTCGCCGTCGACCACCGCCTCGCCGAAGGCGGCGCGGGCACGCTCGACGAGCTGTTCGGGGCTCAATCCCACTGCAGCGCTCCCTTGCGCCACTCGTAGAGCAGGCCGACGACGGCGAGGAACAGGAAGGCGCCCATCGCCGCGAAGCCCGGCCAGCCGAGCTCACGGAAGACGACCGCGTAGGGGTACATGAAGACCACCTCGACGTCGAAAATGATGAAGAGGATCGCCGTCAGGTAGAACTTCACCGAAAACCGGCCCCACGCCGAGCCGCTCGGCTCGTTGCCGCACTCGAACACCTCGAGCTTCGCCTCGGTGCGGTTGCGCGGCCCGAACAGACGGTTGGCGTTCACCATCACCGTGACGACGATGAGCGCCAGCACGAACGTGATCAGAACCGGGATGTACTGCTCGAGCATGGGTCGAACGGAGCCGAAAAGCGTGGTCGGACCGGAGTCCGGTCCAGTCGGTTCGCTTATGCAAACCCTTCGTAGGAGTCAACTCAGCCTACTGAGGCGGCGGCATCCCGCCGACGGATCTCTCGCGCGCCGCGCCGTGCCTCGACCCGTGGACTCCGGCGGCAATGCCCCGGCGACCCCGGTTGGACGGTGGCGTCCCCTCGCCCGCCGCGCAGCGCCTCGACCGTGAGTGCGACGCGCACGCCGCCGGCGCCCTCCGATCGGACGGCGGGCGGTTCGCTGGCTTCGCAGGCACTCCTGGTGGTGCGCGGCGGACGCGACGCCGCATTTCACGTCCGGTGCTTCCGCCTGCGGCGTTTCTGCGGCCGTCGCCGGCGTCACTGGCGGGAAAAAACGCGATCGCGCAGCGGCGGATGCCCGTAAGAGCTACGAAGCTGGTGCCCTCCAGCCGTCCGCCGCCGCAGCGGCATCCCGTGGCACGCGTCCCGCTTGACCCTGCCGGGCGGGGGGCCGCTGGAACCGCGGCAGGCTGCATGCACACCGACCGCTCTCGACAACGCGCAGATCCGTACGTCATCACGGCGTTGATCGTCGCCGCGATGCTGCGCCTCGTCCGCCTCGACGAGGCGCGTCTGTGGTTCGACGAGGTGATGAGCGCCCGCTGGGTGGCGCTGCCGTGGCGCGAGATGGTGCACGCGGCGCTCACCGACATGCACCCGCCGCTCTACTTCACCCTGCTCAAGGGGTGGGTGAGCTGGGCGGGAACGACGGACTGGGCGCTGCGCCTGCCGAGCGCGGTCGCGTCGTGTGTGGCGGTCGGAGTGACGGCGGCGCTCGCCGGACAGCTCGCCGGCGCGCGCGCCGCGCGCTGGGCGGCGTGGCTCGCCGCGCTGTCGCCCTACCTCCTGCACTACGGCCAGGAGGCGCGCATGTACGCGTTCGTCTCGGCACTGGCCGCCCTCCTGGCGCTGCTCTGGGCGCGCTACGCGCGCGGCACCACCGAGCGGCTCGGCGCCGGATTCGCGCTCTGCGCGACGGCGCTCGTCGCCACCCACTACTACGGCGTCTTCTACGTCTCGGCGCTGGCGGCGAGCGCCGTGCTCTTCGCCTGGTGGCGGCAGCGACCGGCGGCCGGCGTCTGGGGTGCCGGGCCGGCGCTCGTGGCGGCCGCGGTGGCGCTCGCGTGCGCCGCCCTGCTGGCGCGCCGCCAGGCCGGCGGCGCGTACGAGCTCGGGCTGGCGGCGGTGCCGGGCGCGCTGTGGTCGCTGCTCGGCGGACCGGAGCTGCTGCCGAGCTCCGCCGCCGTGCACACACACGGCGTGCGTGCGGCGCTGCCGTACATGCCGCTCGCGGCACTCGGCCTCGCGGCGCTCGCGGTGCTCGCCGTCGCCGGGTTCACCCGCCTGTCCGCGTCGGCGCGCCTGCTCGTCGGCAGCGGTCTCGCCGGCGCGCTGGCGGCGCCGTTCGCCGCGCAGCTCGCCGCCGCCGTCGACGTCAACCCGCGCTACCTCGCCCCGGCGGTGCCGCTGCTGATCGCCCTGCTCGCCGCCGGCGTGCCGGCGCGCCTCGACCGCGGCTGGCGCAGCGCCGCCGCCGTGGTGCTGCTCGGCCTGCTGGCGCTCGGCAGCGGCTGGCATCTCAGCCGGCCGGGACACGGCCGCGAGGACATTGTGGACATCGAACGCTGGCTGGCGGCGCATCTCGATCCGCACGAGCCGCTGCTCGTCACCTCGTTCGAGATGGCGATCCTCGCCGCGCATCACTGGCCGGAGCGCGAGGTGCACCTCTATCCGGAGATGCGCATCGTCGCGACGCCGGAGAACGCCGCCGCCCTCGCCGCCGCGCTGCCGTTCCCGCCCGAGCGGCCGCGGGCGGTGTACGTGTTCGGCCGCGTGTGGTTGTCGGATCCGGACGGCGCGCTGCGCAAGGAACTGCGCGCCCGCTACGCGTCGTGCGGCGAGCTGCGCGAGGCGGACGTGGAAATCCTCTGCCTGCGCGACCGCACGCCACGCACCGTTCCGGTGAACGCCCGAGCGCTCCTCCGCACGTCGCGTGCGCCGCGCCAGCGCCGGTCGCCGCCCGACGAGGCACACCGCGCGACGGCCGCGTCGCCGCCGCGGCTCAGCCCGCGATCAGCTCCGCGTAGCGGTCGAGGATCGGCAGGACCTCGTCCCGGCCGGCCGGAGGAAGCGGCAGGATGACGCGCTCGGCGCCGAGCGCGGCGTAGCCGTCGATCGTGCCGCGGTCCGCCGGCGCCCAGAAGATCGAGAGCGAGATCGATTTCGGGTCGCGTCCCTTCTCCTCGGCGAGCTGGCGCAGCGTCGCGACGCGGCGCGCCAGATCGCCGGCGGCAAACGCGATCGGCATCCAGCCGTCGCAGTAGGCGACGACGCGACGCAGCGCCGCGTCGCCATGGCCGCCGAGCAGGATCGGCGGGTGCGGCGTCTGCGCCGGCTTCGGGTACGACCAGATCGGATCGAAGCGGACGAGCTCGCCGTGGTAGGCGGCCTCGTCTTCCTGCCACATGACCTTCATCGCCTCGATGCGCTCGCGCAGCAGTTTCCAGCGCGTCGCGAACACCGTGCCGTGATTCTCCATCTCCTCGGCGTTCCAGCCACCGCCGATGCCGAACAGCACGCGGCCGTTGGAGAGCAGGTCGAGGCTGGCGACCTGCTTGGCGAGCGTGATCGGATCGTGCTCGACGACGAGGCAGATGCCGGTGGCGACCTTGAGGCGCGTCGTCACCGCCGCCGCCATCGCCAGCGCGACGAAGGGGTCATGGCAATGGGAATACTCGCGCGGCAGCTCGCCGCCGGCGGGGTACGGCGTGCGGCGCGACACCGGGATGTGCGTGTGCTCGGGTACGAACAGCGACTCGAAGCCGCGTTCCTCGAGCGCACGCGCCAGCTCGTCCGGCCGGATCGCATACTCGGTGGGGAAGATCGTCACGCCGTAGTGCATTCGACACCTCCTGGCTCGCCGGCTGCCTGTCCCACGCATCCCGCCGGGCGCGCCACGTTGCCATGACGGGCCGCCGCCTGGCGAGCGGATTCCGCCCGCGTCGCGGCGGCGCTTGCCCGCCGGCGCGCCTCGCCGCATGCTCGCCGGAATGACGGGCAGACGACAGCGGCGCGAGCGCGAGCGGGCGCAGCGGCAGCTGGTGCGCGACCTCGAGCGCCTGGCGCGCCTCGAACCCGGCGGGGCGCCCGACCGGCCGCTGCCGGTCGACTCGCCGGCGGTGATCGAGCTGCGCGCGGTGGCCCGGCCGTGTCCCCTGTGCGCCGGGCCGCTGCGTCTCGAGGCGCATCGCGCCGAGGTGATCGACGGCGTGCGGCTGCGCGTCGCGACCGTCGCCTGCATCCAGTGCGGCGTGCGCCGCGACATCCATTTCACCCTCATCGAAGCCGCCGTTCACTGAGGCATCTCGCCACGGAGCGCGGCGGCGCGGAGGTCGACATGGCCGTGTGGATCGTACGACTCGGAACGGCGCGGCAGCGCGGCGAAGGGCCGCGGCTCGGCACCGTGCGCCGGCCGCCGCGCGGCGTGCCGAAGGCGCGCTATGCCGCCGACGACTGGTACGACGTCTGGCTGCCGACGCTCGCACCGAGCGCGCCGCTGATGCAGCAGTTCCGGCGCGCCGGCGAGACCGGCTGGCCGGCGTTCGCGCGTCGCTTCCGCACGGAGATGAAGCAGCCCGAGGCGGCGCACCTGCTCGACGCGCTCGCCGTGCTGTCGCACACCGCGGACTTCTCGATCGGCTGCTACTGCGAGGACGCGCACCGCTGTCACCGCTCGCTGCTGCGCGCCGAGCTCACCCGGCGCGGCGCCGCCGTGCGCTGACGCGCGCCGCGCCGGCGCGTTGCCTTCGCGATCGTTCGCCTGCTAGCGCCACGCGATGAGCCAGATCGATGCGCGGATCAGCGGCGTGGTGGCGGAGCTGGTGCGCGACCGTTTCGGCAGCGCCGCCCGCCTCGAGCGTCTCGCGCCGCTGGCCGGCGATGCCTCGACGCGCCGCTACGCGCGCGCCTGGCTCGCCGGACCCGGCGTGCCGGCGACCGCGGTCGTGATGCTTCTTGCCGACCGCGGCATCGCGATGTCCTCCGACGAGCTCGCGGTCTTCGCCGAGCCGCTGCGCGAGCTGCCGTACGTCAACGTGCACCACTTCCTCGCGCGCCTCGGCGTCGCGATTCCCGAGCTGTACGTCGATGCCGCCGAGCGCGGCCTGCTGCTGCTCGAGGACATCGGCGACACGCCGCTCTGGGACGCGCTGCAGGGCCAGCCGCGCGCCGCGCAGCAGCGCCTGTTCGAGCGCGCCATCGACCAGCTGCTGCTCATCGAGCTCGACGGCACGGCGCAGCGCGACGAGACCTGCATCGCGTTCCGCCAGGCGTTCGATCGCCGGCTGTTCGACTGGGAGTTCGAGCACTTTCTCGAGTACGGCCTCGTCGACCGCCTGCCCGCCGGCCTGCCGGCCGCCGAGCAGGCCGAGCTGCGGACGCACTTCGCCGCGATCTCCGCCCGCCTCGACGCACAGCCGCGGGTGATCAACCACCGCGACTTTCACGCCTGGAATCTCTACGTGCAGGGCGACCGCATCCGCGTCATCGACTTCCAGGATGCCCTGCTCGCACCGGCACCGTACGACCTCGCGACGCTGCTCGGCGACCGCGTCACGCGCGACGTCGTCGACGTCGCGCTCGAAGCGGCGCTGCTCGACTACTACGCGGCGGCCTGGGCGGCGCGCGGCGGACCGCCGTGGGATCGCGCGGCGCTCTGGGCGGTCTACGCCGATTGCGCGCTGCAGAAGGCGTTCAAGGTCGTCGGCCGCTTCCACTATCTCGACCGCGTCAAGGGCAAGCCCGGCTACCTGCGCTTCCTGCCCGGCACGTGGCGGCAGATCGCGCGCCTGCTCGCCGACCGCGCCGAGCTGGCGCCGGTGCGCCGCATCCTCGCCGCGTACGTACCCGAGCTGCGGCGGTGAAGGCGATGCTGCTCGCGGCGGGCTTCGGCAGCCGCCTGCGCCCGCTCACCGATCGCGTGCCCAAGCCGCTCGTGCGCGTCGCCGGCCAGCCGCTGATCGCCTACGCGCTCGCGCTCGTGCGCGCCGCCGGCATCCGCGAGGTGGTGATCAACCTCCATCATCGCGGCGAGGCGATCCGCGCCGCGCTCGGCGACGGGCGGCGCTTCGGCGTCTCGATCGCGTACTCACCCGAGGATCCGATCCTCGACACCGGCGGCGGCATCCGCCGCGCCCGGCCGCTGCTCGGCGACGCGCCGTTCGTCGTGCTCAACACCGACAGCATCATGGATCTCGACCTGCGCGCGGTGATCGACTTCCACCAGGCGCGCGGCGCGGTGGCGACGATGGTGTTGCGCCCCGACCGCGCCGCGGCGCGCTACGGGCTGATCGAGATTGACGCGGCGCGGCGCATCCGCCGCTTCCTCGGCCGGCCGGCGGTCGTCGCCGAGCCGCTCACGCCGTTGATGTTCGCCGGCGTGCACGTGTTCACGCCGGAGGTCTTCGCGCACATGGCCGACGGCGCGTTCAGCATCACCCGCCAGACCTATCCGGCGATGCTCGCCGCCGGCTGCCCGCTCTACGGATTCGTCTTCGACGGCTACTGGCGCGTGCTCGATACGCACGCGCTGCTCGCCGAGGGACGCCACGAGCTCGACACCGGCCAGCCGCTCGCGCCGGCACGACGTCCTTGACTTAGTGCGTCACGCATCAGTATCGACGAGTAGAGACGCGCGGTGGGAATCACCATCGTCCAGAAGAGTGACCCGAAGGTTCGGCTGAAGAACCCGAAGGTCGCACTCGTGCTCGCCGGCGGCGCGATCACCGGGGGCGCGTTCAAGCTCGGCGGGCTGAAGGCGCTCGACGACCTGCTCGTCAATCGCAAGGCCACCGAGTTCGACACGTACATCGGCCTCTCGGCCGGCGCCGTGCTCGCCGCGCCGCTCGCCGCGGCGATCAGCCCCGCCGAGATGATCAAGAGTCTCGAGGGGAAGTCGGAGGCGATCGATCTCTTCCGCGCCCGCGACTTCTACAGCCCGAACGTCGCCGAGCTCACCCAGCGGCCGCTCGACTACGCCCGCGCGCTGGTGACGTTCGTGCCCGGCTCGCTGTTCGACATCCTGCGCCACACGCCGAAACTCACCGCCGATCTCAACACCCTGCTGCGCGATTTCGCGCGCCAGCCGCACCCGGCGAAGCTGCCCGGGCTGCTCGTGCCGCTCGCCGAGACGTTGTGGGCGCGGCGCGACTTCCCGTCGCTGCTCGACCATCTGCCGAGCGGCCTGTTCGACAACTCGAGCATCGAACGGTACATCCGCCGCAACCTCGAGCGCGCCGGGCTGAGCAACGACTTCCGCACGATGTACCGGCGCACGCGGCGCGAGCTGTACATCAGCGCGATGAACCTCGACACCGCCGAGCGCGTGGTGTTCGGGCATGACGAGGACGCCTCGGTGACGATCTCCGAGGCGGTGCAGGCCTCGACCGCGCTGCCGCTGTTCTACAAACCGGCACGCCTGAAGGGCGTCGACTACGTCGACGGCGGCGTGCGCCGCACCGCGAACCTCGACGTCGCCGTCGAGCACGGGGCCGACCTGATCATCTGCTACAACCCGTTCCGGCCGTTCTCGAACCGCGTGCAGCGCCGCTTCGATCGCGCGACCGGGCGGTACGTCTACGATCGCGCGCCGCTCGCCGCCGGCGGCGTGCTCAGCGTCCTCAACCAGGTGTTCCGCACGCTGCTGCACTCCCGCCTGCAGTACGGCCTGCGCGAGTACCAGGACGACCCGAACTTCCGCGGCGACATCATCGTCATCGAGCCGAAGGAGAGCGACGCGCACTTCTTCCAGCTCAATGCGCTCTCGTACTGGGAGCGCCTGCGCGCCGCGCAGCTCGGCTACCGCTCGGTGAGCGAGTCGATCGAGTACCAGTACGACCTGATCAAGGCGATCCTCGAACGCTACGGCCTGACGATCACCCGCCGCGAAGTGCGCCACAGCATGCACCGCATGGGCGACGACATGGCCGAGGCGGCCGAGGCGCTCACCCGCGAAGTACCGAAACGCCGCCTGCGCGTGGCGTGAGGCGCGTCCGGACCTTTACCGCGGATTACGCGGATCCGATCGGATCCCGCGGAATGTCATCTCCATCCGCGCAATCGGGTCGGATCCGCGCCATCCGCGGTAGAATTCCTCACACCCGCTCGACGATCGTCGCGATGCCCATGCCGATGCCGATGCACATCGTCACGAGGCCGTAGCGCTGCTGGCGGCGTTCGAGCTCGTCGATGACCGTGCCGATCAGCATCGCGCCGGTGGCGCCGAGCGGGTGGCCGAGCGCGATCGCGCCGCCGTTGACGTTCACCTTCTCGGGATCGATGCCGACTTCCTGCATGGTGACCAGCGGCACCGGGGCGAACGCCTCGTTGATCTCGAAGAGGTCGATGTCGTCGACCGACAGCCCGGCGCGCTTGAGCGCCTTCTGCGTGGCCGGAATCGGGCCGGTGAGCATGATCACCGGCTCGGAGCCGACGATCACCTGCTCGACGACGCGCGCCCGCGGCGTGAGGTTCAGCTCCTTCACGGCGCGCTCCGAGGCGACCAGCACCGCCGCGGCCCCGTCGACGATGCCGCTCGCGTTGCCGGCGGTGATCACGCCGTCGGGCTTGAACGACGGCGTCAGCGCCATCAGCCCCTCGAGCGTCGACTGCGGCCGGAGATGCTCGTCGGTGTCGAACACCTTGCGCTCGCCGTTGTGCGTCACCTCGATCGGCACGATGCTCTTCGCGAAGCGCTGCTCCTGCACCGCGGCGAAGGCCTTCTGCTGGCTCGCCAGCGCGAACGCGTCGACCTGCTGGCGGGTGTAGCCCCAGCGCTCGACGATCATCTCCGCCGAGAGCCCCTGCGGCACGAGATCGTACTTCTCCATCAGGCTCATCGGCAGCGGCCCCATGTCCGCCCCCATCGGCACGCGGGTCATGTTCTCGACGCCGCCGGCGAGGACGAGATCCTGGGCGCCGGACTTCACCGCCATCGCGGCGAAGTTCACCGCCTGCTGCCCCGAGGAGCAGAAGCGGTTGAGCGTCACCCCCGGCACCTCCACCGGCCAGCCCGCCGCCAGCACCGCCGAGCGCGCCAGGTTCGAGCCCTGCTCGCCGGTCTCCGTGACACAGCCGATGATCACGTCCTCGACGCGCGCCGGATCGACGTCGTTGCGCTCGACGACCGCGCGCAGCGGCGCGACGAGTACGTCGATCGGATGCGTCTCGCTGAGACTGCCCTTGCGCCGCCCGCGGGCGGTGCGACACGCGTCGATGATGAAGGCCTCGGCCATGAATTCCTCCTGGCGGAACAGCGGAAAGGGACAAGCGGAAAGTTCCGGAAGCTGACGGACGTCGGTGGGCGATACCTCGTCGAGACAGGCGCAAAAGTAAAGCGCGCCAGCTGCCCCGATGGCAGCGCCCGTCTTTCCGCTTTCCGCTTTTCGCCTTCCGCTCTCCCCAAACGAAAAGGCCCCCCGGAATCCGGAGGGCCTGTCCGTGAGCCCGAAGGCTCGTGCCTGTGCGAGAGGGAAAAAACCTGGGCCGTGTGAATGGCCTCGTACGAACGTGAAGCGGTGTTGCGGGTGTTACTTCTTCTTCTTCGCGGTCGCCTTCTTCTTCGCCGGCGCCTTCTTCTTCGCCTTCGACGCCGTGGTCGTCTTCTTCGCAGTCGTCTTCTTCTTCGCTGCTGGCATGTGAGCCTCCTTCAACTGAAGTCTGGTTACGCTTGGGCCCCTCTCACCACAGGCACTGTCCTCAACAGCCACCCACCACCCATTCGCGGCGGAATATAGGAAAAAGCTTCGCAACCCGTCAACACACGAATGGCATTTTGGAAATTTTTTTTTAAAGCCGAATGGCGCGCGTTTCCGTGCGAAATCGGCATCGTAAAATGCTGTTGACGACCGCGGCGCCCGTCCCGGTAGCAGGGTGTTTTAACCGCACTCCACCACAGGCTGTGGTCTCGCAAAGCCTTGTGCCACAAGGGCCAGCGCGTCTCCGTGCCGACCCGCTGCGGGGCTTGCAGTCTCATGCGTTCGTGCAGGAACGGGCGCCAAGCATTCAGCGAAGCAGCAGTTTGAGCAGCGTCAGCGCCGCGAGCCAGGGACCGGTGCGGGCGAGCCACTCGCGCCAGTCGACACCCTCCGGAGCGAGCTCGCTGGCGTAGGTGGCGGCATCGAGGTTGGTGATCGCCGGCGGTGCTGGCGGCGGGGTGCCGGGGGTCAGGATGCGGGCGAGCTGTTCGACATCGGCCGCGGCGGGACGGCGGCGCGCGCGGTGTTTGGCGCGCCGCAGGGCGCCGCGCTGGCACCACATGCCGTCACACACCGGGCAGCGCTCGATGCGGGCATCGGCCGGCAGGAGGGGGTCGCGGAACGGCCGCAGCGGGCTCGTGCAGCGGGGGCAGCGCCCCGGGCGGTCGGGCGGCGGCGGCGCGCCGGCGAGGCGATCGGTGTCGAGGTCGTCGAGCCGCTGCGCGTCGGCGGCGTCGAGCGGATAGAGCTCCCAGCGATCGCACCAGATGCCGCCGCAGCGTTCGCACTGGTCGAGGAGCAGCCGGTAGCCGCTGGTGGCGCGGGCGGACACCGCGCGCATGAGCACCGCGCAGTGCGGGCAGAGGGCGGGCTGGTGCGGCACGTCAGTGTCCGGCGGCGCCGCGCAGCAGTGCGATGCGCTGCGCGAGCGGTGGATGGGTGGCGAACAGGGCCGCCCAGCCGCCCTCGTCGCCGCTGGCGCGGGCGGCGGAACGGCGGCGCAGCGGGCTGACGATGAAGAGGTGCGCGGTGCCGCGGGTCGCACGGCGCAGCGGGAACTCGCTGGCGGCGATCTTCTCGAGCGCGCGGGCGAGGCCGGCGGGGTTGCGGGTGAGCTCGACGGCGGTCGCGTCGGCCTGGTACTCGCGCCGGCGCGACACCGCCGTCGCCAGCAGCCGGGAGAGCAGCGGCGTGAGCAGGACGACGGCGGGCAGCAGGACGAGCGCGGCGGGATGCGTCGCGCGGCCGCCGCGGCGGGCGAACAGCAGGCTGCGGCGCGCCCAGTCGGCGAGCATGAGCAGGCCGCCGAACAGCACCGCGACCAGCGTCATGACGGTGGTGTCGCGGTTGGCGATGTGCGCCATCTCGTGTGCGATCACCCCCTGCGTCTCCTCGCGGTCGAGGAGGGCGAGGGCGCCGGCGGTGACCGCGATCACCGCGCGCTGCGGCGTGACGCCGGCGGCGAGCGCGTTCGGCGACGGATCGGGGATGACGAACAGGCGCGGGCGCGGCAGGCCGGCGGCGATCGCCATCTCGGTGGCGATGTTCGCGAGCTGACGGTGCTCGGGCTCATCGGCGCGCAGCGGCTCGGCGAGCAGCGACTGCACCACCCAGTCGCCGCCGCGCTGCCAGCCGAACGTGCTGATCACGGTCGCGAGCAGCGCCGCGGCGAGGGTCGCCACCGGCAGCGGCGCGCCGACGAGCAGCGCGTCGACGAGCCAGCCGACGCCGGCGAACAGCAGCACGAAGCTGCCGATGAGCAGGATCGTGCGCCGGCGATTGCGGCGCTGCTGGTCGGGAAAGTTCACGACGCCCCCTGCGGCGGGGAATTCGCAGGCGCACGCGGCCGGCGCGGCATCGCGCTCATCATCGCTGCGCAGGGTCCGGCGCCGCGGGGGTCGCCCCGGCGTGGCTCAGGCGGTCGGCCGCAGCGACAGGTCGACGCCCGGAACGGCGCGCTCGGTGTCCTCGGCGGTGAACAGCTCCGCGGGCTGGAAGCCGAACGCACCGGCGACGAGGTTCGACGGGAAGAGCTCCTGCTGCGTGTTGAAGCGCATCGCGACGTCATTGTAGTGCTGCCGCGCGAAGCCGAGCTGGTTCTCGGTGGTGGTCAGCTCCTCCTGCAGGTGCAGGACGTTCTCGTTGGCGCGCAGCTGCGGGTAGTTCTCGACGACGGCGAGCAGCTGGCGCAGCGCACGCGTCAGGTCGGCCTCGGCGGCGATGCTGTCGTGCACCGTGCTGGCGCTCGTCGCGCGCGCGCGGGCCGCGGTCACGCGCTCGAGCGTGTCGCGCTCGAACTCCATGTAGCCGCGTACCGCGGCGACGAGGTTGGGGATCAGCGCGTGCCGGCGCGTCAGCTGGACGTCGATCTGCTTCCAGCCGTTCGCGACCTGGTTCTTGAGTGCGATCAGCCGGTTGTAGGTCCAGATCACCCAGAGGATGAGCAGCGCGAGCACCGCGACGAGCACGATCATGGCGGG
>CBFGUK010000055.1:0-25290 GCA_965651925.1 uncultured bacterium | reverse complement strand
CGGCCCTCCAACGCGTCTCGGACGGGCGGTCCGTGTTCGACACGATCGGCGCGCCGCATGCGAAAGGCCACGTCCGTCCGCGGCCGGGCAGGAGCCCGGCCCTCCAGTGGTTGTGATCACCCGCCAAGGCGCCACGGGCGCTTCGCCAGAATGCCAAGGGCCCTTGAGGCGTCACCGGGGGCGCAGTACGCTCGCCGGACGTGTCGCAACTCTCCCTGACCGAGGTGCGCGCCCGCGAGCGGCGTGCCGGCGAACGGTTCCGGTTCGCCAAGAAGCAGGATGCGCCGCACCGCGTCTGTCTCGCCTACGCGAACCGCTACGCCGTGGCGATGGGCAACCTCGGCTTCCAGGTGGTGTACGAGCTGTTCGACCGCGCCGACGGCGTGGTCTGCGAGCGCGCGTTCCTGCCCGATGGCGACGAAACCGTCGCCCCCGGCGCGCTGCGCACGCTCGACGGCGACCGCCGCGTCGCCGACTGCGACCTGCTCGCATTCTCGATCTCGTTCGAGACCGACTACCTCAACGTCATCCGCATGCTCGAGCTCGCCGGGCTGCCGCCGCGGCGCAGCGCGCGCGGTCCGGACCACCCGCTGGTCATCGCCGGCGGTCCGGCGATCTTCCTCAATCCCGAACCGATCGCCGAGCTCGTCGACTGCTTCCTGATCGGCGAGGGCGAGGAGCTGCTGCCCGAGTTTCTCGCCGCGTGGTCGGCGCGGCGCGAGGCCGATCGCGACACCCTCCTCGCCGCGATCGCCGAAGAAGTGCGCGGCGCGTACGTCCCGGCGCACTTCGCGCCGGTGCACGACGGCGAGCGGCTCGTCGCGCTCGCGCACCACGGCCCCGGTCCGGCGCGCATCGAGCGGCGGCTGATCTGGGATCTCAACGCGCATGCGACGACGACGCGCGTGCTGAGCGAGGAGGCGGTCTTCGGCGACATGGTACTCGTCGAGGCGAGCCGCGGCTGCCAGTGGGGCTGCCGGTTCTGCGCCGCCGGCTACATGTACCGGCCGATCCGCACCCGCGACATTGCGCAGCTCGAACCGGCGGTGCGCGCCGGCCTCGCCGAGCGGGCGACGATCGGGCTCGTCGGCGCCGAGATGGCGAGCCTGCCGGGCGTCGATCACCTCGCCGAAGTCGCCGCGACCCGGGACGGCCGCCTGTCTCCCTCCTCGCTCAAGGCCGACTGCGTCACGCCGCGGCTCGCCGCGGCGCTCGCCGCCGGCGGGGCGCGCAGCGTCACCGTCGCGCCGGAGGCCGGTTCGGAGCGCATGCGGCGGGTGATCAACAAGAATCTCGCCGAGACCGACATCCTGCGCGCCGCCGACCTGATGGCTGGCGAGGGCGTGCAGCAGCTCAAGCTCTATTTCATGATCGGGCTGCCGACCGAGACCGACGAGGACGTGCGCGCCATCGCGCAGCTCGCCGAACGCATCCGCGCGCGGCTGAGCGACGGCGAGCGCCGGCGCCGCGTCGGGTCGGTGACGATCTCCTGCAACGCGTTCGTCCCCAAGCCATGGACGCCATTCCAATGGGATCCCATGGACGCGATCGCGACGCTGCGCGCCAAGGCGCAGGTGCTGCGCAAGGCGACGGCGCGCATCCCGAACCTGACGCTCGACGTCGAATCGCCGCGCGCCGCCTACCTGCAGACGATCCTCTCGCGCGGCGACCGGCGCCTGACGCCGTTCCTCGAGGCCGTGCACGCCGCCGGCGGCGACTGGTGGCGCGTCATCCGCACCTGGCAGCGCGACGGTCTGCCCGGCGCGCCGCATCCCGACGCGTACGTGCACCGCACGTACGGCGAGACCGAGATCCTGCCGTGGGACTTCATCGATCACCGCATCGCGAAGGCCTACCTGTGGGTCGAGCGCCGCAAGGCGCTGGCCGCGCGACAGACCGCGCCGTGCGACACGAGCACGTGCCGCAGCTGCGCGGCCTGCTGACCACGGCCACGCGGCGGCGCGAAGACGCGACGGCATGATCATCGCGATCGGGACGGACGTGATCGAGGTGTCGCGCGTCGCGCGTGCCGTCGATCACCCGCGCTGGGGCGCGCGCTTCCGAACCCGCGTCTTCACCGCCGCCGAAATCGCGTACTGCACGCGCCGGCGCAGCCACGCCGAGAGCTTCGCGGCGCGCTTTGCCGCCAAGGAGGCGGTGATGAAGGCGCTCGGCACCGGCTACGACCAGGGCGTGTGGTGGCGCGACATCGAGGTCGTGCGCACCTCCGGCCCGCCGCGCCTCGTCCTCACCGGCGGCGCCGCCGCCCGCGCCGCCGCGCTCGGCATCGCCCGCTGGCACCTGTCGCTGACCCACTCGGGGGATCAGGCGATGGCGCATGTGGTGGCGGAGGGAGAGGCGTGACCGGTGACCAGTGACCGGTGACCGGTCACCAGAGCACTGCTGACGTCAGGACGCGGGCCCTATTGCGGACGGGGCTCCAGCGCGAACGGCCCTCTGAAGGGCGCCGGGCGGGTGAAGAAATGTCGGCGCGCGCTTCCGAGGACGCGCGATTCTTCCCCGGGTCCCCTCTCCCCGCCAGGGGAGAGGGCCAGGGTGAGGGGCGTCCGACACCTCCAGCGCGAGCAACGGGCCGCGCACGCAGCGCGCGGCCAAACGTGCAGCAGGCGATCGAGCGCAGGGGCCGGACGCGCGCCGACGAGTTGCCCCCCTGCCGGGCGGGGACCCTCAGCTCCGGCGCGTGCGCTTCTTCGCCGGCTTCCGGGCGGGCTTCGCGTCAGCGTGCGTCGCGTCGCCGTGCCGCGTTGAGGCGTGTGCCGCCGGCGCTTCGCGCGCTGCCTCCTGCTGCGCGAGCACGCGATCGAGCTTCATGCTGAGGTTCACGATGCTGCCCTGCAGCGTCTCGATCTTCGTCAGCACGCGGTGGTAGTCGGCGCGCGACGGCACGTTCAGCACCGAGAGCAGCGTCTGCATGTTCTTGTCGACCGTGCGCTTTGCGTCGACCGCGCGTTCGAGCGTCTTGCCGAGCTGCACCCGCACCTTCGGATTGCGCCCGAGCTCCTCGAGGAAGACGGTGAACACCTCTTCGCCGCGCTCGAACAGGCCGCTGATCATCGACTGCGCCTGCTGGCGCGGAGAGGACTTGGACGACATGGCCCGCGTCGTATAGTACCGGCGCCTGCAGAGGCGCAAGGTGACCTGGGACGTCGTGCTCGGCTACGCAACCGGGCTTCGCTGGATCACGCCCGAGCTCGACGGCGCGACACTGCTGCGCACGGCGCTCGTGGTGCACATCTGCGATGCGATCCTCTGCCGCCTGTTCGCCCACAACAACGGCTACGGCAAGAACCTGTGGACCGCGATCGGCTTCGTCTTCGGCCTGTGGGCGGTCGCGGTCATGCTGGTGCTGCCGAAGAGAGGGGTGACCGGTGACCAGTGACCGGTGACCGGTGACCGGTTGAGGAATGCTGGTGAGCGGGCTGCGCTGCGCGGGGCCGTTGCCTGCGATGGAAATGTCGGACCCCGGCGGGGAGCGGGGATCTGGACGAGGAGACGGGGAACTAACTGGCGTCGTCCTCCGGTGCGAGGAGCTTCGTGCTCAGGGCGAGCAGGGCGGCGAGTGAGGACGGCGGCTCCTCGAGCGCGGGGATGACGGCGAGCAGCGGGGCGGCGGTCTCGCGGGTCAGCGTCGCGAGCGCCGCGGCATCGCGCGCCGACAGGGCCGCGAAGTCGGCGTAGTTGGCGCGCAGCTTCGCGCGCAGCGGCGCCGGTGCCCACGCGCCGGCGCCACGCGCCAGCGGCGGGAAGCGGTGAACGCGGTTCGCGATCACCCCGCCGATCGGATAGCCGCCGGCGCGCAGCTCGGCGGCGAAGCTGATGCTGGCGGCGATCGTGTTCGGCTCGGGCGAGGTGACGATCGCGAAGCTCGTCTCGGCCGCGCGCAGCGCCTGCTCGATCGCCTCGGCGCGGCTGCGGAAGCCGTCGACCAGCGCCTCGAAACCGCTGGCGAAATCGGCGAGCTCGCTGAGCAGCCCGAGGCCGGTCCAGCGCTCGAGGCCGCGCAGCACGGCGCCGAGCGTCGCGCGCGCCAGGCCGGATTCGGCGCTGCCGGTGAGGATGGCGCGCGGTGCCTTGAGGAACTCGACCGCCTGCGAGGCGAGGAGCTCGGTCATGCGCAGCGGGGCGCGCAGCAGCTCGCGCAGATCGGCGCTCGGCGGGGTGTCGACGATCACGGTGTCGTAGCGCTCGAGCGCCAGCAGCTCGTGCAGCTTCTCCATCGCCATGTACTCCGCCGAGCCGCCGAGCTCGCTCGACAGCTCCTGGTAGAGGCGGTTGGCGAGGATGCGTTCGGCGATCTCCGCGCCGGGCGCGACGCGGGTGATCAGGCGGTCGAACGTGCGCTTGGTGTCGAGCGCCATGGCCTCGAGCGGCGCCGCGCCGTCGCCGATCGCCACCGGTTGCGGATCGGCCGCGAGCGCATCGAGCCCGAGCGCGTCCTTCAGCCGCCGCGCCGGATCGACGGTGATCACCGCCGTCGTGCGGCCGCGCCGCGCCGCGGCGACGGCGAGCGTCGCCGCGGTCGTCGTCTTGCCGACGCCGCCGGCGCCGACGCAGACGATCAGCCGCTGGGCGAGCAGCCGGTCGAGTGCCGGTGGCGCCTCGAGGCGGTCGGCGTCAGCCGCCATGGGTCCCGTCCGCCAGCAGCGGCGCGAGCGTCGTGCCGAACGCCGCCAGCGCGTCGGCGTCGATCGTCGCGCCCGGCTGTTCGGGGAGCGCCAGCGCCGCGCGGTCGGCCGCCTCGCGCAGGCGGCGCAGGTGCCGCTCGGCCTCGCGCCGCGCGGCGAGTGCCAGCCGTGCCGCCGCGACCAGCGGCTCGGCCGCCGGCCGCGTGGCGATGCGCGCCGCATCGGCGGCGGTGAAGCGCTTCGGCCAGACGCGGTTCAGCACCGGCGGCGCGAGACGGATGCCGGTGCCGGCGAGCGCCGCGCGGGTTTCGAGCAGCTCGGTGACCGCCATCTCGTCGGGAATCGCGACGAGCACGACGCGCGTGCGTGCGCCATCGGCGAGTCGCGCGGTGAGCGCGCCGATGCTGCCGGCGAGCGGACCGCCGGGCACGAGGCGCGCGAGCTGTCCCGGGGTGCGCAGCAGCCGCACGGCGTGGCCGCTCGCCGGGGCGTCGACGACGACGACATCGTACGCGGCGCGGCGCGTCAGCCGGCTCGCCTCGGTCCACTGCAGCAGATGCTCGAGGATGACGAACTCGGTGACCCCCGGCGCCGCCGCGGTCACGGCGCGGAACGTGCCGCTGGCGAACAGGCGGCGGGCGAGGAACGGCAGCCGCAGCAGGCGGCGGAAGTACGATTCGACGAGCGCGCGCGGCTCGAGCCGCACCGCGGCGAGCGTGCCGGCGAGCGGCGCGGGCTCGCTGCCCAGCGGCGGCACGCCGAACAGCGCCGCGAGGCTGCGGTCGGCCGCCGTCTCGACGAGCAGCACCCGCCGGCGCGCGCGCGCCGCGTGCCGCGCCAGCGCCGCCGCGACCGTCGTCTTCCCCACGCCCCCCTTGCCGGTGACGAACACGAGCTGCGCGGCCGACATCGGCGGGATGATACGGTGATCGGCCGGCGGATCAAGGCGAGCCCCCGGGGCGCCCGGGGCGGGTCGCGTCACCGCCGTGCCGACCACTGCGGGGCGGGCCGTACTTTGCAGCGGCCGGCCGAACCGATAACACCAACGGTTCCGATGCTGCCGGGATCCGAATTCACCTGGGTGGTCGCGCTCGCCGGCAGTACGGCGCCGGCCGAGCCGTACGGCACCGCGGTGGTCCTGGCGATCGGCGGGGCGCTGATCGCGTTCAGCGCGCTGTTCGCGAAGACCGCCGACCGCGTCGGCGTGCCGGTCGTGCTGCTCTTCCTGATCGTCGGCATGCTCGGCGGCTCGGAGGGCATCGGCGGCATCGCCTTCAGCAACTACGAGCTCGCCGTGCGCGTCGGCACCGCGGCGCTGGTCCTCATCCTCTTCGACGGCGGGTTGAATACGGCCGTCGCCTCGATCCGCCAGGTCCTCTATCCCGCGTCGGTCCTCGCCACGTTCGGCGTGCTGCTGACCGCCGGCCTGGTCGCCCTCCTCGCGCGCGCGCTCGGGCTCACGTGGGGGGAGGCGGCGCTGCTCGGCGCGATCGTGTCGTCGACCGACGCCGCCGCGGTCTTCGCCGTGCTCCGCGGCGCGCGCCTGTCGCTGCAGCCGCGCCTCGGGCGGACGCTCGAGGTCGAGTCGTGCATCAACGACCCGATGGCCGTGATCCTCACGACCTCCATGATCCAGCTGCTGTCGGGCGATGCGGGCGTCGGCTGGGAGCCGCTCCTCAGCGTTCCGGTGCAGCTCGCCATCGGCGCCGCGATCGGACTGTTCTTCGGCGCGGCCGGCACGATGATCCTGCGCCGGGCGCGGCTGACCACCGTCGGACTCTATCCGGCGCTCACGCTGTCCCTGGCGTTCGTCTCGTTCGGCGTCGCGACCATCGCCGGTGGCAGCGGCTTCCTCGCCGTGTACGTCACCGCCGTCGTGCTCGGCAACAGCGCCGTGCCGTATCGCAGCGGGCTGGCCCGTATCCACGACGCGCTCGCCTGGATGTCGCAGATCGGCATGTTCCTGATGCTCGGCCTGCTCGTCTATCCGTCGAAGCTGCTGCCGGTTGCGGGCACCGGACTGGCGCTCGGTCTGCTGCTCGCCGTCGTCGCGCGGCCGCTGGCGGTGCTGCCGTGCGTGCTGCCGTTCGGCTACGCCTGGCGCGATCTCGCGTACATCAGCTGGGTCGGCCTGCGCGGCGCGGTGCCGATCATCCTGGCGACGTTCCCGGTGCTCGCCGGCGTCCCGGGTGCCGAGCGCGTGTTCAACGTCGTCTTCTTCATCGTCGTGGTCAGCAGCATCGTGCCGGGAGCGACGGTGCGCTGGGTGACACGCGCCCTCGGGCTGAGCGTGCCCGATCGCCCGACGCCCGCTGCCGTGCTGGAGATCAACTCCACGCTGCCGCTGAGCGGCGAGCTGGTCTCGTACCACATCACCGACCAGCTGGTGGTATGCGGCGCCGCACTCTCCGACATCGACTTCCCGCCCGGCGCCTCGGTGGTGCTCGTCGTGCGCGGCGCCGAGCTGCTCGCGCCGCGCGGCCATACGCACCTGCAGGCGGGCGACCACGTCTATCTCTTCTTCCGTCCCGAGGACCGCCGCTTCATCGAGCTGCTCTTCGGCGGGCCGGAAGAGGGCTGAGAGGTCGGCCGGCCGTTAGCTGCCAGGCTGTTGGCTGTGAGGGGGCAGAGCAGCTGTTCCCCTGACAGCCAACAGCCTGACAGCGTAACAGCCTCGTACTGGACCGCAGCCGTCAGGTGCGACAACGCTGCTCCCGTCCCGCAGCCTTGTCCGCGCGCTGCCACCGTCGCTATGGTGCGCGGCTCGACGGAGGGGGTTGCGATGCCGCGCCGCTACATTCTGGCCATCGATCAGGGGACGACGGGGAGCACCGCACTGGTGTTCGACGAGCGCGGTGCGGTGCGCGGGCGCGGCTACTCGGAGTTCACGCAGTTCTATCCGAAGCCCGGCTGGGTCGAGCACGATCCGCTCGAGATCTGGACGGTGAGTCTCAAGGTCATCCGCCAGGCGCTGCGCGCGGCGAAGATCCGCGCCACCGATCTCGCCGCGCTCGGCATCACGAACCAGCGCGAGACGACCGTGCTGTGGGACCGCCGCACCGGACAGCCGGTGCACCGCGCGATCGTCTGGCAGGACCGGCGCACGGCGGATCTCTGTGCGCGCCTGACGGCAGACGGCGCCGAGGACCTGGTCCGCCGCCGCACCGGCCTCGTCATCGACGCGTACTTCTCCGGCACGAAGCTGCGCTGGCTGTTCGATCACGGCCGGCGGCTGCGCGCCCGCGCGGCGCAGCTCGCGTTCGGCACCGTCGACAGCTGGCTGATCTGGCAGCTCACCGGCGGCCGGGCGCACGTCACCGACCACACCAACGCGTCGCGCACGCTGCTCTACGACATCCACACCCATCAGTGGTCGCCCGAGCTGCTGCGCCTGCTCGACGTGCCCGACGCGGTGCTGCCGTCGCTCGTCCCGTCGAGCGGCGTGGTCGCCACCACCGATGCGAAGATCCTCGGCGCCGAGGTGCCGATCGCCGGCATCGCCGGCGACCAGCAGGCGGCGCTGTTCGGCCAGGCGTGCTTCGAGCCCGGCATGGCGAAGAACACCTACGGCACCGGCTGCTTCATCCTGATGTTCACCGGCGACCGCGCCGTGACCTCGCGCAAGGGCGTGCTGACGACGATCGCCTGCGGCGCCGACGGCCGGCCGGCCTATGCGCTCGAGGGCTCGATCTTCGTCGCCGGTGCTGCCGTGCAGTGGCTGCGCGACGGGCTCGGGCTGCTGAAGAGCGCACGCGAGAGCGAACGGCTGGCGACCAGCGTCGACTCGTCGCTCGGCGTCTACGTCGTGCCGGCGTTCGTCGGCCTCGGCACGCCGTACTGGGACTCGGCCGCGCGCGGCGCGATCGTCGGCCTGACGCGCGGCGTGACGCGCGCCCACGTCGTGCGCGCGACACTCGAGGCGCTCGCCTACCAGACGCGCGACGTCGTCGACACGATGGCCGCCGAGTCCGGCCGCGCCCTCGCCGGGCTGCGCGTCGACGGCGGCGCGGCGGCAAACGATTTCCTCATGCAGTTCCAGGCCGACGTGCTCGGCGCGCCGGTCGACCGGCCGAAGATCATCGAGACCACCGCGCTCGGCGCCGCGCTGCTCGCCGGCCGCGGCGTCGGCCTCTGGCCGGATGCCGCCCGGCTCGAGCGCGCCCGCACCCGCGACCGCCTCTTCCGGCCGAAGATGCGTCCCGAACGACGCGAGGCGCTCTACGCCGGCTGGACCCGCGCCGTCGCCGCCGTGCGCGCCCTCGGCAGTTGACCGCCCGCGTTCACAGCGGCGGCGCGCCGCTGCCCGTGAACGTGTCGCCCCAGCAGAAGAGGGTCGCATCGTCGCGCACCGCGCAGAAGATGCGCTCGCTCGCGTCGAGCTGCACGAACGTTCCGGCCGGCGGCACCGGCGCGATCGCCGGCACATCGTCCGGCCAGCAGACGATGCTGCCGTCGGGGCGGCGCGCGCAGCCGTTCACGTTGCCCGCGTCGATCTCGACGTAGCTGCCGGCTGGCGGCTCGAACTGCGGCAGCGGCTCGCCCCAGCGGACGACGCTCTGATCGGGACGCACGCCGTACGTCGCGTGCGAGCCGGTCTCGACGTCGCTGAACGGGCCGGGCAGGGGCGTGAGGCTCCCGCTCCCGAAATCCGTGCCCCAGCAGACGATCTCGCCGTCGCTGCGCACGGCGCAGGTGCCGCGCCGGAAGGCGCTCAGGCGGACGAATTGACCCGCCGGCGGGGTGCTCTCGCCTGCGCTGTCCATGCCCCAGCAGGCGATGGTGCCGTCGTCTCGCAGCCCGCACGTGTGGTGCGACCCGGCGGCGACGTGCGTGAACACGCCCGCCGGCGGGCTGGCCTGGCCGAGGTCGTTCCGTCCCCAGCACGCCACGGTTCCATCGGCGCGCACGGCGCAAGAATGACCGCGATCGGGCGCCTCCGAGCTCGAACCGCCGCTCGTCACCTGCACGAACGCACCGGCCGGCGCATCGAGCTCGCCGGCGAAGTTGCTGCCCCAGCAGGCGAGCGTGCCGTCGAGCTTGCGGCCGCACGCATGCTGCGTGCCGACGCTGATCTCTGCCCACCCGCAGCGGAAGCCCGTGCCGCCGCAGAAGCCGCAGGCGTCGCGCTCGGCAAGCGTGCAGCAGCGTCCCTCGGGATCGGGAACGCACGGGCCGCAGCTGCCGTTGGCCAGGCCATCGTCGAACTGCTCGCAATCCACGGTGAGCGCATGCGTGGCGGCGAGCGCCTCGCACAGCCGACAGCGGGTGCGCGTGTCGACGCAGTCGAGGAAGTCCGCCGCGAACTCGCAGTGGCCGGGGAACCGGTGGCGGTCGGTGTAGGTGCTGCAGTGCCGCGCATCGTCCGAGACCAGGCGCTGCCGCACCTTGGCGATCCGGCCGCGCGGGTCGGCGTCGAGCGCCGTCAGACAGGATGCGAGGCCGGCCGCATCACCGATCGTGCCGCGGGCGAGGCCCGTCTTCGCGCAGGCGAGGAACTCGCGCGCCTGCGTCGCCGTGAGGCGGGCGACGTTGTGCAGCAGGCGTGTCTGACAGGGAAGCTGCACCTCGATCGCCGCGTCGAGGTCGGGGCCGAACAGGTCGGCGACGAGATCGAGCGCCAGCGTGCGTCCGGCGCCCGCCACCGCCGCTGCGCCGGCGTAGCCGAACGGCGGCGCCGCGCTGCAGCGCTTGCTGTCGAGCAGCGCCGCCAAGACGCTGGCGCGCGTGATCCGGCTGCGCAGATCGGCGGTCAGACAGGCCTGCGCGCTGAGGCCCTCGGGGAGCTGGTGCGCACCGCGCAGTTTCACGCAGCGCGCCGCTTCGCTCTGGGCGGCCGCGGCGACCTTGATGCCGGCGAGATTCATTCCGGTGAGGCATTTGCGCGCCGACTGGGCCGCCGCCGCGCTGGCGATGACGAGGACCGTCGCGACGACGGTACCAGCTGTCCGGATCCGCATGCTCCCCTCCTGCTGCCGGCGCCGCAGCCCCCCGCCGCGCACCGGCTCATTCGGTCCCGAAACGCCCGCCAGCAAGCTGGCAGGACTTCTGCTTCGCGGATAGACGCGCGCGCTGGCGGAAGTCAATCGCGACGATGCACCCTCCGCCGTATTCCCGGCGCCGGACCGCGGGCGTCCTCGCCCATGCGGGCGAGCAAGGGTTGCTACACGGCCGTGTCGCGAGCGAGACGCGTCCGGGAGCGCGGGCGGCCCGCCCGCATTGTCGCGCGCCGCGCGAGCAAAGGGCCTCTCATCGCGTCTCGCGAGCCCCGCGCTGCGCTGCGGGCGAGCCGCCCGCGCTCCCGGACGCGTGTCACTCGCCGGCGTGCTGCATGCGGGCGAGGACGCCCGCGGTCCATTTTTGGGGCCTCGGAGCGCGGGCGTCCCCGCCCGCGTGCAGGATGCGGGCAAGCAAGATCGTTGTGTCGCGAGCGAGACGCGTCCGGGAGCGCGGGCGGCCCGCCCGCATTGTCGCGCGCCGCGCGAGCAAAGGGCCTCTCATCGCGTCTCGCGAGCCCCGCGCTGCGCTGCGGGCGAGCCGCCCGCGCTCCCGGACGCGTGTCACTCGCCGGCGTACTGCATACGGGGCGGGGACGGCCCGAATTGCAGCGGCCACGCGCCGTCGCGGCAGACGCACCTGCCTGCTACACACGCCGCGTGCGGCCACCGGAGGACACCGCGGCGCTGCTGCGGGTGCGCGATGTCGCCGTGCGCTATGGCGCGACGACGGCGCTCGACGGCGTCGACTTCGACCTCGTTCCGGGCGAGGTGCATGCGCTGGTCGGCGAGAACGGCGCCGGCAAGTCGACGCTGCTGCGCCTGCTGGCCGGCGTCGAGCGGCCGCTGCGCGGCGTGGTGGAACGCCGCGCGGCGGTGGCGTGGGTGCCGCAGGAACCCGAGCTGCCGCCGGATGCGACCGCCGGGGAGTGGATCTTCCTCGCCGCCGAGCTGCGCGGGCGGCTCGGCTGGCTGCGCCGCGACGCGATGTGCGCGCAGGCAGCGGCGGCGCTTGCCACGCTCGGCGCGCGCGTCGCACCGGACGCGCGCTGCGGCACCCTGCCGGCAAGCCAGCGCAAGCAGGTGCAGCTCGCGCGCGCGCTGCGCGCCGCGGCGCCGATCCTGCTTCTCGACGAACCCACCGCGGTGCTCGGCGCGGGGGACGCGGCGCGCCTGTTCGCCGTCATCCGCGCCGCGCGCGCGGCCGGCAGCGGCGTCGTCTATGTCAGTCACCGGCTCGACGAGGTGCTGGCGCTCGCCGATCGCGTCACCGTCCTGCGCGACGGCCGCCGGGTTGCGACCGCGCCCGCCGCCGCGCTCGACGCCGGCCGGCTGGTCGCCCTGATGGTCGGCCGCGAGCTGCCGCCGCGCACGGCGAGCGCGGCCGCCGCGCCCGGCGACCTCGCCCTGCGCGTCGAGGCGCTGCGCGGCGACAGCCTGCGCGACGTCTCGCTCGCCGTGCGCACCGGCGAGATCGTCGGCCTCGCCGGGCTCCTCGGCGCCGGACGGAGCGCCGTACTCGAGACGATCGCCGGCCTGCGCCCGCGGCGCGCCGGGCGCATCACGACGCACGCCCCGCCGGTCCTGCTCGCCGAGGACCGCGCGCGTACCGGGCTCGTGCCGACGTTCGGCGTGCGCGAGCACATCTTCCTGCCCGCGCCGCGGGGTGTCGTCCGCCGCCGTGCCGAGCGGCAGGCGACGCGTGACTGGATGGCGCGGCTCGCGATCCGCGCCGCCGGACCCGAGGCGCCGATCACCTCGCTCTCCGGCGGCAACCAGCAGAAGACGCTGCTCGCCCGCGCGCTGCGCCGCGCGCCGCGCCTGCTGCTGCTCGACGAGCCGACCGCCGGCGTCGACGTCGGCGCCAAGGCCGACCTGCACGCGCAGATTCGCGCGCTCGCCGCGCAGCGCACCGCGATCCTGCTCGCGTCCAGCGATCTGCCCGAGCTGCTGCAGCTCTGCGACCGCGTACTGGCGCTCTACCAGGGTCGCGTCGTTGGCAGCTTCGATCCGCGTGTCTGTGGCGAAGCCGAGATTGCGGCGGCGATCACGGGGGAAGCGGTCAGCTTTCAGCCATCAGCCAGCGGCCAATCCGCTCCGGCTGAATGCTGACGGCTGACCGCTGACCGCTCGCATGCGCTTCCGCCTCATTCCCGGGTGGTCCGCGGCGGCGATTCTCGTCGCCGAGTTCCTGCTCTTTACCGCGCTGCTGTGGCGCGGCGACGGGCCGCACACGTTCGCCAACGCCGCCAACGTCGCGCTGATCGTCAAGTACTCCGGCATCTACGCGATCAGCGCCATCGGTGCGGCGATGATCATCGGTGCGGGCGGCATCGATCTCGCGCCGGGGGCGGTGATCGCGCTCGCCTCGGTGGTCACCGGTCACCTGTTCGTCGCCGCCGGGTGGCCGCTGCCGCTGGCGATCGGTGCCGGGCTCGGCGCCGGCCTGGCGAGCGGCGCGCTCGCCGCGGCGCTGATCGTCTGGGCGCGGCTGCCGCCGTTCATCGCCACGCTCGGCACGATGGGGATCGCGCGCGGGCTCGCGTTCCTGATCACCGAAGGGCGTTTCTACGACCTGTCGCGCTGGCTCGCCGCCGACGCGGCGCCGCTCGGCATCGGCCTCGCCGCCTGGCCGGGCGTGCTGATGCTCGTGCTCGCCGTCGGCTTCCAGCTCCTGATGACGCACACCGCGCTCGGCCGCCACATCCTCGCCACCGGCGGCAACCCGACCGCGGCGCGCTTCGCCGGCGTGCGCGTCGGACGCGTCACCGCCTTCGTCTACATCACCGGCGGCCTGCTCGCGGCGCTCTCCGGCGTGGTGCTGGCGATCGTGCAGGGGCAGGGCAAGGCCGATCTCGCCAGCGGCTACGAGCTCGACATCATCGCCGCCGCGGTGGTCGGCGGCGCGTCGCTGTCCGGCGGCCGTGCCTCGGTCGCCGGGGCCGTGCTCGGCGCGCTGATCTTCGGCGTGCTGCGCAACGCGCTCGCGCAGATCCCCGGCGGCACGTTCGCCGACCGCCTGATCCTCGGCATCGCGGTGCTGGTGATCGTCGTCGGCGACCGCCTCGCCGCCGGTTCGGGCGCCGCGGCGCAGCGGTGAGCCGCGGCGCCGCGCCGATCAGCGGCGCGCGGCGCGCGCCGGACGGCGCCGCGGCACCTTGCGCGTGCGGCGTGCGGGCGCGGCGGGACGGACGCCGGCGATGCCGGCGGCGTCGTGCAGGGCGCGGAACTCGTGTTCGACGTGCCCGACGATCTCATGCAGGTCGGGGATCGCGTCCCAGTCGGCGTTGAACCCCCAGTAGAGGCCGCCGTCGTAGCTGAACAGCGCGATGCCCAGCGCCTGGTTCGTGAACAGCGGCACCAGCGGATAGACGGCGCGCATGCGCGCGTCGAGGAACGCGACCGGGAACTGCGGCCCGGGAACGTTGGTGACCACCATATTGAACGAGCGCGAGCGCGCGCCGAGCCGGGCGACCTCGATGAACAGCGACGCGAACGTGCGGTCGCCGATCTCCTCGAGCAGCTTCGTGCCGCCGGTCTTGTTCGACGACTTGAGCGTCTGCGTGGTGGCCGTCACCGCGCGCAGCCGCGCGCGCGGGTCGCGTTCGCCGACCGGCAGGCGCGTCATCAGGAATGTGATGCGGTTGCCGAGCGCGCCATGATCGTCCGTGGCGCGCACGTTGACCGGCATCATGGCGCGGAAGTCGAGCGTCGAGACCGACTCGCCGCGGGCGCGCAGGAAGCGCCGCATGGCGCCGGTGACGATCGCCAGCACGACGTCGTTCACCGTGCCGCCGAGGGCGTCCTTGATGCGCTTGATCGCGCCGAGATCGAGACGCGCCCAGTCGAAGCGGCGGTGCGGTCCGATGTCGACGTTCAGCGGGCTCGGCGACGCCGGGCTGAGGCCGGCGACGAGCGCCTCGACGAGTCCGCGCACCGCGGCGCGGCTGCCGCGCAGCGCGCGCGCCGGATCGGCGAGCAGCTCGCGGCCGGCGCGCGCCAGCAGCAGCGGCGTGGCGGCACGGCGCAGCGTCTCGTCGAGCAGCAGGCGCGCCGGCGCCGGCTCCGGGCGCGGCATCCACCGGCCCGGCGCCTTCAGCTCGGGCATGCCCTCGGGACGCATCATCGACGTCATCAGGTCGGCGCCGGCGATGCCGTCGACCATGCAGTGGTGCACCTTGCTGATGATCGCGAAGCCGTCGTCCTCGAGGCCCTCGACGAACCACATCTCCCAGAGCGGCTTCCCGCGATCGAGCTCCTGCGACATGATCCGCCCGGTCAGCCGCTTGAGCTGACGGACGTCCCCCGGCCGCGGCAGCGCGGTGAAGCGCAGGTGGTAGTGCAGGTTGAAGTGGTCGTCGTCCACCCACACCGGGCTGCCGAACAGCGGCACGGTGGTGAGCTTCTGGCGGAAGCGCGGATGGTGGCCGACGGCGGCCTCGGCGGCGGCAAAGATGCGTTCCTGGTCGAGCCCGCCGTGCCGGGCGCGCAGCGGCGCGCCATCGAAGATGCCGACGGCGCCGACGTGCATGTGGGCACAGCCGTCCTCCATCGCCAGAAAGGACTGATCGAGCGCGGACAACCGATCGTAGTGCGCGTACGCCATGGCGGGACTCCCTCGGACGTGCGGTGATTCATCCCGCATGCCAGTCGCCTGCCCGCGCAGCGGCGCGCTCCTCCCGTGTACGTTTCCAGCCGCTGGGAGTGGCACACGGGTGCGGAACACGCCTGATCGGAATGCGCCGGTAGCGCATCGGCCGCAGCGGCACGGAGGACACGGAGTCGACCCTCCCGGCAATCGACTCCGCTCGGTGTCCACCGGCTTCCCCGGTGACGCCACTCCTTTGCGTCGCTGCGCGCAACGCGCTAACAGCGCCGCAGCCAAGGGAGGGGGGGCATCATGCTGAGGCGTGGGTGCAGTGTGTGGCTGGTGGTGGCATCCCTGGGTGCGCTGGTGGCGACGGCCGGGGCGGAGGAGGGCGAGGGGGTCCTCGACCGCATCGCCGGCGGGCATCCGGTGCTCGGCGCCGACATCGGCGTCGCGGTGCCGGTCGACGACTTCCGCACCGGTGGCTACGCCGAAACCGGGGCCGCGTGGTCGCCGTTCTTCGGCTGGCGCATCGGCGGCGCGCAGTGGGCAATCACGCCGCTCGTGCGGCCGCAGGTCGCGGTGTTCAGCGAAGGCGGTCTCGAGGACGGCACGCCGAGCATCACCTCGTTCAGCGCCGGCGCCCGCGCGTCCGCGGCCGAGGGCAATCTCGAGCTCTTTCTCGAATCGACCGGCGGCATCTACTGGTCGACGGACGGACCGACCGACGGCGACGACGGCGGCGGCTTCACCCTCTCCGGCGGTTTGACGTACGAGTTCTTCCGCGGCGGCGCGTTCGGCCTGTTCGGCCGCTGGAACAAGGCGGCGATCCAACCGGCGCTCGGCAGCGACGAGAAGCTGCAGTTCGTCGTCGGCGGCCTCGAGTTCCGCTACCGCTTCGGCGCCGAGGAGGCGCCGCCGCCGGCGCCGGGCTACCGCTGAGCACGCGGCGCGTGCGGGGCGCGTGCTTGACACCGCGTTACGTGCTGGTCATCGGTCGCCGATGCGCGCTCCCGCCTCGCTGCTGCTCGCCGTCGTGCTGCTCGCCGCCGCGTCCGCCGCGCCCGCCGCGTGGGTGGTCGACGAGCACGGCGCGTGCGTCGAGCGCTGGACGGCGGGCGACCTCGCGCGCGGGCCGACGGCGATGCTGAACGGCGTGCTGCTGCCGTTCCGCACCACCGCCGGCGGCGCCGTGTACGCCTGGAACCAGGACTCGTGGTGGCCGTGGCAGATCGTCGGCCTCGGCCCCGGCACGATGATCATCAGCGCCGGCGCCGGCGTGATCGAAGGCGTGTGGTGGATCGGCACCGGCCTGGTCGACACGCTGAGCGGCGGCGCGCTCGGCGCCGCGCCCGAGAAGGCGACCGAGCTCAGCCTTGCACCCGAGGTCTCGACGATCATCGCCGACGCCGACCGCCCGGCGCCAACCACCGACCCCTGTGGCCGCCCGAAGTGAGCCGCCGCTCCGCCGCTTTCGCCACCGAAGAGTACGAGGACACCGAGTGGACCGTCTGTCACGCCCGAAACGGACTGACCGAGCTCTGCTTCGTGTCCTCTGCCGCTCGGTGGCTGAAGGTCCTGGGCGCGCTCCCGGCGCGTGCACGGATTACAACCGACCGGCCCGTATGCCGTGACTGCGGCCCGCGGTCGCTGCCGGGGCGGCGGCGGCGGTCTTGCTCCCGGTTGAGCACCCGGAGGATGCCATGCAGGTGCACGTCAATTCCGACGCCTCGGTCCGCGTCGACGAGCGTCTCATCGAATACGTCCGCGAGGCGGTGGAGCAGGCGATCCGCCATTACACCGACCAGATCACGCGCGCCGAGGTGCATCTCAGCGACGAGAACCGCGCCAAGGGCGGGGCGGACGACAAGCGCTGCCTGATCGAGGTGCGCGTCAACAAGCGCGACCCGATCGCCGTCAGCCACCGCGCGGAACGGATGGATCAGGCGATCATCGGTGCCGCCGACAAGCTCGCGCAGCATCTCGACAGCACGCTCGGCAAGCTGCGCTCGCGTCAGGCGCGCTGACGCGGGTCGGTCCGCTCAGCCGAGGCTGAGCTCGAGATAGGCGCGGCGCCCGTAGCGGCCGAACAGCCGCGAGCCGGCATCGAGCAGCCACATCTGCCAGCCGTACTTCTGGCGCAGCGCCGCGTGGGCGCGCTCGACCAGCGCGCGTTCGCTGACGATGCGCCCCTTGCCGTCGCGCCAGCGCCCGCGCACCGTGCCGCGCACGTTGCAGGCGGCGACGCGAATGCGCCGCGTCGCGCGGATGCGCTTCACCTTCGCCGAGGTGCCGTCGGTGACGACGTAGAGCTTGCCGTCGAGGATCGCGAACCACACCGGCACCGCGACCTCCGTGCCGTTCTTCCGGAACGTTGCCAGGCTGATGTACGGCTCGTTCGCCAGCGTCTCGATCGCGCGCATTGCCCGCATCGTAGAGGATGCCGTGCCCGGCGACGAGCCCGGCAGCGGGTGAGGCCGCCGCTCCGTCGGCGCCGAGACGCCTCCGGGAGCGCGGGCGGCTCGCCCTCGAGCGACGCGTCGCCGTTGCCGGCGGTGCCGTGGTCGCGGGCCTGCCGGCCCGCATCGTCGGAGGCGGTGGTCGACAAGCGCGCTGCGCTGCGGGCGAGACGCCCGCGGTCCAAAAGGGCCGACTTGCAAAGGTGCCGCGCGCGACGCGCCTGCGGCGCTTCGGAACGGTGCCGTCACGCCGGCGGCACCGCCACGCGTTCCCAATCATGCGATGGCGTCTCGCCGGCGCTCCGGGCGCTGCGAGGGCACGTCCGCGGGATGGGCTCGGCAGCGCGGATGACGACCGGCACCCGGCTTGCTGAGATCTCCGGTCACGGAAGGGTATCCCGGCATGCTGCAACCCCCGGTGTCGGAAGCCGCTGCGCGCCCCCGGTCCGCGGAAGCGGGACCGAGCGCCGCGCGGCGCGCGTATCTCGATGGACTGGTCGAGCAGGCGCGGCTCGCCGCCGCGGCGGCGACGCAGCTGTCGCAGGCCGACTGCGACCGCATCACGCGCGCCATGGTGATCCGCGGCCTCGAGGCGGCGCAGGAGCTCGCCGCGCTGGCGGTGGCGGAGACGAAGATCGGCGTCGTCGAGGACAAGGTGGTGAAGAACATGATCGCCACCGAGTTCGTCTGGCACGCGGTGAAGGATGTGCGTTCGGTCGGAGTGATCGACGAGGACCGCGAGCGCAACCTCAAGCACGTCGCCGAGCCGGTCGGCGTGGTGCTCGGCATCACGCCGGTGACCAATCCGACGGCGACGGTGCTGTTCAAGGCGCTGATGGTCGCCAAGACGCGCAATGCGCTGATCGTCTGCCCGCATCCCCATGCGCGCCAGTGCTCGAACCGCGCCGCCGCGCTCATGGCCGAGGCGGGTGTCGCCGCCGGCGCACCGGCGGGCTTTCTGACCTGGGTCGACGACATCGAGCAGGCGGACACGACCTACCTGATGCGGCACCCCGGCGTCGCGCTGATCGATGCGACCGGCGGGCCGGGCATGGTGCGCGCCGCGTACAGCTCCGGCAAGCCGGCGCTCGGCGTCGGCGCCGGCAACGTGCCCTGCTACGTGCACCGCTCCGCCGACCTGCGCATGGCGGTGATCGACATCCTCACCTCGAAGACATTCGACAACGGCACCGCGTGCGCCTCCGAACAGACGGTGATCGTCGACCGGCCGGTGTACGACACCCTCGTGCGCCTGTTCGCCGAAATGGGCGCGCACGTCTGCGCGCCGGACGAGGTCGAGCTGCTCGGGCGCACGGTCGTCGATCCGGTGCGCGGGCGCATGCAGCCGCTCGCCGTCGGCCAGAGTGCGGTCCGCATTGCGCAGGAGATCGGACTCACGGTGCCCGCGGACACCAGGCTGCTGCTCGCGCCGCTCGCCGGCGTCGGGCCACGGCACCCGCTCTCCTGCGAGAAGCTCTTTCCGGTGCTCGGCATCGTCGCCGTCGACTCCGAGGCGGAGGCGATCAACGCCGCGCTCGATGTGCTCTACTTCGGCGGCGTCGGCCACACGGCCTCGATCTTCAGCACCGACCAGGCGCTGATCGACCGCTTCGCCGCGGCGATCAACGCCGGCCGCATCATCGTCAACTCGCCGTCCTCGGTCGGGGCGCTCGGCGGCGTGTACAACGACCTGACGCCGACGCTGTCGTTCGGCTGCGGCACCGGCGGCGGCAACAGCACGATCGAGAACGTCACCGCCAGGCACTATCTCAACATCAAGGCGGTCGCGGCGCGCACGCCGGCGCACCAGTGGTTCCGCGCCCCGGGGCAGATCTACTTCAACAGCCACGCGCTCGAGCACCTGCGCGACCTGCCGGCGGGCAACATCCTCATCGTCACCAGCCAGGACCTCGACGCGCTCGGGCTGGTCACCACCGTGCGCGCCCATCTGCCGGCGGGCGTGCCGTGTCACGTCTTCGACCGCGTCGAAGTCGAGCCGACCTGGCGCGTCATCGCCGATGGCGTGGCCGCCATCCGCTATCAGCGGCCCGACCACCTGGTCGCGGTTGGCGGCGGCTCGGTGCTCGATGCGGCGAAGGCGATGCGGCTGTTCTTCCAGCACCCCGAGCTCGACGTCCGCAGTCTCGCGACGACCTTCCTCGATCCGCGCAAGCGCGTCATCGAGTATCCGCACGGGCCGTGCCCGCCGCTGGCGCTCATCGCCGTGCCGACCACCAGCGGCACCGGCTCGGAGGTCACGCCGTTCGCGGTGATCACCGACGAGGAGCGCGGCCGCAAGGTGCCCCTCTACGATCACTCGCTGATCCCCGACATGGCGATCATCGATCCCGAGCTGGTGCGCGGCCTGCCGCCGGCGGTGACCGCCGACACCGGGCTCGATGCGCTCACCCACGCGCTCGAGGCGGTGGTGTCGATCTTCGCGTCGGAGTACACCGACGCGCTCGCCATGCAGGCCGCGCGGCTGGTGTTCGAGTATCTGCCGCGCGCCGTGCGCGATGGCGGCGACCTCGAGGCGCGCACGCGGCTGCACAACGCCGCCTGCATGGCCGGGCTGGCGTTCGCCAACGCCTTCGTCGGCGTCAACCACGCGCTCGCGCACAGCCTCGGGGCCCGCTTCCATCTGCCGCACGGGCGCGCCAATGCGGTGCTGCTGCCGTACGTGGTGCGCTACAACGCCTCGCTGCCGAGCAAGTTCATGCCCTTCCCGAACGTCACCGCCTACGTCGCGCCGGAGAAGTACGCCGCGGTCGCGGCGAGCATGAACTGGGGCGGCGCGACGGTCGGCGAGCGCGTCGACCTGCTGGTCACGCGGCTCGTCGAGCTGCTGCGCGCCTGCGGCCTGCCCACGACGATCGCCGAGGCGGGCATCGCCCGCGACGCGTTCGAGGCGGCGCTGCCCGATGTCATCCAGGCGGCGTGCGACGACATCAGCCTGCGCTCGAATCCGCGCATGCCGCTCGTGCACGAGCTCGAGGCGATCCTGCGCCGCGCCTACGCCGGTCCGCCGACGTAACGGAGGCTGTCATGCTGCGCATCGATCACGACACCATCGACCTCAGCGCGGTCGCCGTCGCCGACCCGGCGCTCCTGCGCGAGCTCGCCGCCGCCGCCGCCAGCGGCGCCCGCTATCTCCGCGGTGCCTCCCCCGAGCTCTACAAGGCCCTCCACGTCGCCGGCCTCGCAACCCAGTTCGAACGGGTCTCTGATGGAAACACGGATGAACACAGAGGACCACAGATGAACACGGAGGCGCGGTGACTCAGGTGACGACGCGTTTGATGCCGAGACGTGGCGTGCCGAAGTTGAGGATCAGGCCGACGCGCCGCCGGGTGGCGCGAAGATAGTTGACGAGCTGTGCGATGTGGGTGACGTCGATCGCCCGAGCCGCCTTGATCTCGACGATCACTTGCTCTGACACGACGAGATCCGCCCGGTACTCGCCGATCACCACGCTATCGTACGTCACGGAGAACGCCCGCTGCGCTTCGACCACAAGTCCCGCCTTGCGCAGCTCGTGGACGAGCGCGTTCTCGTACACCTTCTCGAGAAACCCCGCTCCCAGCGTACAGCTGATCCGGAAAGCGGCCCCGATGATCCGCGCGGTGACGTCACTCTCCGTGTTCATCTGTGGTCATCTGTGTCCATCTGTGTTTCGTTGATCCGGTGCGAACAGTGTTGATCGCGCTGCTGCTCGTGCTGGCGGGGTGCAGTGAGCCGGGCGAGCAGCGGCTGCGGTTCGCCATCATTCCCAAGGCGCTGCACATTCCGGTGTTCGAGTACGCGCGCATCGGCGCGGAGCGCGAGGCGCAACGGCTCGGCGTCGAGGTGATCTGGCGCGGGCCCGAGTCGACCGACGAGATCCGGCAGAAGGAGATCCTCGAGTCGTTCATCGCCCAGCGCGTCGACGGCATCGCGATCTCGTGCCTGAACGGCGACCTGCTCACCGACGCGATCGACCGCGCCGTCGCCGCCGGCATCCCGGTCGTCACCTGGGATTCCGATGCGCCGAAGAGCCGGCGCCAGGCGTTCTACGGCGTCAACGACGTCGACGGCGGCCGCGCGCTCGGCGACGGGCTGGCGCGGCTGCTCGACGGCAAGGGGCGCGTCGCGATCATCACCGCGCTCGGCGCCGACAACCTGCAGAAGCGCCTCGAAGGGGCGCGCGCGGCGCTCGCCGCGCACCCCGGCATCACCGTCGTCGAGGAGTTCGACGTCAAGGACGACGCGGTGCGCGTCGCCGAGATCATCGCCTCGGCGTCGCAGCGCTATCCCGACCTCGACGGCTGGCTGTCGGTCGGCGGCTGGCCGGTGTTCGTGCGCAACGCGCTCGACCCCGTCGATCCGGCGCGCACGAAGGTCGTCGCCTTCGACACCATCCCGCCCGCCCCCGACCTGCTGCGCGCCGGCAAGGTGCAGCTCCTCGTCGGCCAGAAGTACTTCGGCTGGGGCGAGGAATCCGTGAAGCTCCTGCACCGTCTCGCCACCGGCCAGCCGGTCGGCGAGGTGTTCCACTACTCCGGCATCGATCTCGTCACGCGCGACAACGTCGATGCGTACGTGGAGCAGTGGAAAACCTGGGAACACAGATGAACACGGATGGCCACAGATGAACACGGAGGCTGCCCGTCAGCAGCGCGCCTCCGTGTCCATCTGTGGTCATCTGGGTGCATCCGTGTTTCCAACGTGTTCGAGCAGCGCCTCGGTCGTAGGCTCGACGTCGGTCAGCACCCACCACGTCTCGGGGTAGACGAGCTCCTCGCCCGGCTGCAGGGTCGTGAGCGGGCTGAGGTTCTCGAGCTCGAGGAACTCGGCGCTCGAGTAGACCTCGATCGTCGAGCCGCCGTCGGGGTAGGTGCCGCCGGCGTCGTGCGGGAAGCGTTTCACGTAGAGCGTGCGGCCGAGGAGATACGCGCCCCAGCCCTGGGCGGAGTCGACGCCGATCTTGCTCTCGTCCGGCCGGCGCACGCCCTTCGGTGCGTTCGCGGGTGCCGGCGGCACGCGCGTGTGATCGACCTCGACGAGCGTGTCGCCGACGCGGTAGCGCGGATCGGCGAAGCGCGCGTAGCTCCACAGGCGCAGCATGCGGGTGGCGTCGAACGCCTCGAGCGGCCCGACGTCGAGCGGCACGAGCGCGCGGCCGCCGGGGCGCATCACCGAGAGGCTCCAGGCGGCATAGGTCACCGGCGTGTCCCCGATGTTGCGCAGCCGCGAGCGCACGTGCAGGCGCGGCGCGTCGGGGGCGAGCTCGAGCTCGACGGTCTTCTGGATGCCGGCCGCCGGCTGCGGCGGGCCGGTGACGCGCACGCCGCGGCCGTCGAGCACCTCGACCGCGCACGGCGCGTTGTCGGGGACGTACGTCGTCGCGGTGCGCTCGGGGGCGATCCACAGCCGCCAGCCGCCGCGGAACATCCACTCCGCCTCGCCGCGGCCGCCGGCCTCGTCGTCGCGGACGTGGAAGAGATTCTCGCCGCCGGCCGGGCGCAGGTCGATGATGCGCGGGCCGACGGCGGTCAGCACGCGCACCTCGAGGTGCGCACTGGCGAGGCGGATCGTGTCAGGCCAGCCGCGGTAGGTTTCGCGTTCGATCACCACGCGCATCGGTGCCCCGTCCGCGCCCGCCGCCGCCGTGCCGAGCGCCAGCACGAGCGCCGCCACGAGCCGGCCGCGTCGCATCATCGCGGCCGCTCGTAGCGCAGCGCGGGGGGCGAGCCAAGACGGAAAGAACGGTAACCGGTGACCGGTGACCAGTGACCGGTGGGAACACGGTGCACGCCGCATGTGCTCGTGAACGTTCGACGGCGCCATACGATCGGCGGCGGCTGAGTGTTCGCCATCGACCGGTCACCGGTCACTGGTCACTGGTCACCGGTCACGCCGTGCCGTTCCGCACGGCTTGCCGCATGTGCTACGGCCGCGTAAGGCAGCCGAGGGGGATTGAACACTGGTGAAACGGGTCATTGCGGCAGTGGCGCTCGTGGTCCTGCTGCTGGCAGTGGTGCTGGTCGTCCGCGCGCTGCGCGCCACCTCGCGGCAGGTG
The DNA here is from genome assembly GCA_965651925.1 of uncultured bacterium. GTDB lineage: Bacteria > Desulfobacterota > Binatia > HRBIN30 > CADEER01 > CBFGUK01. The sequence goes on along the minus strand of CBFGUK010000055.1, from coordinate 1,546 downwards.
GTGGTGACGGCGGCGCCACGCCTCGACCTCGATGCACAGCGGCTGGCCGAGGGGCTGGCGGGGGCGATCCGCTTCCGCACCATCTCGCACCAGGATCCGGCGCAGTTCGATGGCGCACCGTTTCGCGAGCTGCGCGACTATCTCGCGGCGCGCTTTCCGCACCTGCACCGCGTCGCGCGGCGCGAGATGGTGAACGAGCACAGCCTGCTCTACACGTGGCCGGGCGGCGGCGCGGGGGCGCCGCTCGTGCTGCTCGCGCACCTCGACGTCGTGCCCGTCGAACCGGGCACCGAGCGCGACTGGCTGCAGCCGCCGTTCGGCGGCGTCATCGTCGACGGCTTCATCTGGGGCCGCGGCGCGCTCGACGACAAGGCCAGCGCGCTGGCGATCCTCGAAGCGGCGGAGGTGCTCGCGGCGCGCGGCTGGCAGCCGCCGCGCGATCTGATCTTCGCGTTCGGACACGACGAGGAGATCAGCGGGCGCGCGGGGGCGCAGGCGATGGCGGCGCTGCTGCGCGAACGCGGGGTGGCGCCGGAGCTGATCATCGACGAGGGCACGACGATCCTGCAGGGCATCGTGCCCGGCATCACCGCGCCGGTGGCGTCGATCGGCATCGCCGAAAAGGGCTACGTCAGCCTCGAGCTCACCACCCAGCTCGCCGGCGGGCACTCGTCCCTGCCGCCGCGCCGCACCGCGATCGGCGTGCTGAGCCAGGCGGTCACCCGCCTGCAGGAGAATCCGGTGCCCGGGAACCTCGATGCCGCGGTGGCGCGGACGTTCGACTATCTCGGCCCGGAGATGGGCTTCCCGCTGCGGCTCGTGTTCGCGAACCTGTGGCTCTTCTCGCCGCTGGTCGAGCGCCAGCTCGGGGCGGCGCCGCAGACCAACGCCGCGATGCGCACCACCACCGCGCCGACGATCTTCCAGGGCGGCACGAAGGAGAACCAGCTGCCGGTCTCCGCGCGCGCCGTGGTGAACTTCCGCATCCTGCCGGGCGACACGGTCGAGAGCGTCGTCGCGCACGTGCGCCGCACGATCGATGATCCCGCCGTCGCAATCGGGATCCTCGGCGAGCCGGTCGAGCCGTCGGCGGTATCGCCCGCCGACGGTCCGGTCTTCGCGGCGCTGACCCGCACCATCCGCGCCACGAACCCCGACGTCGTGGTCGCCCCCGTGCTCGTCCTCGGCGCCACCGACGCGCGCCACTACACCGGCCTCACCCCGCACGTGTACCGCTTCACCCCCGTGCGCACCGCCCCCGACGACCTGCCGCGCTATCACGGCACCAACGAGCGCATCGGCATCGACGCCTACGCGGACATGGTCCGCTTCTACGTCGCCCTGCTGCAGACGCCCCCGGGCGGCCACGCCAGCACCACCAACGGGCGGGACCCGGTGACCGGTGACCGGTGACCAGTGACCGGTGACCAGTGACCGGCCACTGCTCGGACGCTCTTCGGCGTAAGGCGTGTGAAGCCCCTCGTGGATCCTCTGGAGGGCGCCGGGCGTGTGAAAGAAAGTGGTTTCGAGCGAAGGGGGAGAGAGT
>CBFGUK010000054.1:0-25340 GCA_965651925.1 uncultured bacterium | reverse complement strand
GGCAACGTCCGTCCGCGGCGCGGCGGGAGCCGCGCCCTCCACCGGTCGCACACCAGCGGCGCTCTCGCCTCGCGATACGCCGCGTGATCACACCACTTGGGGGGCCGCGTTTCCGCGCGGCCGCGGACGCGCGTTGCCTCATGCGACAGGCAACGTCCGTCCGCGGCGCGGCGGGAGCCGCGCCCTCCACCGGTCGCACACGACCGCCTTCCATGTCGCGAAGCAGCGCTTTGCCGGTGAGAATCATCTTGCCTCTTGATCACACCGGCGGGTACGACCTGCTGATGCCCGGATGCGCGCGTCCGGGGGAACGGGGGAATACCGCGCACATGAAGATCTGCAGGGGGGCTGCGGCCGTGGCGGCCGTGCTGGCGACGACCGCCACGCTGGCGGCGGCGCAGATGACGCCGAACTATCGCAGTGTCGCACCGCGCACGCTGGTGCACGCCTGGACCCAGGCGCCGGCGCACGAGCGGCCGGCGATTGCCGACGCCGTGGTCGCGCAGCGCGCCGCGGCGCGCCCGGCGCTGCGCGACGCGGCGCTCAGCGGCACGCCGGCTGAGCGGGTGTTCGCCTGTGGCATGCTCGCCGAGCTGCGCGACCGCGACAGCCTCGACGTGCTGCTCGAGGCGACCGCCGACGCCGACGTGCGCGTCCGCCGCCGTGCCGCCACCGCGCTGCGCATCCTCAACGACCGCCGTGCCGCGCCGCGCCTGCGCGCGCTGACCCGCGGCACCCCCGATACCGGCGTCCTCAAGACCGCGCTGGCCGCGCTCGGCCGGCTCGGGCTGCCAGCGGACGTGGCGACCATCGCGCCGTTCCTCGACCACGACGACGTCGGCGTGCGCGTCGTCGCCGCCGGCGCGCTCGCCCTGCTCGGCGACGAGCGCGGCCTCGCGCTGGTGCTCGAGGCCAGCGAGGTCGGCAACCCCGGCGTGCAGAAGACCGCGACGTACGCGCTCGGCCTGTTCGGCGATCCGGCCGCCGCGGCGCGGCTCGATGCGATCCTCGCCGACCCCGACGGCGCCTGGAAGGCATACGCGCTGCTCGGCAAGGCCGAGCGCGCGCTCGCCGGGCAGCCGCCGGCGCGTCAGGTCGAGCTGCTCGGCGAGTTCGCGCAGCTGCGCAGCCGCACCGTCGCGGAGTGGGCCGTGGAGCGCCTGACCGACCTCGGCGGCGCCGAGGCCGAGGCGGCGCTGCGGCGCGCCAGCAACCGCTCGACGCCGGTCGGCGCCATGGCGGCGCGGCGGTTGACCGCGCTCGGAGCGCAGCCGTGAAGCGCGTCGTCCTCGCGGCCCTCCTCGCGTGCGGCCTCGCCGCCGCCACGCCGCTGCACGCGCACGAGAACTCGGTCGTCCACCGCGGCCTCGCGCACTGGTCGGTCGACATCCTCGGCAACGCCTTCTACACGCCGGCGTTCCGCATCGAGATCGGCAACGGCGCCGAACAGGAGGACGTGCCGTTCACCCGCTCGCTCGGCCACTTCTACAACCCGGAAACGAACTCCGCGCCGTGGTTCGCGCTCGGCTCCGGTCCGGCGACGGCGAACTCGCGCACCCAGTACGACGAAGCCGTCGCCGCCTACCTGCTCGGCAACTTCACCGGCACCGATGCGGCGTTCCACCGCCTCGGCCGCGCGCTGCACTTCATCCAGGACATGACGTCGCCGGCGCACACGCACGACGACGATCACGCCACCGGCGACGATTTCGAGAGCTTCGGTCCGTCACGCTATCCGGCGATGAACTTCTCGTCCGTGACGCCGAAGTTCGCCAACCCGCCGACCCCCGAGGGCTTCGTCGCCGAGCTCGCCGGCTTCGTCTACCAGAAGACCGTCTACCAGGCGGTGCTGCACGAGTCCGAGAGCGCGCAGCCGAGCAGCCTGTTCAAGCAGATGTTCCCGTCGCTGCACTTCGAGAGCGGCGGCTTCTTCACCGACGATCATTTCGAGATCGACCGCATCGGCGACTGGGGCTGCGATCTGCTCTGCGCCGACGACTGGTGGATTCCCGACGAGCTGCTCAGCACCGACACCGGCCCGGGCGGCGTGACGCGCCACACCGGCGGGGCGTACATCGAGAACACCGGCGGCGATGGCGGCCCGGTGATTCCGCTGGTCTTCGACGGCCAGGCGAACACGACGAACGAGAGCCTGCTCGAGCTCTACGCGCGCACGTTCTACCCCGAGGCGATCGCCTACGGCGCCGGCCTGCTGCACGTGTTCGCCGCGCAGGTCGGGCCGACGCCGACGCACACGCCGCCGCCGACGCACACCGCGACGCAGACCCCGACGAGCACCGGCACGGCGACGGGGACCGTCACGCCGGTCGCGACGGCGACGCTCACCGCCTCGGCCACGGTCACCGCGACGCCGACGCTGACGCCGACGTTCTCGGCGACTCCGACGCGCACCGCGACGCGGACCGCGACGGCCACCGGCACCGCAACGCCGACGGTGACCGTCACGCCGACGGTCACCGCGACGCCGACGGCGAGCGTCACGGCGACCGCGACCAGCACGCCCACCGAGACGCCGACGGTCACGCCGACGCCGACCGCGACGCCGCTCTGCCTCGCCACGCCGCGCACCGGGTGCGTCGCCCCGTTCGTCCACGCGCGGTCGCTGTTCGCGCTGCGCGATGCGGCCTCGGACAAGGTGCTCTGGCGCTGGAGCGGTGGCGATGCCCTGCGGCCCGACTTCGGCCGCCCGGACGAGACCGACGACTACGCGCTCTGCGTCTACGACGGGCCGACGCTGGCGATGAGCCTGCAGATTCCCGCCGCCGGCATCTGCGGCTCGCGGCCGTGCTGGAAGGCGAACCAGCGCGGCTTCAAGTTCAAGGACAGCGACGGCAACGCCGACGGCGTCACGACCGTGGTGCTCAAGTCCGGCCTCGGGGGGCGCGCCAAGCTGCTCGTCAAGGCGAAGGGCAGCGGGCTGACGCTGCCGGCGCCGGTCGACGCGAGCCGCCAGTTCGCGCTCAACCCGGCGCTGCACGTGCAGCTGGTCACCAGCACCGGCACGTGCTGGGAGGCGGTCTACGGCGGCACGGCGCGCAAGAACGTGCCGGGCAACTTCAAGGACAAGTCGGACTGATCCGCAGCGGAGGCGCGGAACGCTCCGCGCCTCCGCGTGCGGTCACTCCGCCGGCCGCGAGAAGATCGTCGCGCTGCCGGTCGGCTCGCAGCTCGGGCCGACGCAGCCGAAGACGGCGTAGTGATACACCGCCGGCTCCTCCGGCGTGTTCGGCAGCAGGCCGATCAGCGGATCGAGCAGGGTGTTCGTCGCGCCGGCGAAGAGCAGCTCGGCGTCGGGATCGCCCGGTCCGCTGACTGGCGCGTTGAGCCGGCGCAGCAGCACGACCGACGGGTACGCCGGGCCGTTCAGCCAGGTGAGGCGGACATGGAACGGATCGCCGCTCGCCGTCAGCGCCTGCGGGCCCGGCGGCAGGAAGGTCGCCCACTCGTCCTCGGTCACGCGCGTCACGAACGTCGTGCCGCCGTCGTGCGGCTTGAAGATCCCCGCCTCGGCCCAGGCGAGATCGTTGAGCACCGGGCAGGCGGTCGAGAACCCGCCGTGGCCGACGATCGCGGTGTTCGTCCCCGCCAGCGGCGCCTCCTCGAGCAGCGCGTACGAGTTCGCGCAGCGCATCGACTCGTCGTAGACGAAGAACGTGATCTCCGGCAGCTGCTCGATCGGCGGGCCGAGATCCATCAGCTCGGCGGTCTGCACGTTGCGGCAGAACTCGCTCGACAGCACGCGCCCGATGCCGATGCCGAGCAGGTCGACGGCGGCGCCGATGCGCTCGGACTCGGCGCGCCCGTCGGCATCGAGCTGCCGGGCGAGGACGTCGTCGGGCATCGCGCAGTCCGCGAAGCAGCTCTTCCACCACTCGGGGACGTCCGAGCCGACGCGGTCCTGCACGCCGCAGGTCGCGGGCGCCGCGGCGTGCCGCCAGTGGATGACGTAGCCGCCGCCGCGCAGCGCCTCGGCAAGCGTCGGCGTCAGCGTCGCCCGTGCCGCCTGTTCGCCGCAGTCGCCCTCCGCCGGACAGGCGAACACCGCGTAATGATACGTGCGCGGCTCCTCGGGCACGTCGGGCAGCAGGTCGGCAAGCGGATGCGTGGCGGTATTGGCCTCGCCCTCGAAGACCACCTCGGCGAGCGGGTCGTCGGCGGTGACCGGCGCGTTCAGCCGGCGCATCACCAGCGCCCGCGGATAGCCGAGGCCCGGGTCGGGATGCGTCCAGGCGAGGCGCACCTCGTCGCCGTCGATGACCACGGTCAGGTCGGCTGGCGCGGGCGGCTCGATCATCGTTTCGGTGGGCTCCGGCGAGCTCGTCGGTGTCGCCGTCGGCGTGGGCGTCTCGGGCCCGTCCGGCGTCTCGGTGGCGGTCGGCGTGACCGCGGTCACCGTGCCGGTGGGAATCGCCGTGGCGGTGGCGGTACCGGTCGGAATGGCGGTGGCGGTCGCCGTGGCCACCGCGGTGCCGGTCGGCACGCCGGTCGGCGTCGTCGTCGGCATGACCGTCGCGGTCGCGGTCGGCACGCCGGACGTCGCCGTCGCCGTCGGCGCATCGGCGGTCGCCGTCGCGGTCGGCCCCGCCGGGCAGCCGGTCAGCGCCGCGTTCACCGCGGCGATCAGGTCGTCGATGGTCACCTCACCGTCCCCGCTGCGATCGAAGGCCGGGCAGTTCGATACCGGGGCGTTGCCGAGGGCAATGTTCACGCCGGTGATCAGCTCGTCGATGGTCACCTCGCCATTGCCGTTGCAGTCGCCCGGGCAGGAGGCGAGCCCGGCGCGGGCCGGTGAGGCGAGCAGGCAGAGGCCGAGAAGGAACGGAACGGCGGGCAGCAAACGAAGGACAACGGTCTGAGCGTACGACATAATGGGCGTGCGTCGTAGCAGCCGGCCGGAGAAGCGTCTACGGGGAAAACGGGCCGCGTGGCGCCGGTGGGGGCGTCAGCAAACGGAGCCGGGGACGGTCGTCCGGCCCGCCGTCCGGGGCGTAACCGTCGCCCCGCCCGTCAGGTCATCTGCGCGACGATGCGTTCGGCGACGAACTCGACCTGGGCGCGATCGGTCGGATCGGGCAGGACGAGGATGAACAGCGACACGCCGCGGCGCTGGTAGTCGAGCAGGCGCGGGATGACGATGTCCGGCGTTCCCTGCACGAGCTGGTCGTCGTAGTCGAACGTGCCGCCCAGGCGCCGCGCCGCCTCGAGCTGGTCGCGCACGTCCTTTTCGCGCGGCGCGGTGACCAGCGGCACCATCAGCGACTGCGCGAGCGTCGCCGGATCGCGGCCGAGCTCGGCGCAGTGGCGGTGCAGCACGGCGCGCTTGTGGTCGTACGCGGGCAGCGGGATCGTGAAGTAGTTCCAGACGTCGGCATGCCGCGCCACGGCGCGCAGCAGCAGGCGTTCGCCGCCGCCGCCGATGGTGAGCGGCGGGCGTGGCTGCTGCACGGGGCGCGGCAGGCAGCGCGCGTCGCGGATGCGGTAGTGCGTCCCCTCGACCGTCGCCGGGCCGCCGCCCCAGAGCGCGGTGATGATCGCCAGCCCTTCCTCCATGCGCGTGATGCGCGTCGCCGCGTCGGGGAACGCGTAGCCGTAGCCGCGCGTCTCCTCCGCGTGCCAGCCGGCGCCGTAGCCGAGCTCGAGCCGGCCGCCGGACAGGACGTCGAGCGTCGCGACCATCTTCGCGGTGAGCGCGGGGTTGCGGTAGCCGTCGCACGCCACCAGCGTCCCGAGCCGGATGCGTTCGGTCCAGCCGGCGAGCAGGCCGAGCAGGGTGAACGCCTCGAGCACCTCCGGCCGCTCGGCGGACGGGTAGTTGTAGAGGTGGTCGTAGACCCACAACGAGTCGAACCCCGCGCCTTCCGCCTGCCGCGCCACGCCCTGCAAGGTCGCCGGCGGTACGTCTCCCTGCGGTACGAACAGTCCGAATCGGGTCGTCATCGCATGCCTTTCAACGCGAAGACGCGAAGGCGCGGAGGCTTCGCGTCTCCGCGCCTTCGCGTTGAGCTCAGAACGGATAGACCTGCACCCGCCGCAGGCGGCGCCACAGCGTCGGCACGTCGGTCGGCAGGGTCAGGCAGTACTCGATGAAACCGGGGAGGGTCGCGAACTGGCGTTCGGCGGCGGCGAAGTGCGGGTCGGCGCGCAGCGTCTGCTCCTCGCGCACCGGCGGCGGCGTGAGCGGGTCGGCGCGGAAGCGGCGCACGTAGTCGAGCAGGCGGCGGTGATAGTCGGGATCCTCGACGATGGCGCCGATCGTCTGCGCGCGCGGGTGCGTGCCGTCGACCATCGCCTGCACCTGCCGTTCGAAGTCCTCGAGGCCGTCGGGGAACATCTGGATGAGCTGCAGGTCGTAGATCGGATTGAGGTGCACGACCTGCATCACGTGGCCGACGATCGTGTCGCGGTCGGAAAGGAAGCCGGTCGGGTCGATCATCGAGACCGGATCGTCGAGCACGCGCAGCAGCTGGTGGAAGCCGAACGAGATGCCCTTCTGCCGGTAGTAGTCGCGCGAGGCGGGCTCGATGACGAAGCGCAGCATGTCGAGGCCGCCGAACAGGATCTGCCAGCGCGTCGGCCGGGCGCGGATGTAGCCCTTCGCCTGCAGCGTCGCGAGGCGGCGCTCGATCTCGGCGCCATCGATGTAGAGGCGCAGCGTGCGCGCCAGGCGGCGCAGCTTGCCGGCGATCTGGCGCGGCCCGCCGATCGCCTGCACGATCAGCCGCGCCGGACTGGCGGTCAGCCGCGCCGTGGCAGCGGTCGTCCCGGGAGCGTCGGTCATCTCCACGCCGACAGCATGGCCACAGATCGCGACGGATGGGTAGAGCTCGCTCGCGCCGTCACGGCGCGCGCCGGCGTCGACGCCCGTGGCGGCGAACCGGGTTGTGAGCGCCGACGTGCCCCGGTACTAAGGGCCGTCACACGCCGGCCCGGCCGGCGCCGATGCCTGGGGAGGTCCTGCCATGGCCAAGAACACGCTGACGATCACCGACAATCGCACCGGCACGCAGTACGAGCTCCCGATCGAGCACGGCGCCATCCGCGCCGCCGACCTGCGCCAGATCAAGGTCGACGCCGAGGATTTCGGCCTGATGTCGTACGACCCGGCGTTCACCAACACCGCGTCCTGCAAGAGCCGCATCACGTTCATCGATGGCGACCGCGGCATCCTGCGCTACCGCGGCTACCCGATCGAGCAGCTCGCCGAGCACAGCAACTACCTCGAGACGGCGTACCTGATCGTCAAGGGCGAGCTGCCCGACGTGAAGCGCTTCGAGATGTGGCGCCACAACATCACCGTGCACACGTTCATCCACGAGAACGTGAAGCGGTTCATGGACGGCTTCCGCTACGACGCGCACCCGATGGGCATGCTGGTCAGCACCGTCGGCGCGCTCTCGACGTTCTATCCCGAGGCGAAGAACGTCGACGAGATCGAGGTGCGGCGGCTGCAGACGCGCCGGCTGATCGGCAAGCTGCCGACGCTCGCCGCGTTCGCGTTCCGCCGCACGCGCGGCCTGCCCTACGTCTATCCCGACAACGAGCTCAGCTACGCCGGCAACTTCCTGCAGATGCTCTTCAAGATGGGCGAGCGCGAGTACCGCCCGAATCCGGTGCTCGAGCGGGCGCTCGACGTGCTGTTCATCCTGCACGCCGACCACGAGCAGAACTGCTCGACCAACGCCGTCCGCTCGGTCGGCAGCTCGCGGGTCGACCCCTACTCGGCCGTCGCCGCCGGCATCGCGGCGCTCTACGGCCCGCTGCACGGCGGCGCCAACGAGGCGGTCATCCGCATGCTCAAGGAGATCGGCTCGGTCGACAAGGTTCCGACCGCGATCAAGGAGTTCAAGGCCGGCAAGGGCAAGCTGATGGGCTTCGGCCACCGCGTGTACCGCAACTACGATCCGCGCGGGACGATCATCAAGCGGCTCGCCTACGAGGTGTTCGAGGTCACGGGCAAGAATCCGCTGATCGACATCGCCCTCGAGCTCGAGCGCATCGCGCTGCAGGACGACTACTTCGTCAGCCGCAAGCTCTACCCGAACGTCGATTTCTACTCCGGCATCATCTACCAGGCGATGGGCTTCCCGATGACCATGTTCCCGGTCCTGTTCGCCATTCCGCGCTGCTCCGGCTGGCTGGCGCAGTGGGCCGAGATGGTCCGCGACCCGGAGCAGAAGATCAGCCGGCCGCGCCAGCTCTACATCGGCGAGCACACCCGCGACTGGCTGCCGCTGGCAGAACGCCCCGAGCCGACCGACCGCGAGGAAGCGGTCGACACGCAGATCTGAGCGCCGGCGCGGCAACGCCGGCTGCCAATCCGCCACGGCGGCCGGGGACACGGGCACGAGGGGCCGGCGAGCGGCCTCGGGCGCCGCCTTCCGGCCCCTCGCCGACGTCCTCGGCCCGGCGCCGTGCGCGCAGCGCGCGCTGCCACGTATGGCGCAAAAAAGGTACTTGCGTGGCGCACTGCGTCACCGCATAGTTGCGCCGAAGCCAATGTACGGTGATGAGCGCGAACGTACTCGTTACTGAAGCGTCGCGCCCACCAAGCGTCTCCAACGCGCTGACCCGGCGGCCGCGGAGGCGTGCCTGGCGGATCGCGGCGCTGCTGCTCCTCGCCGCCGGGCTGGTGCTGACGCTCGGCATTCTCTGCGGCTACGAGCTGACCACCTCGGCGCTGCAGTCGCGACTGCTGCTGCGCTACACCGCCCGCCTCTCGTATGCCCTCGGCGAGGGGCCGAGCCCGCGCATCGTCTTCCCGCGCAGCGCCCCGTTCGACGACCGGCTCGGCTATTCGCGGCTCGATGTCTTCCAGTCGCGCCTCGAGGAACGCGGCTTTCGCGTCGAGCGCCAGGCGGTGATCTCGCCCGAGCTCGAGCGGCTGATCGGGCTCGGCATCGCCCCGCCGTACCACGAACCCGTCGTGCCCGGGCTGGTCGTGCGCGGCATGCTCGGCGCGCCGCTCTACGATGCCAGCCGGTCGCAGCGCTGGTTCCGCGGCTTCGACGACGTGCCGCCGCTGCTCGTCCAGACGCTGCTGTTCATCGAAAACCGCGAGCTGCTGGCGCCGGTCGATCCGCGCGCCAACCCGGCGATCGAATGGGACCGGCTCGCCAAGGCGAGCGTCCTCTATACGGGCAGCAAGCTCGGTTTCGGCACGCCGGTGCAGGGCGGCAGCACGCTGGCGATCCAGCTCGAGAAGTACCGGCACTCGCCCGGCGGCCGCACGAACTCGCCGCTCGACAAGCTGCGCCAGGTCACCGGCGCGAGCCTCAAGGCGTATCGCGACGGCGCCGATACCAGCGACTGGCGGCGCGAGATCATCGTCGACTACTTCAATACCGCGCCGCTCGCCGCCGCCCCGGGCTACGGCGAGATCTACGGCCTCGGCACCGGGCTCTACGCCTGGTTCGGGCTCGATCTCGCCGACGTCAAGGCGAGCCTCGCCAGCGACGATCCCGACACCCGCGCCAGCGCCTACAAGCACACCCTGGCGCTTCTCATCGCGCTGCGCGCCCCGAGCCATTACCTGCAGCGCGACCGCGCCGGGCTGAACGAGAAGGTGAACGAGTACACCCGGCTGCTGGCGCGCAACGGCGTGATCGAACCCGCGTTCGCCGCCGCGGTGCAGGAAGCCTCGCTGCAGTTTCTCGCCCGCGCCCCGGTCGCGCCGCCGCTGCCGTACGCGCGCAAGAAGGCGCCGAACGCGATCCGCACGACGCTGCTGCAGTGGCTCGGACTGCCGAGCTTCTACGAGCTCGACCGCCTGCACCTCACGGCCGAGGGGACGATCGACCTGCCGCTGCAGGCCGAGGTCGAGCGCCTGTTCGAGCAGCTCGCCGACAAGGACTTCGTGCGCCGCAACGGCCTCACCGGCGAGCGCCTCCTGCGCAGCGCCGATCCCGCCCAGGTCGTCTACAGCCTGATGCTCTTCGAGCGCACGCCGCAGGGCAACCTGCTGCGCGTCAACGCCGACAACCTCGACCGCCCGTTCGACATCAACGGCGGCGTCAAGCTCGACCTCGGCAGCACCGCGAAGCTGCGCACGCTGGCGCACTACCTCGAGGTGATCGCCCTGCTGCGCCAGGAGCTCGCCGGCCGGCCGGTCGAGGAGCTGCGCGCGCTGGCACGCGACAAGCAGACCGACCCGCTCACCGCCTGGACCGCCGAGCAGCTGGCGAAGACGCCCGACCTGCCGCTCGAGGCGCTGCTCGACGCGGCGCTGGCCCGCAAGTACTGGACCGGCGCCGGCGAGACGTTCTTCACCGGCGGCGGCCAGCACGTGTTCTCGAACTTCAGCCGCGCGGGCACCGACCGCCTGCCGGTGCGCGACGCGCTGCGCATCTCGCACAACCTGGTGTTCATCCGCATCATGCGCGACCTCGTCCGCTACCACCGCGCCCGCCTGCCCTACGACGCCGAGGCGCTGCTCGACGATCCCGCGTATCCCGACCGCACCCGCATCATCAGCGAGCTCGCCGACGACGAGGCGCGCCAGATCCTCGCCCGCGCCTACCGCCGCTATCAGGGCCTGACGCCCGATGCGGCGATCGACAAGCTGCTCGGCTCGCGGGCGAGCTCCGACCGCCACCTCGCAACCCTCTTCTACGCCTGGAAGATCGGCACCACGCCCGAGCAGCTCGGCCAGTGGCTGCGGTCGCAGGGCGTGGTGGTCGACGCCAGGCGCGTGCAGCGTCTCGTGCGCGGCTACGGCGGCGCGCACCTGACGCTGCTCGACTACGGCTATCTTCTCGGCCGCCATCCGCTCGAGGTGTGGCTGGTCGGTGAGCTCGTGCACGAGCCGGGCACGAACTGGGACGCCCTCCTCGAGCGCAGCGCGCCGGCGCGCGACACCGTCTCGCAGTGGCTGTTCCGCCCCAAGGCGCGCCGCGCCCAGCAGACCCGCCTGCGCACCTACATCGAGCGCGACGCGTTCGAGCGCATGACGCCGTACTGGCAGCGCCTCGGCTTCCCGTTCGAGCGCCTCGTGCCCTCGTATGCCACCGCGATCGGCGGCTCGTCCGACCGGCCCGCGGCACTTGCCGAGCTCATGGGCATCATCGCCAACGACGGCGTCCGCCTGCCGATGCATCGCGTCACCCGCCTGCACTGGGGCGAGGGCACGCCGTACGAGACGATCATGGTGCCGCGCACCGACCGCGGTGAACGGGTGATGGCCCCCGAGGTGGCGCGCGCGCTGCGCGGCGTCCTGTCCGGCGTCGTCACCGGCGGGACCGCCCGCCGTCTCGCCGGCGCGTTCCGCGACGAGACCGGCAAGCCGGTCCTCACCGGCGGCAAGACCGGCTCGGGCGACAACCGCTTCAAGACCTTCGGGCGCGGCGGCTGGGTGAAGTCGTCGCGCGCCGTGAGCCGCACCGCGACGTTCGCGTTCTACGTCGGCGACCGCTACTTCGGCGTCATCACCGCCTTCGTCCCCGGCCAGGACGCGAGCAAGTACGAATTCACCAGCGCCCTGTCGGTCAGCGTGCTGCGTCTGCTCGCCCCGGCGCTCAACGCCCGCCTCGCCGGCAGGGAGCTGCCCGCCCCGCCGCGCGCTCCCGGCGTCCTCGCCACCTCCGCGCCCGCCGCCCGCACCGGCGGCTGATCGGCCGCCATCTGGCGCGGCTGGCGGCTGGCGTGTGGTGTCTGGCGAGAGCGCTCCGACCATCTGCCATACGCCAGACGCGATATGCGGCAGGCCGGATGCAGGACGGGCGTGCCGGCCGCACGGACGCCGCCGTTCGAGGGATGGCCACACCGCGCCGCGCGCGCTAGAGCCGACGCGTGGTCGCGTTTCATCCCCTCGTCGGCGGCTGGTTCGGTGAGCACTTCGCCGCGCCGACGGCGGCGCAGGCGGCGGGCTGGCCGGCCATCGCCGCCGGACAGGATACGCTGATCGCCGCGCCGACCGGCTCGGGCAAGACGCTCGCCGCGTTCCTGTGGGCGATCGACGATCTCGTCCGCCGCGCCCTCGCCGGCACGCTGAGCGACACGATCCACGTCGTCTACGTCTCGCCGCTCAAGGCGCTCGGCAACGACGTCGAGCGCAATCTGCGCGGCCCGCTCGCCGCCATCGCGGCGCGCGCCGCGGCGGCCGGCACGCCGCTGCCCGAGCTGCGCGTCGCCGTGCGTACCGGCGACACGCCGGTGCGCGAGCGCGCGCTGCAGGCGCGCCGCCCGCCGCACATCCTGATCACCACGCCGGAATCGCTCTACATCCTGCTCACCGCCGCCGGCAGCCGCGCGCTGCTCGCCGCCGCGCGCACGCTGATCGTCGACGAGATCCACGCCGTCGCCGGCGACAAGCGCGGCAGCCAGCTCGCGCTCTCCGTCGAGCGCCTCGACGCGCTCGCCGGCGGCGGAGTGCAGCGCATCGGGCTCTCGGCCACGCAGCGGCCGATCGAGACCATCGCCCGCCTGCTGGTCGGCGCCGGGCGCTGTGCGGCCGATGGCACGCCGCGCTGCGCGATCGTCGATGCCGGCCACCGCCGCGCGCTCGAGCTGCGCGTCGAGACGCCGGATGACGAGCTCGGCGGCGTCGCGACGCACACGCAGCAGGCGGCGATCGTCGACCGCATCGCGGCGCTGGTGCGCGCCCACCGCACGACCCTGGTCTTCGTCCACACCCGCCGCCTCGTCGAACGCATCGCGCACGCGCTCGGCGAACGCCTCGGCCGCGACCAGGTCGGCGCGCATCACGGCAGCATGGCGCGCGAGCGGCGCCTCGCCGTCGAGGCCGGCCTCAAGGCCGGTACGCTGCCGGTGGTGGTCGCCACCGCATCGCTCGAGCTCGGCATCGACGTCGGCCACGTCGACCTCGTCTGCCACCTCGGCGCGCCGCGCGCCCTGGCGACGCTGCTGCAGCGCGTCGGCCGCGCCGGCCACTCGCTCGGCGCCGTGCCGCGCGGCGTGCTCTTTCCGCTCACCCGCGACGAGCTCCTGCAGTGCGCCGCCGCGGTGCGCGCCGTCGAGCAGGGCGGGCTCGACGCCGTGCGCGTCCCCGAGAACGCGCGTGACGTCCTCGCCCAGCAGCTCGTCGCGATCGCCGTCGGCGAGGGCGCGATCGCCATCGAGGCGCTGTGGGCGCTGGTGCGCCGCGCGTACCCGTACCGCGCGCTGCCGCGCGCGACGTTCGATGCCGTGCTCGCCATGCTCGCCGACGGCGTCGCGACGCGCCGCGGCCGGCGCGGCGCGTACCTGCACCTCGACCGCGTACACGGCGTCGTGCGCCCGCGCCGCGGCGCCCGGCTGACGGCGATCACCGGCGGCGGCGCAATTCCCGACACCGCCGACTACGACGTCGTCGAGGACACCTCCGGCGCACGCCTCGGCACCGTGAACGAGGACTTCGCGATCGAGAGCCTCGCCGGCGACGTCTTCCAGCTCGGCCACCACGCCTGGCGCATCCGCCGCGTCGAAACCGGCCGCGTGCGCGTCGTCGACGCCGCAGGCGCGCCGCCGAGCATGCCGTTCTGGCTCGGCGAGTCGCCGGCGCGCACGCCGGAACTGTCGGAAGCCGTGGCGGCACTGCGCCGCGACATCGCCGCGCGCGCCGGCGATCCCGCCGCGGCGGCGCGCTGGCTCATGGCCGAGACGCGCGTCGATCTCGGCGGCGCCGAGCAGCTCGTCGCCTACGTGCGCGGCACGCTGGCGACGCTCGGCTGCGTGCCGACGACCGACACCGTCGTCGCCGAGCGCTTCTTCGACGAGGCCGGCGGCATGCAGCTCGTCCTGCACGCGCCGTTCGGCGGCCGCATCACGCGCGCGCTCGGCTATGCGCTGCGCAAGCGCTTCTGCGTCGGCTTCGATTTCGAGCTGCAGGCGGCGGCGACCGACGACGGCGTCGTGCTCTCACTGGGCGAGCAGCACAGCTTCCCGCTCGAGAGCGTGTTCGGCATGCTGCGCAGCCACCGCCTGCGCGACGATCTCGTCCAGGCGGTGCTCGCGGCGCCGATGTTCGGCACGCGCTGGCGCTGGAACGCGACCCGCGCCCTGGCGCTCGAGCGCGCGCGCGGCGGCCGGCGCGTGCCGATCGCGCTGCAGCGCATGCGCGCCGAGGATCTCCTCGCCGCCGTCTTCCCGGCGCAGGTCGCATGCGGCGACAACCACGCCGGCCCGATCGAGCCGCCCGACCACCCGCTGGTCGACGAGACGCTCGACGACTGCCTGCACGAGGCGATGGACCTCGACGGCGCGCTCGCCATCGTCGCGCAACTCGAGCGCGGCGCGCTGCGCACCGTCGCCGTCGACACCGCCGGGCCGTCGCCGATGTCGCACGAGCTCCTCAACGCGAACCCCTACGCGTTCCTCGACGACGCGCCGCTCGAGGAACGCCGCGCGCGCGCCGTCGCGCTGCGCCGCGTCGACCCCGACCTCGCCGCCGGCGTCGGCGCGCTCGACGCCGCCGCGATCGCCACCGTGTGCGAGCAGGCCTGGCCCGCCCCGCGCGACGCCGACGAGGTGCACGATGCGCTCCTCACCCTCGGCGCCCTGCCAGAGGACGAGGCCACACCCTGGAGCGAGTGGATCGCCGAGCTCAGGCGGCAGGGCCGCATCCGTCTCCTGGAGGGCGCCGGTCCCTCGGCGCCCGTTGAACGGAGGCCGCGTGGCTCGCACGTGCGCACGCTGCTCGTCGCAGCGGAGCGTCCCGAGCCCGAGCTGCTCGACGTCGTGCGGGGCTGGATGTCGTGTCTCGGGCCGACGACCGCCGACGAGCTCGCGGCGCGTCTCGGCTACGACGCGGACGCCGTCGACGGCGCGCTGCAGCAGCTCGAAGGCGAGGGCAGCGTGCTGCGCGGCCGCTTCACGCCCGGCGCGGCGAGCACCGAATGGTGCGACCGCGGCCTGCTCGCCCGCATCCACCGGCTGACGCTCGGGCGCCTGCGCGCCGAGATCCAGCCCGTCGCACCCGCCGACTTCCAGCGCTTCCTGTTCGTCTGGCAGCACGTCGAGCCCGGCACGCAGCTGCGCGGCCGCGACGGCCTGCGCCTCGTGATCGGCCAGCTGCAGGGGCTCGAGCTCCCCGGCCCGGCCTGGGAGCAGGACATCCTGCCGGCACGCATCGCCGGTTACGACGCCGATGACCTCGAAGCCCTCTGTCTCGCCGGCGAGGTCGCGTGGGGCCGTCTGACTCCCGCGCTGCCCGCCGACACCGACGGCGGCGATGCGGCGCGCCGCCAGCCGGCGCCGACGCGCAGCGCGCCGCTCGCCTTTGCCCTGCGCGCCGACCTGCCCGATCTGCTCGTCCCGCTCGCCGAGCCCGATGCCATGCTCGCCGCGCGCACGCCGCTCGCCCAGGCGGTCGCCGCGCACCTGCACACCCGCGGCGCGGCCTTTCTCACCGACCTCGCGCGCACGCTCGCGCAGCCGCCGCGCGCCGTCGAGGAGGCGCTCTGGGAGCTCGTCGCCTGCGGGCTTGTCACCGGCGACGGCATCGCCGGGCTGCGCGCGCTGCTCGCACCGGCGCAGGCGCGCGCCGGCGGGCGCGGCACACATCTGCGCGCCGTCGCGGGCGGCGCGGCGCGCCGGTTGATGCCGGTCGGCCGCTGGGCGCTGCTGCGCGACGGCGCCGCTCCGGCAGCACTCGACGACGACGCCGTCGAGCGCGCCGCGCGCCGCCTGCTGCTGCGCTGGGGCGTCGTGTTCCGCGACCTGCTCGCGCGCGAGCGCTGCCTGCCGCCGTGGCGCCTGCTGCTCGCCGCGCTGCGCCGCCTCGAGGCGCGTGGCGAGATCCGCGGCGGCCGCTTCGTCGACGGCCTCACCGGCGAGCAGTTCGCGCTGCCCGAAGCGGTCGACACGCTGCGCAGCGTGCGCCGCCGTCCGGCACGCGGCGATGTCATCCGCCTCGTCGCCGCCGACCCGCTGAACCTCGTCGGCATCGTCCCGCCCGGCGCGCGCATCTCGCCGTACGCGACGCAGCCGGTGCTCTACCGCGACGGCGTCCCCGAGCCCGAGTGTCTCACGCGGAGCCGCGGAGACGCGGAGGCGTCGGGCTAGCGAGCCGGCTCCGCGTCTCCGCGGCTCCGCGTTGAATCAGTCCTGGTTCTCCGGCGGCACGGGGGCCGTGCACGGGCCGTCGCCGCAGGGGTTCTCGATCGCGCCGCCGGGCTGCCAGAACTCGCTCTTCAGCGCGCGCACCTCGGGGATGTTCGGCGTGTCGTCGTGCGGATCGTGGCCCTCGCGCGGCGGCAGGTTGGCGAGCGGCGAGGACGGCGAGCCGGTGTCCCACAGGTAGAACGCCGAGCCGGTGTGCGGATACGCGATCGGCTCCAGCAGCCAGCCGGGATCGGTCTCGACGACGCGGTCCGGCGCGGCGATCGGCAGGTGCGCCGGCACGCCCATCGTCGCTGCCTGGACGCGCAGCGCATACTCGCTCACCTGGTGATCGCCGAGCGCGCCGAGCAGCAGCACGTCGTGTACCGGCGTGTCGGGCAGCGGATCGCGGGTGACGTGATTCGCATAGCCGTTCGTCTCGCCGCGATCCCACAGCAGCTGCGCGACCATGATGCCGATGAGGCGATCGTAGCGGTTCGGGTAGGACGGCGCGTACACCAGCTCGAGGTACTGATCGAAGTCGACGCTGCGATCGAGCAGCAGGGAGTAGTTCATGCCCGCCTCGCCGAGCACGGCGCGCGTGAAGTCCTGCGCGACGGCGGCGAGCGCCCCGCCGAGGATCGCGCCCTGGCTGTTGCCGTCGAAATACAGCGCGTCGGTCGCCAGCGCCGGCTGGCCGTCGAAGCGGAAGGCCTCGTGACTGCTGAAACCGTCGGCGTGCACCATCAGCCGGCCGAGGAAGAGGAACGCGAGCAGGCCCTGCTGCATGCGGTCGGGCATGGCGGGGAAGGCGGACAGGTCCTGGAGCGCCATGACGGCGACGACGACGTCCTCGCCCGCCATGCCGTACCAGTCGGTGGCGCAGTACGCGACGTTGAAGTCGGCCGCCATGCGCCGTGTCAGGCTGCCGTTCACCTCGCCGCGGCTGCCGAGGAGCCCGTGGCCGTACAGCGCCAGGCGCGCCGGCGCGGTCTCCGACGCCGGCGGCAGATTGCAGGTATAGCGTGCCGTGAACACGCCCTCCTGGCGCTGCGGGCGGCCGGCGGCGTCGAGCACCAGCCGTCCACCGGGCGCGCCGTCGTTGGTGAGATAAAGCGGCAGCGTGAACGTGCCTTCGATGCGCCGGCGCGTGAGCTGGTTCGGGTTCTCGGTGACCGTGTCGACGGTGAACGCCGGGGCGGCATCGCCGAGCGCGGCGAACGCGTCGTCGCGCATCGCGAGCATCCGTCCGGTGAGGCTCTCCGTGCTGGCGATGGTGAACTCCCAGGCGAGCTGCAGCTCGTCGCGCGCCACGCCCACGGCGGCGAGATCGGCAAAGAGGCGCTCCATCGCCGGCCGGCGCGCCTCGAACTGCGCGTCGGTGGTGCGCTGGCGGTCGCGGTAGGCGACGAACGCCGGGGCCGGCGCGAGCGGCACGCCGGCCGCGTCGACCAGCCCGCGCAGGCCGACGACGATGCGATGGCCGTCGGGGAAGTTGCGGCTCGGCCGCAGCATCAGCAGCGGCGTCTCGCCCGGGTCGGCGAGCGCGTCGAGCTCGGCCCAGTACGGGTGCCGCTCGCCGGTGGTCGCGTCGAGCACCACGATTGGCGCGTCGGCATCGAGCGAGCGTTGCGCGTCGGTGAGACCGGGCAGGTTCGAGCGCGTCGGATCGAGGCCGTCGAACTGGACGAGCATCGCCGCGCCCGGGCTCCAGCCGTCGGCGCGATTCTGGTCGGTCGGATCGATGTGCACGCCGGCGGTGTTCGCCGGCAGCGACTCGCGCACCAGCGCCAGGCGGCGCCCGGTCGCGGTCGCCGGGTCGGCGACGGTGAAGTAGTCGCTCGGCCACGGCAGCATGCAGGGCTCGTCGAGCGGATCGCAGCCGGCGAGCGCCGCCGTGTCGAGGCCGGACACCGGGCAGCCGGTGAGCGCGATGCGCACGGCGGCGAGGATCTCGTCGACGCTCACCATGCCGTCGCCGTCGAGGTCGCCGGCGACGCAGGCCGACGCCGGCATGCGTTCCAGCGCGATGGCGACCAGCGTGGTCAGCTCATCGACGCTCACCGGTCCGTCGCCGCCGCAATCGCCGGCGCACTGGAGTGCCGGCACGGACGGCGGCGCGACGAGGGCGAGAACGGCGGCCAGGAGGACAGCGCGCAGGGCATTCATGCCTCAGCGCTATCGCGGCGCGGCACAGATCGCCAACGCGCGCTGCCCACCATGTGCCGCCGTCCCGCCGTCCACCGGCTCCCGACCGTACACGGACTCGTACTCGTACACGTACACGACGTGGGCCTACCGAAAGGCCTCCGTGCGGCAGAGACGTGTACGAGTACGTGTACGGCACGCGGACGGCGTGCCGGCGGCGGCGGCGGTTGACGCGGGAACGGCGTCCGCAATACACGCCTGCGCGGCGGGCCGGTTCGTTACCGGCGGGAGGTGTCATGGAACGAACGGGGCTGAGCGGTCGTCGGGGCGTCTCGTGGTTGATCCTGCGGGTCGCGGTGTTGTCGCTGACCATCGCCGCGGCGGCCGGACCGGCGGCGGCGGGACCGGCACCGCCTCCGTGCGGAGAAGCGACGGCGCCGCAGTGCGGGGGGCAGTGCCCGGCCGGGCAGCGATGCGTCGCGAGTCCCGATACGTTCAGCAGGATAGCAGTCACGCTCGCCCTCCTCTGTCCCGATGCGAGCGTCGCGCCGATCCAGCAGGAATCGCAGGCCGCGAACGGGGAATGCGAGTGCGCCGAGGTGCGCTGCGGCGGCGTCGTGCTCGGGCAGGATCAGGGGTGCTGCAACGGGCGCCCGTTCACGCTCGGCTTGCAGGGCTGCTGCAAGGGCGCAATCGTGGACGCCGGCGCGCCATGCGAGTGCAATGAGGAAGCGATCGATCTCGCCGTGGCCGGCTGTTGCGGTGAACAGGGCAGCGAGCAGCCCTTCGATCCCGCGCTGGAAGCCTGTTGTCAGCAGCCGGTGGCGGCGGGGGCATGCAGCGGCCATCTCTCGACCATCAGCACCTTCAATCTCGGTTTCGATTGTTGTGCCGGGCCGGATGCTTCGTCGAGCCGGTTCTGCGACGGCCAGTGCGCCGGCAGCGAGTGTGCCGCGTCCGGCGGCTGCTGCCAGTGCGAGGGATGCCTGGCCGGACCCCAATGCGTCGACGCCGGCGCATCGACCGTCATCGACGGGATTCCGATTGGTTGTGCAGTCGGCTGTCTGGCCGAGTCGTGTCTCGATTTCGAGAACGTCACGCACCTGGCGAACAGCATGTGCACGGAGGGCGGGAGCTGCGTGCCGAGGGAGCCGGTACCGGCCGCGACACCTACCAGCCTGGTCGTCGCCGTCGGCCTGCTGGTCGCCGCGAGTGGGCTGGCCTTCGCGCGGCGCCGGCGCTGGTGGCCGGGCAGCTGAGGCGGCACGGGCGGGCTCTGGCTCGGCCGCGCGCTGCGCGCGCGGCCCGTCGCTCACGCTGGAGTTGTCGGACGCCCCTCACCCTGCCCGGCGCTCCGAAATCGCCTCTCCCCTGGTGGGGAGAGGGGCCCGGGAAAGAGATGCGTGTGTCGAATGCCGGCATCCGGCATTGCTTCACACGCGCGGGCGCCCTCCAGTACCGTCCGGTCTGGCGCCGTTGCGTCCCGCCGGATGGCGGCTTTGGCCCGGTGGACGGTGTCAGAACCCCATGTGGAGGCGCAGCGCGTGGCGGAAGGTGCGCCCGACGGGGATCGGTCGCTCGGTGCCGTGCAGATACAGCGTCCAGCGCGGGCCACGGTCGAGACGGGCGATGCGCGTGCCGTTGACGAGATAGCTCTGATGGACGCGCAGGAAGCGCTCGCGAGGCAGTTGCGCGATCCAGGTCCGCAGGCTGCGCAGCTCCAGATAGCGGCGCCCATCGTCCATGTGCACGCGGCTGTAGTCGCCGTCGGCTTGAATGAAGAGGACGCCATCGAGCGGCAGCGCGCGGCGGCCGGTTTGCTCGGTGACATAGACCGCGCCAGGCGCCGTGGCGGGCAGGTCGGCGGGCGGATCGGCGGTGAGCTTCCGGTGCAGCAAGGCGGCGAGCAATCTGCCGAACGCGGGCAGCCGGTCGAGATCCGCCGGCGTCCAGTCGGCCGCCGCGCGCACGGCGTCGAACCCGAAGAAGCCGATCAGCGCGTCATCGTGAACGAGCGGGCAGGCGACGGTCGAGCGCACGCCCTGCCGGCGTAATTCCGCCTGCAACCCGCGGCTCCGGCGCGGCAGCCGTTCAATGTCGGGAATGTGCACCATTTCGCCGCGGAGGAACGTCCGGTGCGCGTCGGTGATCACCTCCACCGGGACGGCCTGCATCTGCTCCAAATGGGAGGCGACGGCAGCGTGCACGTACTCGCTGTCACCCCAGAAGTGGGTCAGCGCCGCGTTGTAGCGCCCAAGCCACGCGCGGTCGGCGCGGTAGAGCGACGCGAGGATGGTCAATGCGCGCCGAAGTGCGGCGGCGGGATCAACCGCCGCGGCGGCGAGCGCCAGCCGTTCCCAGATTCCGTCCGGCGCCGGTGGATCACCGCGCACGCCGCCGCGTGGCGCGACGAGCCGACGTACGGGCGACTCGGCGCGGCGTGCGGTGCGGGTCCGCCCTGTCGCGGATCGCGCAGCTTGTCGAGCGCTATTGCCGATTATCGACTTTTTCTTCCCTTCCGAAGTCATCACCCCGCAGAACGTCGCCGAAGTGCGCCGACGCGTGTGTCCCCTCCTTTCACCGCTGCCGCTGCGAATCGCGGCACGCGGCCGCCGGTGCCGCCTGATGATCCACGGCGGCCCCCACCACTGCGGACGCCTACCATGCCGATGTCAGCGTTTCGATTGATCCTCCCTTGGTCTCTGCCGCCAGCCACACCGCGCAGCGCGGAGCACTGCGCCGACCAGGCGGCCCTGCACCCGACCGCTGCCGGCCGCAAACGGCGGTGGCTGCCTTCGGCGATGACCGCTGCATCGGCGCGCGGCATCGCCCCGCGACGGGCGGGCGGCGAGCGGCGGGGGCGCGCCGCGGCGACGCCGGCGCGGACGCCGCGGGCGCGTCTCGGCGCGGCGGCACTCGCGCAGTGCTGTCTGGCACTTGGCGCCGCCATGCTGTGCGCGCCGCGTGCCGTGCCGGCGGCGGTGATCACGCCGACGCAGGCGTTCGCGAGCACCTACTTCGAAAGCCTGCAGGCGCCGGTCAATCTGATCAACAACTCGGGGCTGAACACCGCGTCCGGCGATGTGTCGACCTACACGCACGCGCGAGACAGCAGTGCCGCCGGCATGTGGGCCGCCGGGCAGGGACAGGGCATCGCCGGCGCCGCGCCGCCGGTCGCGAGTCAGTATGTCGTCTTCGACCTCGGCGCGAACTACGACCTGTCGAGCGTCTATCTCTGGCAGATGCATCAGACGAGCCTTCCGGGTCGGGGCATCCGGGAGTTCGAGCTGTATGCGTCCGCCACCGCCCCCAGCGCGGCGGACGCCGCCAATCCGCCGGCGACGTATGACCTCACCGGCTTCACCCAGATCCTCGCCACCAGCACGCTCGCCCAGGCATCCGGCCTGACGACACCGACGCAGACGTTCGCGCTCAGCGGCGCGACGAACGTCCGTCAGGTCTATCTGAAGATCGACAGCGCGTGGAGCGGTGCGGCGAACGAGATCGTCGGCTTGTCGGAGATCAAGTTCGAAAGCGCGCCGATTGCGGCCACGACCTTCACCTGGAGCAACGTCGCGGGCGGATCCTGGCAGACGGGCAGCAACTGGACCCCGGCGGGACCGCCGACCGTGGTCGACACCGCGGTCTTCGCGCTCGACGATGCGTACACGGTGACCTGCGAGGCCAACGCCACCGTGGACACCCTGCAGGTCGCGGACGGCGCGCTGACGCTGAGCCTTGGCGCGACGGCGCTCCAGACCGATACCGTCGACCTCGGCGGCGGCACGCTCTCGATTCCCGCGCTCGTCTCCGGCAGCGCGGCGGCCGGTCAGGCGGGCTATGCCTCGGCGCTGAACTTCACCGACGGGACGCTCGAGATCACCGGCGGCGTGTTCCGGCCGACGGTCGGCACGTTGACCTCGACCACCCCATCCCCGCCGACGACACTGACGATCGCGAATGCGTGGGCGATCTCCGGAGTGCCCGGCGCGCCGGCGCTGCCGACGCTCAGGCTGATCAATGGTGCGAACGCCTCGAACACCGGAGGCTCGATCGTCTTTGGTCTCAACGGCGGCAGGAGTGCCCTCGCGGTGCGCGATCCGGACACCTCGCTGACGCTGATCATGCCCGTCACCGGGAACACCATGTACTTCGGGCTCGGCGGCACCGTCATCGCGAGCACGTTCCACCCGAGCGAGGCGTCCGTCACGGCATCGCACGAGGGACTGATCTCGTCATCCGGCAACCTCGCGGTGGGCACCGATGGCGCCACCGGGACCGTCGCCGTCGATGATGCCACCATGCGCACCGTCAGCGGCAACCTCATCGTCGGGTGGCGGCGCTACAGCGCCACCACCGGTCAGGAGAGTCACGGCGCGATCACCGTCACCGGCGGCGGGATGGTGCACAGCGGATCGAGCGCCTACGTCGGCAGCCGCGGTGGCGCCGGCGTGGTCAGCGTCGACGGCGAGGGCTCCTCGTTTGCGGGCGCCGTCGGACTGTACGTCGGCTGGGAGCGCTACCAGACGACGACCGGCCCCTCCGCGAACGGCACGCTCACCCTCACCAATCAGGCGTCGGCGACCGGCGGCGCGATCAACATCGGCACGCAGGGCGGCATCGGCGTGGTGAACGTCGACAGCGGCGCGACGCTGGCCGCAACCACCGGCACCCTCGCCGTCGGCAACAACCTCGTCGGGTCCAATCTGGCCGGTCGCGGCACACTCACCGTCAGCGGCGGCGGGGTGGTGAGCAGCCTGCTGGGAACCTACATCGGCGCCCACAACGGCGGCGAGGGCGGCGCCACGATCACCGGCGCCGGTTCGCTGCTCACCAGCTCCGAGATCATCGAGATCGGTGCCAGCGGCGTCGGTACCCTCGCCATCGCGGACGGCGGCACGGTCGAGAGCACCGGCAGCATCTTCGTCGGGCGGACCTTTGCCGGGACGTTCACCACCGACGGGCACGTCAGCATCGACGGTGCGGGATCCTCCCTGAACGCCGGCAGCGATCTCGTGATCGGCCATTCGTCCGACGGCCACGGGACCCTCACGCTCGCCAACGGCGGACAGGCCGGCAGCGCCGGTGAGATTCAGGTCGGCGCGTACGGCGGCGAGGGCTCCGTCACGGTCGGCCTGGAGGACGGCGCGGACAGCGCGCCGGCGAGGATCACGGCGCCGCGGATGATCGTCGGAATCGGCGGCAGCAACGGCGCCATCCTGACCGTACATCCCAAGGGCATCGTCGAGGTCGACGGCATGCTCGGCGCGTTTCCCATGCCCGCGCCGCCGGCCAGCGCGATCAAGATCCATCTCACCGGCGGGCTGATCAAAACCGACAGGACCGACTTCCTCAACGTCGCATACCTCAACTGGACTAGCGGCACGCTGTGGTACACGAGCGGCGTCAATGCCGGCCTGCCGCACAGCTGGGTCGGCGCCGACGAGAACGCGACACTCACGGTGCCGGTCGGCGGCCTGCTCAAGGGCTCCACCCACCTGGAAGGCCGCATCGCCGTGCGCGGCACGTTCGCACCCGGCGACGACGACAGCACCGCGACCTTCAACTCGCGCAACCTCAGCATCGGCGCCGCCGGCATCCAGGGGACGCTCGCCGCCGACGTCGACTTCGCGACCGCCAGCGCCGATCTGCTCAATGTCACCGGCACGGTGACCCTCACCAACGCCCGGCTCACCCTGTCGGTGCACAATGCACCGGTCACGCTGCCGGAGCCGGTGACGTTCCTGCTGATCGCGAACGACGCGTCCGATGCGGTCGTCGGCACCTTCGCCGCGGTCGATGCCGGACCCGGCGCCCCGCCCTACAGCATCGACTACGCCTTCACCGGCACCGCGGTGAACGGCACCGGCACCGGCAACGACGTCGCCATCACGTTCCATGCCTCGATGCCGGAGCCGACCGATACGCACACGCCGCCGCAGGCGACCGCGACTGCCACGCCGACGGCAACGGCGACGGCGACGAACACGTCAACAGCGACGGCCACGACACCCGACACGGCCACACCGACCGCGACGGCGACTGCGTCCGACACGGCGACCGTGACGCCGTCGCACACCGCCACGGCGACGGCCACGGCATCCCACACGGCCACGCCGACGGCGACGGCGACCGATTCCGACACACCGACCGCAACGCCGTCGCACACCGCCACGGCAACGGCCACGGCATCCCACTCGAGCACGCCGACCGCGACGGCGACCGATTCCGACACACCGACCGCAACGCCGTCGAACACCGCCACCGCGACGGCCACCGCGTCCCACTCGAGCACACCGACGGCGACGGCGACCGATTCCGACACGCCGACCGCGACGCCGTCCAACACCGCCACACCGACCGCCACGAGCCCGGACACACCGACGGTGACGCCAGCGGAGACGGCGACGCCGCTGCACACGGCGACGGCGACGGCGACGCCGGGAGACCCGTCGGACGACACGGATGGCGACGGGGTGCCGGATGCGGTCGAAAACCTGGCGCCCCACGGCGGTGACGGCAACGGCGACGGCATTCCGGACCGCGTGCAGTCCGACGTCGCCTCGTTGCCGTCGGCCGGCGGCGCGGGCTACGTCACGGTGGTCGCCGGCGACACGGCCTGCGGGCCGCTCGCCGACGTGCAGGCGCTTCCCGGGCCGGCCGTGGGAAGCGACCCCGGCTATGCGTATCCATTCGGCCTGATCGGCTTCCGGATTCAGTGTCCGCCGGGCGGCACGGCGGCAGTGCGCGTCCTCTTTCACGACGCGGCCGCACAAGTGACCGGTCTCGAGTACCGCAAGCACGGCCCGGTGCCGCCGGCGTTCGGCGCGCCGCAGTTCTATTCCCTGCCCGGCGTCGCGTTCAGCGTCGAGCCGGTGGGCGGCACCGGAGGGTCGGCGCTGACGGCCCGCTTCGATCTCACCGACGGTCAGCTCGGAGACGGCACGCCGGTCGACGGCGTGATCCTGGATCCCGGTGGACCGGCGCGGCGCCGCACCACGCCGGCCCCGGCGGCGACGCCCATCGCCCTGCTCGCCATGGCGCTCACCGTGTGCGCCATCGGCGGATGGAGCCTGGTGCGCGTCCGGCGGCTCGGCCGCGTGTCGCGGTGACCGCCGTGCCGACTGCGGAATCCGCGC
>CBFGUK010000053.1:0-25715 GCA_965651925.1 uncultured bacterium | reverse complement strand
CGTCGGCGCCTGTTGGATTGAGCGACGCGCGCCCGATCCAACAGGCGCCGACGGAGCGGCGCCGGCGTTGCTCGAGCGACAACGTTCGTCTGTCGAGCCGGCTGACAGCTGATGGCTGACCGCTGACAGCTTCCCGTGACAGCTACTTCCCCGCGTACGCGCGCTCCAGCGTGGCGACGTCGAGCTTCACCATCTGCATCATCGCTTCCATGGTGCGTTTGGCGGCGGGACGGTCGGAACTGGTCATCATCTCGATCAGGCGGCGCGGGACGATCTGCCACGGCAGGCCCCAGCGATCCTTCAGCCAGCCGCAGGCGACGGCGGTGCCGCCGTGCTCGAGAAACGCGTTCCAGTAGCGGTCGACCTCGGCCTGATCGGCGCAGTCGATGCTCAGCGACACCGCTTCGGTGAACGGATGCTGCGGGCCGCCGTTGAGCGCGATGAACGGCCGGCCGCCGAGCGTGAAGTACACGGTCAGCACCGCCCCCTCGGGCGTGCCCGGGTTTTCGGCGGGGGCGTACATGATCTGCTCGATGTGGCTGTCGGGAATCAGCGACGTGTAGAACGTCACGGCCTCTTCGGCCGCGCCATCGAACCAGAGACAGGGGGCGATGTCCGGCATGATCTGTTCTCCTCTTGCGTCAGCGGGTGGGTGCGACCAGGGCGAAGAACACGCCCTGCGGGTCGGTTCCCTGCACGATCCAGCTGCCGCCGGGAACCTCCTCGGGGCCCATCAGCACCGTGCCGCCGTTGGCGCGGATGCGTTCGATCGCGGGGTCGAGGGCGTCGACATTGAAGTAGAACGCCCAGGCGGCCACCGGCGACTGGGCGGGCTTGTCCATCATGCCGCCGAATGGCACGCCGTCGTCGCCGCCGACGATGCGGTAGCTGCCCATCTCGGCCATGTCGAGCATCTCGATCGTCTGCCAGCCGAACAGGCTGGCGTAGAACGCGAACGCGGCCTCCTGGCCGGTGCCGGCGTAGAGCTCGTGCCAGCCGATGTGTCCCGGCGTCATCGGCGGCACGGCGGCCAGCGACTCCCCGCGCGGCAGCGGCGTCAGCAGCATGAACACCGCGCCGCCCGGGTCGGCGACGACGGCGAAGCGCCCGACTTCGGGAATGTCGGCGGGCGGCCGGTGTACGCGGCCACCGGCGGCGACGATGCGCTCGGTCATCGCGTCGGTATCGGCGACATGGATGTACCCGCCCCAGCCGGGCTGCGCGCCGGCGGCGCGCGCGTCGGCCGGCATCGTCATGATGCCGCCGACGCCACGCTCGCCGGCGGAGAGGATCGTGTAGCCGGCATTCGGCCCCGTGGCCGGGCTCGTCCGCCAGCCGACCACGGCGCGATAGAACGCCTCCGCCGCCGGCTGATCGGTGCTCATCAACTCGTACCAGATGAACGGATCGTGGGTGCGTGCTGTCATGCGATGCCTCCTCGGATTTCGAACGGTGGGGTTTCGATCTTGTGTCGGATGAGGGGGTTGGGAATCGACAGCAAAAAAAAGCGTGCGGAGGTGCTGAGGTGCGGAGGTGGGGGCTCTGCAGCTCCGCCCCTCCGCACGCCTTGACCCACGGCGGTGAGGAAGGCGATGAGGCTCCCGTGTTCATCCTGGCGATCGATCTCGGTACCAGCGGCCCGAAGGTGGCGCTGGTCGGCGTCGACGGCTCGATCGCGGCGAGCGCCGTAGGAACGGTCGACACGCTGCTGCTGCCGCCCGACGGCGCCGAGCAGGATCCCGAGGCGATCTGGACGGCGGTGCTGGCGGCGATCGCCGACGTGCTGCGCGCCGCGGCGCTGCCGGCGGCGCGCATCCGTGCGATCACCTGCTCGAGCCACTACTTCTCGGTGGTGCCGGTCGACGCCGCGTTGCGGCCGACGATGAACTGCATCCTCTGGATGGACCGCCGCGGCGCGCCGTATACGCGCCAGCTCTACGCGACGCAGCCGGATGCCTTCGCGGTGTGGGTCGACCGCCACGGCATGGTGCCGCTGCCGTCGGGCAACGACTCGCTCTCGCACCTCTTCTACGTGCGCGAGGCGCGGCCCGACGTGTACGCGCGCACCGCGGCGTTCCTCGAGCCGGCGGATTTCCTGGTGGCGCGGCTCACCGGGACCTGCAGTGCCACGCTGTGCAGCGCGTTCCCGCTGCTGCTGACCGACAACCGCGACCTCACCGGCTGCGCCTGGGACGCGGAGCTGCTGCGCCGCGCCGGCATCGAGCGCGACAAGCTGCCGGCGCTACTGCCGGTTGGCGCGCCGGCCGGCCGCCTGCGCCCGGCGCTCGCCGAGCAGCTCGGGCTGTCGGCCGACACCGTCGTGTTCACGGCGATGAACGACACCCAGGCCGCCGCGATCGGCACCGCGACGTTCCGCGGTGGTGGCGCGCTCAACATCGGCACCACCAGTCAGGTGCTGGCGCACATCGGCGGCAAGGCGTCCGATCTCGAGCACGCGCTGCTCAGCATGCCGAGCCCGATCGCCGGCCGGCACATGGTGATGGCGGAGAACGGCCTCGGCGCGAAGACGCTCGACCACTTCCTGCAGTCGGTCGTGTTCGCCCGCGACGCGCTCGCCGACCATCGCAGCGCGACGCCGTTCGCCGGCCTCGAGCACACGGTGCACTCCGTGCCGCCGGGCTGCGACGGGCTGCTCTACCTGCCGTGGCTGACCGGCGCGCCGGCGCCCGACAGCAGCCCGCGCACGCGCGGCGGCTTCCTGAACGTCACGCTGGCGACGACGCGCGCGCACATGGTGCGCGCCATCCTCGAAGGCGTCGCCTGCAACATGCGCTGGGTGCTGCCGGCGGTCGAGACGTTCGCGCAGGCGCAGTTCGATACCCTCGCGTTCTCCGGCGGCGCGGCGGTCTCGGATGCGTGGGCGCAGATCCTGGCCGACGTCATCGGCCGGCCCGTCGCCCAGCTCGAGGACGCGCGCTTCGTCAACAATCGCGGCAGCGCGTTCCTCGGCTTCGTCGCGCTCGAGGCCCTCGGGCTCGACGACATCGACCGCATGTGCCGCGTCCGCCGGCACTACGACCCCGATCCGGCGTGGCGCGCGCGCTACGACGACCTGTTCGCGCAGTTCCTCGCCGCGTTCGAGGCCACCCGACCGATCTTCGATGCACTAAATGAATGAACGAAGCGCCCGACGACAGCGGTTCAGCAACGAACAGCCGGCAACGGACCGTTGCGGGAGGATGACGGGCCACCGACAGGCGGGACGCGGGAAGGCGTTTTCCGTTCACAGGGAGACATCATGGCGGATCTGAAGGACAGCGTGCTCGGCAGGCTCTACCCATATGCCGAGCGGTTCGGCGCGCACACCCGGCTCCCCGAGCACGGCCGGCCGCGCGAGGAGATCCTCGCCGAGCTGCGCACGATGGCGCGCGAAGAGGACACGTTCTGGCAGACCGGGAAGTGCTCGGGGACGATGTACTGCGGCGACATGTCGCACTACGCGTTCCTCAACGAGGCGTTCGCGCTCTACTCGCACGTCAACGTCCTGCAGCGCGACATGTGCCCGAGCGCGACGCGCTTCGAGGGCGAGATCATCGCCATGGCGCTCGACCTGATGCACGGCGAGGCGGTGGCGACGCACCACCCGGGCGAGACCCCGTGCGGGTCGGTGACCTCGGGCGGCACGGAGAGCATCCTCACCGCGCTGGTCACCTACCGTGACAAGTTCCGCGCCGAGCGCGGCATCCGCGCGCCGGAGATCATCCTGCCGGCGACGGCGCATCCGGCATTCGAGAAGGGCGCGCACCTGTTCGGCATCGAGGTGGTGCGCGCGCCGGTCGACCCGCACACCACGCTCGTCGACGTCGAGTTCGTGCGCGCGCACATCACCCCCAACACCATCGCGCTCGTCGGTTCGGCGGGGAACTATCCGTACGGCACGATCGATCCGATCGCCGCGCTCTCCGAGATCGCGCTCGCGCACGACATCGGCCTGCACGTCGACGGCTGTCTCGGCGGGTTCATCCTCCCCTGGGGCGAGCAGCTCGGCTACGACATCCCGCCGTTCGACTTCCGGCTGCCCGGCGTGACGAGCATCTCGGCCGACACGCACAAGTACGGCTATGGCCTGAAGGGCACCTCGGTCGTCATGTACCGCGATCGCGCGTTCCGCCAGTATCAGTACTTCCTCAGCCCGCACTGGCCGGGCGGCAAGTACTTCTCGCCCGGTCTCGCTGGCAGCCGTTCGGGCGGGCTCCTCGCCGCGACGTGGGCGGCGATGATCAGCCTCGGGCGCGAGGGCTATCTGCGCTATGCGAAGGCGATCTTCGAGACCGCCTTCGCCATGCAGGCGGCGGTGCGCAGCCATCCCGAGCTGCGGCTGATGGGCGCGCCGACGTGGTGCTTCTCGTTCACCTCGGACGCGTTCGACATCTACCACGTCAACGACTTCATGAAGCGCCGCGGCTGGCGCTTCAACGGCCAGCAGCATCCGAACGCGATTCACATGTGCGTGACGCGGCCGCAGACGCAGCCCGGCGTCGTCGACACCTTCGCGCGCGACCTCGCCGAGGCGGTCGACTACGCGCGCCCGCGCGCCGGCGAGCCGGCGGCGAGCGGCGCCGTGTACGGCGGCGTGCCGAAGGACATCCCCGAGCTCGAGAAGATGGTCACCGACTTCATGGTCGGCTTTCTCGACGCCTCGCAGGACGTGCCGCGGCAAGAGGAGCAATGACACACCGGCTACCGAGGTCGGGGAAGGCGCCGAGTCGGATGATCCATCGGAGTCACGGTGACTGAATCCGACTCGACTCCGTATCCGTCCCACCTCTGTGGCTGCTGATCATCATTGCAACCCGGATATGTCGTCCGCTAGCGGAACGACATGACGTGTCTCCGCGTGGCGATGATCCTGGTCGCGACCGTAGCGAGCGCCGCCGCGGTCGGACCGTACGACGGATATCACAGCGACACGTACGCGAACCTCGCGCACTGGGTGTGTCATCCCGATCGTGCCGATCCGTGCGACACGGACATCGACGCGACGCTGGTGAGTGCTGCGGGCGAGCTGACGGTCGAGCCGTGGACGCCGGCGGCGCAGCCGACGTTCGACTGCTTCTACGTCTACCCGACGATCTCGACGGATCCCGGCGGCAACAGCGATCTCGTCCCCGGCGAAAACGAGGAGATTTTCGTCGCGCGCCAGCAGGCGGCGCGGCTCGGGTCGGTGTGCCGGGTGTTCGCGCCGGTCTACCGTCAGGTGACGTTGACCGCGCTCGTCTCGGCACTCGGCGGCAACCCGATCGCGAGCGATTCGGCGCTTGCCGACGCCGACCTGCTCGATGCGTGGAAGCACTACATCGCGAATCACAACGGCGGACGCGGCGTGCTGCTCATCGGCCATTCGCAGGGGGCGAGCCGGTTGATCACGCTGCTGCGCGGCGAGATCGACGGCAACCCGGTGCTGCGCCGGCGGCTCGTGTCGGCGATGGTGCTCGGCACGAGCTTCCAGGTGCCGGTCGGCGAGGTCGTCGGCGGCCATCTCGCAACCATCCCGCTGTGCACCGCGGGCGACCAGACGGGCTGCGTGATCAGCTACGCGTCGTTCCGCACCACCGTGCCGCCGCCGGCGAACAGCCGCTTCGGCCGTTCGGCGCGCGAGGGCTGGCAGGCGGCGTGCACGAACCCAGCGGAGCTCGCCACGGGGACCTCGGCGTTGACGCCGTATTTCCCGACCAGCGGCCGCGCGCTGCCGCTCGGCGCGCCGCCGCCGCCGCCCGAGTGGGTCGACCCGTCGCTCGGCACGGTGAGCACGCCGTTCGTTTCCCTGCCCGGCATGCTCGAGGCGGAATGCCGCGAGACGAACGGCTTCGTCTATCTTGCCATCACCGTGCACGGCGACGCGGAAGATCCGCGCATCGACGACATCGGCGGCGACCTGACGCCGGACTGGGGACTGCACCTGGTCGACGCGAGCGTCGCGATGGGCGATCTGGAGACCATCGCCGCGCGCCAGGGGGCGGCCCACCTCGCCGCGGAGTGTCCGGGCGACTGCGATACCGACGGCACGGTCTTCATCGACGAGCTGCTGTTCGGCGTCGGGGTCCTGCTCGGCCAGCAGTCCGCCGATGGTTGTGCCGTCGTCGATCGCAACCGCGACGGCGGCGTCACCGTCGACGAGCTCGTCACCGCGGTGGACCGCGCGCTGCGCGGGTGCTGATCCGCTGCGCACGTACGACCACGTTTCGTACTCGGCCGGGGCAGCGCTCCTGGAGGGCGCCGCTCCGTCGGCGCGTGTTGAATCGGCGACGCGCGCCACATCGACACGGCGGGCGCGAACGACAATGCGCGTGTCTCGAGAGCGTGCTGCGTCACCGCATGCGATACCGGATCGGCAGGCGTTTGATGCCGCCGACGAAGCTGGCGATCGTGTGCTCCGGCTCGCCGTCGGGCTCGATCGCCTCGAGGCGCGGCAACAGCTCGCGCAGGAACGTGCGCAGCTCGAGGCGCGCGAGGTGCGCGCCGAGGCAGAAGTGGACGCCGGTGCCGAACGCGAGGTGCTGGTCGGCGTTCGGCCGCCCGATGTCGAAACGGTCCGCATCGGGGAACACGGACGTGTCGCGGTTCGCCGACAGGTAGGAGAGCAGCAGCCAGTCACCGGCGGCGATCGGCGTGTCGCGGATGACGGTGTCGCGGGTCGCCTGGCGCATGAAGTGCCGCACGGGCGTCACCCAGCGGATCATCTCCTCGACCGCGTTGTCGATCAGGGTCGGATCGGCCTGCAGCGCGCGCAGCTGGTCGGGATGGCGCATGAGCGCGTCGAGCCCGCCGGCGAGCGTCGCCGAGGTCGTATCGTGTCCCGCCGTCGCGATGATGATGTAGTAGCCGAGCCGTTCGAGGTCGCCGATCGGCGCGCCATCGATCGTCGCCGTCGCCAGCACCGAGGCGAGATCTGCGGCGGGATGGGCGCGCCGGTCCTCGGTCATGGCGCTGAAGTAACGATGGAAATCCAGCGCCGCGGCGAGCATCGCCGCAGCGCGGTCGTCGCCGGCGAACTCGGGGTCCTCGTTGCCGAAGAGCTGCTGCGTCAGCTGCAGCATGCGCGGCTCGTCGGATTCCGGCACGCCGAGGATGCTCATGATGACCTGCAGCGGATAGTAGAGCGCGATGTCGCGCGCGAAATCGCAGCAGGGCGCCAGCGCCGCCATGCGATCGACGTAGCGGCGGGCGAGCTCGGTGACGCGGCTCTCGAACAGGCGGCGCAGGTGCGCCGGCTTGAACCACTCGTTGGTCAGCCCGCGGTATTTCGGATGCTCCGGGGCGTCCATGTGGACCAGCGTCTTGATCTGCGCGCCGAGCGCCCGTTGCCGCTCCAGTGCGGCCACCGGCAGCAGCACGGAGGTTTCCGTGTTGTGGAAGAGCTCCGGCTGGCGTTCGACCTCCCAGACTTCGCGGTGACGGGTGATCGCCCAGAACGGGTAATGGCCCTCGGCCCGCGCGCAGGCGAGGCGGGGTGCCGCGCGCAGGGCGGCCGCCGTGTGCTCCCAGGCGGCGAGATCCTGGTAGGCGGTCCCGTCGACGAAGATGCGTGCCGCGGCGTGGTCGATGTCCATGCCGGGTTCCTGTACCTGCGGCCGGTCCGCGGTCAACCTGCCGCCGCGGCCGGACGCTCGGCAGGGCACGCGAGGCGCCGCCGCCTGCGAGGCGCCGGCCGCATCGTGCCGCCTCCGCTCACCCTGCGGCAGGCAGGGTGATGCGGAACGTCGCGCCGCGGCCACCGTTGGCGACGAGCACGAGCTCACCGCCGTGCGCCGCGACGATCGAGCGGCTGATCGACAGGCCCATGCCGAGCCCCTGCGGCTTGGTGGTGAAGAACGGGTCGAACAGCTGTTCGCGGGCAGCGAGCGGCACGCCCGGA
Organism: uncultured bacterium; assembly: GCA_965651925.1. Lineage (GTDB taxonomy): Bacteria > Desulfobacterota > Binatia > HRBIN30 > CADEER01 > CBFGUK01. The sequence continues at coordinate 17,839 of CBFGUK010000053.1, read as the reverse complement.
CCGTCGTCGCTGACCTGAATCTCGATGCGATCGTTCGCGGCGCTGGTGACGACGATCGTGCCGCGCGCGGCGCCGGAGTCGACGATCGCCTCGATGCCGTTGCGCAGCAGGTTGATCAGCACCTGTTCGAGCTGCACGGCGTCGGCCAGGACCGCGGGGAGATCCGGCGCCAGGCGCAGCTGGATGGTGATCGCGTGGCGCTGCGCCTCGGCTTCGACGAAAGCCACCGCTGCGGCGATCAGCCGCTTGAGGTCGGTCGCCGCCTGGTGCGGCGGTGTCTTGCGGATGAACTCGCGCACGCGCTGCAGCACGGCGCCGGCACGCAGCGCCTGGGCGGCGATGTACTCGGCGGCTTCCAGCAGGGCGGCGCGATCGGGCGAGTCCTGCCGCAGGTGGTTGACGAGCCCGTTGGCGAAGTTCGCGATCGCGCCGAGCGGCTGGTTGATCTCGTGCGCGAGCTCGCCGGCCACGCAGTTCGCGGTGTGCAGCCGCAGGAGGTGCGCCAGCTCGGCCTGGCGGCGGCTCGCCTGCTCCTCGATCCGCTTGCGTCCCGTGATGTCGCGGTTGGTGCCGATGACGCGCAGCGCCGCGCCGTCGGGGCCGCGCTCGACCGCCTTCGCCCGGCTGAGGACCCAGCGGTACTCGCCGCCGCGCGTGCGCAACCGCTGCTCGATCTCGTAGTAGGGCGCGGTGCCCTCCGCGACATGGGCGATCCACGCGGCTTCGGCACGGTCGCGATCGTCGGGGTGCGTCAGCACGCGCCAGAGCTCCGCCGGATGCGTCACATCGTGCGGCGCGTAGCCCAGCATGCCGGCCCAACGCGCGTCGCCGATCGCCCGGCCGGTGCGCGCATCCCAGTCCCACATGCCGAGATCGTTCGCCCACAGGGCGAGCTCGAGGCGCTGCTCGGCTTCCTTGCGCTGGGCGATCTCGGCGCGCAGCGCGGCGTTCGCCTCGGCGAGTGCGGCGGTGCGCGCGCGCACGCGCTCCTCGAGCGCATCGCGGATGTGCGCCAGGGCCTCCTCGGCGCGCTTCTGCTCGGTGATGTCGACGGCGAACACCAGCACGCCGACGATCGTGCCGTGCTCGTCGCGGTACGGCAGCTTGTCGGTGCGCACCCAGCGCGTGTCGCCGCTCGCGGTCTGCAGCCGCTCGACGATGCCGAGCTTCGGCCGGCCGGACTCGATGACGTCGAGGTCGTCGCGGTGGTACTGCGCGGCGTCGTTGGGAAACAGCTCCCAGGTCGAGCGGCCCTCGACCTCCGCCGGGGGCAGGCCGGCGACCGCGGCCGCGGCGCGGTTGGCGCGCAGGATGACGTTGTGCCGGTCCTTGTACCAGACGTTGGCCGGCATGCGGTCGAAGATGATCCGCAGCTCCTCCTGCTGGCGCTCGTGCGCCAGGCGGGCGCGGCGTGCCGCCGTGACGTCGTGCAGGCAGCCGATCATGCCCACCGGCCGATCGATGGCGTCGCGGAGCAGCGACAGGCGCAGATCGATGTAGACCTCGCGGCCGTCGCGGCAGCGCGTGCGCAGCTCGGGCACCTGATGGACGTCCGTGCTGCGCAGCCGGGCGACCACCTCGGTATCGATCCTGGCGACGTCTTCGGGGAAGCAGAGCCGCGTCGCGGAGGTGCCGATCACCTCCTCGGCCGTGTAGCCGTAGATGCGCTGCGCCGCCGCGTTCCAGCTGTGAATCACGCCGTCCAGGTCGGCGACGACCACTGCATCGTGCACCTGGTCGAGCACCGCCGTCGTGAGGGTCCAGCCGCGCAGCGTATGGCGCAACCGGTCCGGTGTGGCACGTAGTGTCGGCATATGCTTGCGACGTAGATAGCAGGTGTCGCGCGCCGGGACGAGGTGTTGCGCGCGTCCCGCGGATGCGTAGTCGGTTTGGTGGCGACGTGATTGACACGCCGGCACGGCACGGTCAGCGTCGGTCGCATGGGGCGGGGCGCCGAGGCGGATGAGCAGGTGGCCGCGTGCCTGGCACTGCTCGAGCGGCGCGCGCCGCGCCCGCTGACCGTGCACGAGATGGCGCGCCTGCTCGAGTGGGAGCGCTACGATCCGCGCCGGCTGCGCGCCGCGCTCGAGGCCGCCGTCAAGGCGCGGACGCTGCGGCGCATCGGCAAGACGCGCTATCAGTGGGTGCGCGACGCCGAGCGCCCGACCGGCGCGCGACCCGGTCGCGTCGCGGTGGCAGGCGAGGTGGCGGGCCGCTACACGCGGGTCCGCGCCGGATTCGGCTTCGTCGAGGTGCTCGGCCGCGCCGCGGCGCGCTACCCGCGCGACGTGCTGATTCCCGCCGGGCGCGAGGGCGACGCGATGCACGGCGACGAGGTCCGCGTGGCGATCACGCGCCGCGATGCGCGCACGCAGCGGGCGATCGGCGCCGTGGTGGCGATCACCCGCCGGGCGCACGCCGAGCTCATCGGCATCCTGCAGCGGCAGGGGCGGCGCTGGTGCGTGGTGCCGGTCGACGAACGGCTGCCGATCCTCGAGCTCATCGGCGCCGCGCAACCACGTGCCGCGGATGCGGGCCTCGCCGCGCGCGTGCGCCTGCTGCCGTCACCCCCCGCCCCGCATGGGGCGTGCGCCGCGCTCGACGCGGTGCTCGGGCCGGCCGACGATCCGGAGGTGCAGTTCCTCGCCATCGCCAGCGAGCACGGGCTGCGCATCGAGTTTCCGCCGGCCGTGCGTGCCGAGGCGGAGGCGCTGCCCGCCGATCCGGCGGCGGCGGAGATCGCCGGGCGGGAGGATCTGCGTCACCTGCCGTTCGTCACGATCGACGGCGAGACGGCACGCGACTTCGACGACGCGGTGTGTCTCGCGCCCCGCCGCGGCGGCGGGACGTGCCTGTGGGTCGCAATCGCCGACGTCGCCCACTACGTGCGCCCGGGCTCGGCGCTCGACGCCGAGGCGGCGGTGCGCGGCACCAGCGTCTACTTCCCCGACCGTGCCATTCCGATGCTGCCGCCGCAGCTCTCGACGCAGCTGTGCTCGCTGCTGCCCGAGCGCGATCGGCTCGTGGTCGTCGCCGAGCTGCATCACGACCGCACCGGGAAACGGCAGCGGGTGCGGTGCTATCGGGCGGTGATCCGCAGCCGGGCGCGTCTGACGTACATGAAGGTCGCGGCGGTGCTGTCCGATGCCGTGACCGCCGAGATCGACGGCTGGCGCACCGAGCTCGGGCCGCAACTGCTCGAGCAGCTGCAGCACATGCGGCGCCTGATGCAGACCCTGCATCGCGCGCGAGTGCGGGCCGGCTCGCTCGACCTCGATCTCCCGGAGGCGCTCGTCGACCTCTCCGAAGCCGGGCGCAGCATCGGGGTGCGCCTCGCGCCGCGCAACGACGCGCATCGCCTCATCGAGGAGTTCATGCTCGAGGCGAATCGCGCCGTCGCGGCGTGGCTGCGCGACGAAGCCATTCCGATTCCGTACCGCATTCACGAGCCGCCAGCCCCGGCGGACATCGACGAGCTCAACGCGCAGCTCGCCGCCTTCGGGTTCCGCGTCGAGTACGAGGACGACGTCTCGCCGGCTGACGTGCAGCGGCTGCTCGATCGGCTCGAGGGGCATCGGCTCGGCCGTCTGCTGTCGCGGCAGATCCTGCGCGCGCTGCGCCAGGCGCGCTACAGCCCGGAGAACGTCGGTCACTTCGGGCTCGCGTTTCCGATCTACTGCCACTTCACCTCGCCGATCCGGCGCTATCCGGACCTGCTGGTGCACCGCCAGCTCGGGCGCGTGCTCGACGGCCTGGCCGAGTCGGCGCGCGCCGATGCGGAGCGGATCGAGGTCGAGTCGGTGCGCAGCTCCGAGGCCGAGCGCGAGGCGGTCGAGGCGGAGCGCGCGATGCTCGATCTGCGCAAGGCGGAGTTCATGCTCGGACACCTGCTCGAGCCCGAGCCGGCGACGGTGGTCGCGGCGATCAGCAGCGGCCTCTTCGTCGAGCTCGACGCCTACCCGATCGAGGGCCTGGTGCGGGCCGACACCCTGCCCGACGAACCGTACGTCTACATCGAGCGCGAACGCGCCCTGAGGGGCCTGCATTCGAAGCAGCGCTTCCGGCTCGGTGACCGGGTGGTCGTCGAGGCGACGAACGCGTCGCCGCAGCGCCGTCAGGTCGACTTCGCGCTGCTCCGCCGGCTGCCGAACGGCGCGCCTCGCGACGACGCGGAGGCGCGGCGCCCGACCCGCCGCCGGCGCGCGCTCACGCCGCGCGCCCGGCGTCGATGAGCGCGCCCCCCCGCACGGGTGCGTGGCGCGCAAAAATCACGTTTCCGCGGCGCGCACGGCGCGCACGAACGCGCGCAGCTTGTCGGGATTGCGCCGACCGTCGGGATCCTCGATGCCGGTGTGCACATCAACGCCCCACGGCTGCACGGCGGCGATCGCCGCGCCGACGTTGTCCGGCGTCAGGCCGCCGGCGAGAATGACGGGGACGCGCGATTCGGCGACGATCTGACGGCTGATCGTCCAGTCGTGCGTCTTGCCCGTCGCCCCGTGACGGCCGGTGGTCGGGTCGAAGGTATCGAGAATCAGCGCGTCGACGTGACGCACCAGCGCCCGCGCCTGGGCGAGCGCCTCCGCACCGGTGACGTGCACCGCGCGGATGATCTTCAGGTGCGGCTGGCCGACGCGCAGCACCGGCAGCTCCTGCGTCGGGAACGGGCCGTGGAGTTGCAGCGTCGTCGCGCCGAGATAGCGGCAGAGCTCGACGGCCTCGCGTGCCGTGTCGACGTAGGTGATCGCCACCGAGGCGACGAACGGCGGCAGCGCCGCGATGATGCCGCGCGCCACCGGTTCGGTCAGCCCGTCGTGCACGCCGGTCGGCAGGCGCACGGTGAATCCCAGCGCATCGACGCCGAGGTCGGCGGCCGCGATCGCTTCTTCGAGTGACGACACGCCGGCGATCTGGATGCGAACTCTCATGGCACGGGCGACCGACGGTGGGGTTTCGCCATCAACTCAGACAGGTCCGGCACCGAGGGCGCAGCACACACCAGAGCGGATGCGATGCACCAGATTGCACGACGCCGTGACCTCTGCATCTTTGCGGCTGATCATTCCGGGCGGGCGGGAGCGGTGGGTAAAGCCTTGTGACCGCGGTCACTCCTCACCCGATCTCCCGTAAAGAACCTTGCGCAGATCGAGCGCCAGTGACGTGCCGTCGAGGCTCAGGTGGCGCGGGTTGTAGTCGGGATGATGCACCGACACGGCGATGTCGGAGGGCGGGACGTCGGCGGGAGTGGAAAAGCCGGCGACGCCGGCCGCGTTGGTGGTCACGGTGGCCAGCAGATGATCGCGCTGGCCGACGACGCGCACCGTGGCACCGGCGACCGGCGGCTTCTCGCCACCGGCATCCGGATCGTTGTCGCACACGGCAATACGCGCGGTGCGGCCGTCCGGCGCGGGTTCGATGCGTACCTCGAGGTCGCGGAGCCAGATCGCCGGCTCGCCGGTGATCGCCCGCATCCCGAGCCGTTCGGGGTGGCGGGCAGGATTCGCCGCCAGGCTGACGTCCTGCGCCGCCATGCCGTGATCGCTGGTGAAGACGAACAGGGTCGTATCGAGCAGGCCCTTGGCCGCGAGCAGGTCGAGCACGATGCCGAGTCGCCGGTCGCTCTCGGCGATCGCCGCCCGCAGCGCCTCGGCGTGCGGGCCGTACTCGTGTCCGGCGCCGTCGGTGAGCGTGAACTCGTGCGCGGTCAGCACCGGCGGTGCGTGGTCGCCATCGTCGAACAGCACGAGCACCTGCGCGACCCCGCGCGCATCGACCACCGCCTCGCGATGCACCGCCTCGTGTCCGGCGGCGTGCCAGCGGGGGTCGATGGTGTCGGCGAGCTCGGCGGTGAGTGCCTTCAGGCGATCGCGCGGACCGAGGGTGCGGCCTTCGAGCGGCGCGTGATCGGCGCCGCGGCCCTGCGGCTCGTGGATGCTCGCGGTGCGTGCCTGCGCGCCGCGGACGCGGTGCACCGCCTCGTAGAGCGTCTCGACGCCGGCGCCGAGGTACGACTCGGTCATCATCACCTGGCCCTGCGGGGCGAGCGCCTGGCGTGTCGTGCGGTCGTAGTACGTCGGGTTCACGACGTCGTGGTGCCCGCACCACGCTCCGGTGAGCAGCGCGCTGTGGCTCGGCCACGTGATGCTCGGAAAATTCACCGTCGCGCCGTAGCGGAAGCGCGCGCTGCGATCGAGCACGCGCCGCAGGTTCGCGACACGCGGATCGTTGCGCTCGAGGAGCCAGGCGAGCTCGCTGTTGCTCAGGCCGTCGAAGATGATCAGGTACGCGCGCTCGGCGCGGTCCGTCCCGGCGAGGATCTCGTCGAGGACGCGCCCGTCCTGGCGCTGGAGAACGACGTCCGGCGCGACGCCGCGTTCGCTCGCCGTGCGGCCGCTCCAGTCGCAGCCATCGATGCGCGGGAACCCGAGCAGGTGGGCGATGGTCGGCGCGATGTCGACGTGACGCGGCGCGCCGTCGTACACGCCCGGGCGGATGCCGGGTCCGGCGAACGCCAGTGGCGCGCGCGACTGCACGACGTCGAGCGCGCCATGCTGGCCGGCCTGCAGGCCGAAGGCGTAGCAGCGCGGGCTGACGATCAGATCCGGCGCGAACGGGCTGTCGAAGAGCTGCGCGATGCGCTCGCAGGCGTGCGGATAGCTGAGCTGGGCCGGTTCGATGAAGGCGCGGTTCGGGTCCTCGGTCGGGTGGCCCGATGCCGCCGCGGCGGACAGCTCCTCGGCGATGGTCGCCACGCACGCGTGGCGCTGATCGGCAATCGGGTTCTCACCGATCTGTTCGACGATACGGAAGGCCTGGGTGCCGTCCGCCTCGGCGACGCGCTTGAAGCGCACCATGCCGCGGCGCGCCCAGACCTCGTACGCACCGTCGCGATGCGTGAGGACCAGATCAGTGTGGTCGCCGGCACCCGGATCGGTGAGCAGCGCCAGGATCGCGCGATTGCCGGATTCCTCCTGCTGCGCGTCGAGCCCCTGGCCACCCGCGCGTTGCGGCCCGATCGTCAACTCCATGCATCGCCTCCGGCTTCTCTCTAGCCGAGGCGAGGCGCGCAGCGGTAGCGAGGCGGAGCCGCAGCCCGCACGGCAGGAAGGCCGCCGCTTGCGTGCGTGGACCGCGGCGCGCGGGGCGGGTAGAACGCCGGCATGCCCGCCGTTCGTCAGCTGCCGAATCTCGATCTGCATGCCGGAGCGTGAACCGATGGATGGTGCCGCCCTCGCGAGAAGCTGGGAGGCGATCCCGTATCATGCGATGCTCGGCGTGCGCGTCGAGGCGGTCGACGGCGAGCACGCGGTCGTGCACCTGCCGTACACCGACGAGAACGCGAATCCCGGGCAGGCGTTGCACGGCGGGGCGATCGCCTCGCTGATCGACCTCACCGGCACGCTCGCCGCCTCGGCGAGCCTCGGTGGTGGCGCGGACCTGCGGCGCGGCACGATCGACCTCAGCGTCAACTACATCGCGGCGGCGATCGGCGAGGACGTCCGCGCGACGGCACGCGTGCTGCGGCGCGGCAAGGAGATCGTCTACACCGAGGTCGCGGTGCGCACGCCGGCCGGCAAACTGATTGCGGTCGGACTGGTGACGATGCGCGCCGTCGCGAGCGCCGGTGCCGCCGACCGCCAGCGCGTGCCCGAGGCGCCGGCGTTTGTCGAGGCCGAGGCGACCAGGCTCAAGGGCGCCGACCTGTTCGTCCTGGCGCCGTACATGCGCCGGCTCGGGTTGCGGGTGCTGCATGCCCATGACGGCGCGGCGGTGCTCACGCTGCCGTGGGCGGAGGCGATCGGCGATGCCGATCGCGCCGCGCACGAGGGAGCGGTCGCGGCCCTGATCGACACCTCCGGGGCGCTCGCGTCCTGGTCGATCACCGGCCTCGACATGCGCTTCAAGGCGTCGACGGTGGCGGTGCACATCAACTTCCTCGCCCGCGTGCCGGAGGCGGACGCCATCGCCCATGCCCGCACGCTGCGCCGAGACGAGGAGATGTTCTTCAACCAGGTGACGGTGGTCGCACGCGGCAGCAACGCCGTCCTCGCATCCGGCACCGTGACGTACCGGATCGTCGTCCCCTGAGCGGCGGCGACGACTGTCGCCCGTCTCCCAAGCCGTCGTCCGGGCAGAACTTAACGAACGCGCGTCCCCGTCGCCATGTCACGGCGCCTGGCGGCGCAGCAGGCGCAGCGCGGTATCGGCGAGGAAACACCCGATTGCCAGAGGCAGGAGCAGCCAGTCGAGCGGCAGCGTCGCGGTGCGTGTACCGACCTCGCGATCGACCAGCGCCTGCGGCGGCGCATCGATCTGCCCGCCGGTTTCGGCGGTGAGCCGTGCGAGCAGCGCGCGATTCGGCGCGACGCGCTCGAACTCGGCTGCGACATCGTCGTCGATGGCCGGTACCGAGACGGTATGCGTCTGCTGGCGCACGGCGCCGTCGGCGTCGCGCTGCTCGAGCGTGAGCGGGTACCGTCCCGGCGGGACATCGAACAGCGTCGCGGCGAAGCGGCGCGGCTCGGTGGGGGCGAGACTGACGGTACGGACGAGGTCGTCGCGCAGCGCGAGCCGGGCGGAAAAGGTCGCGCCGTCGGCGGCCGGGCTGAACGCACGCACGACGAGCTCCGTCGCGTTGCCGCGCCGGTGCGCCTCGACGGCGACATCGTCATCGGCGGAGGCGCGGCCCACCCAGCGCGCGAGCTGTGACCAGAACTTCGCGTACGCGGTCCAGCCGACCCAGGCCTCGGCATCGCTGGTCGGGCTGGCGGTGAACGCGGCGACGCGGCCGAGGCCGTATTGCCACACGGCGAGCAGCGGATCGCGGCGCTGTTCGCGCGGGACCTGCAGCAGGAGGTCGGCCTCCGGACGCAGCCGGGCGAAGGCGTAGTCGCGCAGCGCGGGAAACTCGTCGTCCGGGAGGCCGTCGAGCAGCTGGTTGGCGCCGGCGACGCGCGGGAGAAAGTGTTCCCGTGTCGTGGCGTCGGGCGTGAGCGCGCGCGCCGTCTCGCGCAGCATGAGATCGGGTAGCGCGCGGGCGTTGGCGACGTAGTGAAACTCGCCCCCCGTCCCGCGCGAGATGTTCCGCAGCAGCGCGAGGTTCACGGTGTTGTCGCCGATGCGGATCGTCGTGACGTGGATATTGCTCGCCGCGAGTGCCCTGGTGAGTGCGCGGTACTCGCCCGGGGCGGAGCGGTTCGTATCGCCGTCGGTGAGCAGGATGATGTGGCGCTGGCGAACGCGCGCCGCCGCGAGCTGGTCGCGGGCGATCGAAAGCGCCTCGAGGAAGTCCGTGCCGCCGTTTTCGACGAGCTTCGGGATCAGCTCCTCGAGCGTGCGCCGGTTCTCGCGCAGCGGGCGCAGTGGCGCCACCTCGTGCGGCTTCGAATCGAAGACCAGGACACCGACGAGATCGTGCTCCTTGAGCTGGCGCACGACGGCGAGCGCCGCCGCCTTCGCGTAGCGCAGCTTCTCGCCGTCGCGCAGCGTCCCGACGCGGCTGTTGTACCCCATGCTGTTGGAGCGATCGATGACCAGGAACAGCGCCAGCGGCTCGCGCGCGCCGGGCTTCGGGCGATGCGGTTCGAGCGTGACCGGGAGCAGGCGCTGCAGCGCAGTGTGGTTGAAGCGCGGGTCACCGAACAGCGTGCCGCCGCCGGCGACGACGAGGCCGCCGCCGTCGTCGCGCACCCACCGTTCCAGTTCGGTGAGCAGCGCAGCGGGCACACTGGCGGCATCGACGTCTTCGAGCACCACCACGTGGGCGCGGCGCAGCGCCTCTGCGGCACGCAGCTCGCCCGGGCGGCGCACCTCGGCACGTAGACCCTGCCGGGCAAGGGCCGCGGCGATCGGCGAGTGCGGCCGGGTGGTGAGGACGAGCGCGCGCGTGCGGTCGCGCAGCGTGATCGCCGTCTCGCGGACGTTGTTCGTCGGCTGTGCGTCCTCGACCGCGAGCTCGGCGCGCAGGCGGTGACTGCCGGTGTGCGTCAGCGTCGGCGTCATGCGGAACAGCGAGCGGCCGGGCGGCAGATCCACGGCGATGCTGTCGGCGATCTGCCCATCGAGATGGAGGTTGAGCACCGCCGTGCGCTGCGGGCCGGTGTTGTGGGCGACGACGCGCACCGGGATCGGCTCGTTCGTCGTCGCCAGTGCCGGCGCGGCGATCCGCTCGATGCGGAGGTCGGTTCCGGAGGCAGGATCGCGGGGCGGCACGACGGCGTCGACACGGATGCCGGCCGCGCGCAGCCAGTGCACGCGCCGGGCGCTGTCCCCACGTGTCTCGTTGCCGTCGGTGAGCAGCACCATCCGCCGCGGCCCCTCGGCCGGCAGCAACGCGGCCCCGGCATCGATGGCGGCGGCGAGGTCGGTCACCGCGGCGCCGCCCGGCGGCGTCTCGCGGAGGGGGCCGCGGTCGGTCGGCGGCTGCAGCAGCTCGACGGTGTCGCTGAAGGCCAGCACCGCGAGGCGGTCGCCGGGCGCGAGCTGGCGGCGCAGCGCGTCGACGTACTCGCGTGCCCACGCGCGGCCGCGGGCATCGATGCTCGCCGAGGTGTCGATGGCCGCCACGATGGTGAGCTGATCGGCCGGCAGGCGCGTGCTCAGCGCCAGACCGGCGAGCGCGAGGACGAGTGCGCACCAGCCGGCGACGCGCAGCCAGTGCGCCGGCGCGCCCACGCGATGTGGCCAGCGGACGAACAGCCAGGCGCCGGCGAGCAGCAGCAATGCGACCGGCAGCTGCAGCGTGAGGCCCAGCGAGCCCGGGTGGGCGAGGAGGTAGCGCAGCGAGGCGGCGGGCTCCATCACGTGCTCCGCCGGGCGACGAACCACTCGGCCAGCAGCAGGACGAGCCCGAGCGCATACAGCCATGGCCGGGCGGTCGATTGCGCTCCCGCCGGGCGCGACGATCCGGCCGGCGGCGCGCTGACCCGCGACGGCGCCATGGGCGGGCGGCCGATGTCGGATTCCACCGGATCGAGCAGATGCGCGACGACGCGGACTTCCGTGCCGTTCGCCGCGACGCGGTACTCGCCCGCCCACGGCGTGTCGAGCACGACCGGGGCATCGGCGGCCAGCGTCGTGTGCGTGCCGCGTGGATCGGTGATCCGGCGCGGCTCGGCCGGCAGCGTATCGAGCACCTCCGCGGTGCCGGTGGGGACGATGCGCACCGCGTCCGCGGGCGGGGCGAGCCAGTCGAGCAGGTTGAGAAAGAGCAGCAGCAGCTCGAGATGATCGGCGTGCAGCAAGCCGTCTTCGGCGAGGTCGAACGCGAGCACGGCGTGGCGTCGTCCCTCCGCGGTGCCGACCATTACAAGCGGCACGGTGGTGCCGTCGACGTGCGAGGTGACGAGCGTCTCGGCCGTGGCGGGAGTGTCGAGCAGCTCGGTGCGCGCCAGCGGGAACGGCAGCTCGAGGTGCAGTCCGGCCAGGGCGGCATGGCCGGTGTCGATCCAGCTGACGGTGACGGCGCGTCGTTCGCCCGCCGACGGGAACAGGCCATCGCGCGGGGCGATGTAGAGCGTCGCGCCGCGATTTGCGGGCGGCGGGGCAAGGCGATGGAAGATGGTGACGTCGACCGGGTCGGCATCCGCGCTATTGGCCGCCTCGGCAAAGCTCAGCGCGAGGCCGGGCACCGCGCGGGCGATGCGTTCCAGATCGCGTCGCAGGGACGCATCGGTGGTCACCACCCGGACGCGCACCGGCTCGAGCGGTCGCACGTGCGCGGCGGCGTGGTTGTCGACGTGCAGCGCATCGTCCACCTCGAGCGTGGCGCGCAGGATGCCCGGTCCGGGCACCGCCGGCAGCGCGATGCCGCTCGCGCTGCGCGGCGCGAGCGTGAACCCGCGGCGTGCGACGACGGTCTCGTCAAGCTGCAGGGTGAGCCAGCCGTGCGCTTCGCGCCCGGCATAGTTGCGCACCGAGACGAATGCGCGGGTGGCGCGTGGATCCTCGAAGCGACTCTGCACCAGCTGGATGCCGCCGATGGCGAGGTTGTCGTCGGTTTCCCCGACGGGGAACACCGACACCGCATCGCGCCACGCCGGCGACAGCAGCTCGCGCCGCACGTCCGAGAACAGCTCGATGTGCGTCGGCCGATCCGGATCGACGGCGCCGCCGGCGATGGCGAGCGCGGCATCGAGATCCGCGCGCGTGTCGCTCGGTTCCAGGGCGGCGAGCGCGCGCAGCACCGTTGCGTGTGCGCGTGTCGGGCCGGCGACGACCTGCGGACGGTGCCGCGCGGCAATCAGCATCGCCTCGTGCGCGTCGGGCAGGGCGGCGAGCCGCGCGGCGAGCGTCGCGCGCGCTTCCTCGAAGCGGGTGCGCGAGCCCTCGCGCGCCTGCATGCTGGCGGAGCAGTCGAGGACGAACACCGTGCGGCCCGCGGCCGCCGCGTCCGGGGTGTCGGTCCGGTGCGGGCCGGCGAGGCCGGTGATCAGCGCGAGCAGCAGCGCGCACTGGAGGAGCAGCAACCAGTTCCACCGCGCACGACGGCGCTGCGGCGGGGTGACGATCTGCGCCCAGAGCAGCAGCGAAGGGACGGCCACGGTGCGCCGCGATCGTTCGCGCAGGTGCAGGAGAATGAGGATGACGAGCAGGCCGGCGAGCAGCCACGCGCCGGGATCGGTGAAGCTCATTGCAGCAGGCCCGCGCGCGGCAGCGTTCTGACGAGGGTCTCGCGCAGTTCAAGGGCGGTGTCGACGATCGCGCAGGACACGGCCCGGCGTGCGCACCAGTGGCGCAGCAGGTCGAGATGCGCGGCGACGGCGTCGGCGTAGCGCCGGCGGTCGGTGTCGGTGAGGTCGAAGTCGCGCTCACGCCCGCTCTCCGCATCGCGCAGCCGCACCCGCCGTGGCAGCGCGGTGGCATCGCGTTCGCCGGGGCCGATCAGACGCAGCGCCGCAACATCGTAATCGCGACCGCGCAGCTGATCGAGCGCCGCCTGCCAGCCGGCCGGTTCGACGAGAAAGTCGGACAGCACGATGGCCGTTCCCGGCACGCGCGTGGCGCGCAGGTAGGCGTCCACGCCCTCCGCGAGCCGTGTCGGGCCGGCGCCGGACAGCGGGGCGAGGAAGGCCTGCAGCTCGGGCAGCCGCGACACGTGGCGCACGAACGGGGCGAGGCGGCCGCCGGATTCGCCGCCGAGGACCGCGATGCGGACGGGATGGCCGGCGCGCAGGGCGATGTAAGCCAGGGCGAGCGAGAGTGCGGCCGCCAGCGCGAGTTTCGCATCCGCCGCCGGGATGCCCATCGAGGCGCTGGCGTCGAGCAGCAGGTGCAGGGGCGCCTCGCGCTCGGCCCGGAACGTCTTGATCACGCGCTGGTCGAGCCGGGCGAGCGCATTCCAGTCGATGTGGCGCAGGTCGTCGCCCGGCGCATACGGCTTGTGCGCGGCGACTTCGAGGCCCGAGAGCTGCGTGGCGGCTGCCACCGGCATCGAGCCGGGATGGCGGCCGACGCTGTGGCGGGCGGTGAACTGCAGGCGATCGAGCGTTCGCAGGAAGCCCGGACTGGTGGCGAGCTGGAGCGCGGTGGCGACGTCGGCGCCGCGCCACTCACCGGCGGAGACGTGCGGCGGCATTGATCACCCGGGTGATCAGCGCGCGCGGGTCGATGTCATCGGCGCGCGCGGCGAAGTTGAGAACGAGCCGATGGTTGAGGGCCGGAACGGCGACGCGATCGACGTCCTCGTGCGTCACGTTCACCCGTCCGGCGAGCAGGGCGCGCACCTTCGCACCGAGCAGCAGCGCCTGGCCGCCGCGCGGGCTCGAGCCGAACGCAACGTACTTCGCGATCTGCTCGTCCGCCGGGAGCGGCGAGGTCGTGCTCGGGGCGTACCGGGAGCCGCGTGGGATGGTCGCACCGACGAGGGCGGCGGCGTATTGCTCGAGTGCCGGCGAGACCAGCACCTCGCGCACCAGGGCCTTCAGTTCCTCGAGCTTTGCGGCCGCGCGGCGCGGCGGGAACACGGGGGCGATCCGGACTTGTTCGCTGCCGGTGGTCGACCCGAGGATGCGCTGCAGCTCCGCCGCGTTCGGGTACGGCAGGTAGACCTTGAAGAGGAAGCGGTCGAGCTGCGCTTCGGGGAGCGGGTAGGTGCCCTCCATCTCGATCGGGTTGAGCGTCGCGAGGACGAAGAACGGTGGTGGAAGGCGGTGCGTGGTGCCGGCCACCGTCACCTGCCGTTCAGCCATGGCTTCGAGCAGCGCGGATTGCGTCTTCGGTGTGGCGCGATTGATCTCGTCGGCGAGCAGCACGTGGGCGAAGATCGGCCCGCGTGCAAAGACCAGCTCACGATGACCGTCCTGCTCGTAGAGCATGCGTGTGCCGGTGATGTCCGCCGGCATCAGGTCGACGGTGAATTGGATGCGGTTGAAGCTGAGGTTCAGCGCCTGCGCGAGTGAGCGCACGAGCAGGGTCTTGCCGGTGCCCGGCACCCCCTCGATCAGCACGTGCCCCCCGGCGAACAGCGCGATCAGGATTTCCTCGACGACGGCGCCCTGGCCGACGATGACCTTCGCGAGCTCGGTGCGGAGGCGGTCGAACGTCTCGCTGAATTCGTCGACGAGCGCGCGGGCGGCGGCCGGGTCGAGTCGTTCCAGCGGCGGACGCGCAGTGGCGCGCGCACGCGCCGGTACCGGCGAGGGCTTCCGCGGCTCGGCCTCGGCAGGGCCATCGGAGAGCGGTGCGTCGTCACTCATGGTCGCGCGAACACTCGCCGGACAATCGACTCGTAGTGCGGACCGACCTCCGGCCGGTGCAGGGGCGCGTCCGCCTGCTGCCGGTTGGGGCGGACGGGGGCGGCGCGGGTCGCCGGCGCCGCGCCGGTGGCATTGTCGGTGTAATCGCCGGCGCGCTGCGGTTCCGAGTGGCTGGGAGCCATCGCGGCGATGGCTCCCAGGCGGAGGCGGGTCTCGGTCTCGCTCGCTTCGCCAGTGGCCGGCGTACCGTTCTCCTCGAACAGGCCTGATCCGCCTCGTGCCGCGCCGCCACGTCCGCCCGTGCCCGGCTTCCCCGGATCGGCATGTTCCGATCCGCGGTCCGGCGCGCGGCGTTGGCGGGCGTCGCCCGGGCGTCTCGCGTGAGCGTCGACGGCCGGTTCGCGACCGGTTCCGCCAGAGTCCTTCGCGAGAGTGACCGCACCCGGGCGAGTGGGATCCTGGCTGCCGCGTGACCCCTTGGCCTGCTCGCCGGGTGCGGGATCGGCGCCGAAGGCGGCGCGGATCGCGTCGCGAAGTCGCTCCGCCGCATGCGGCGGGGCGGCGCCATCGCCGGACGGCTGACCTTCACCGCTCCCGTGTGGTCCGGCGTCGGATCCGGGTAGCGTCTGTGCGTCCCCGGTTCGCGCGGTTCCGGCGCTGCCCGACGCGCCGGCCTGTCCGTGCATCTCCGCACCGGCAGTTGTCGCGCCGTCGCGCTGGCCGGTCTGGCTGTGCTTCACGAATGCCTGAGCGGCGCCGTCGGTCATCGCCGTCGGGAACGAGAGGGCGGGCCGGTGTGCCGGGCGGGCGAGGAACATCGACGCTCCGGAGATGACGAGCATCGCCGGAATGAGCAGCAGCGCGCGCGACAGGCGGTGCGGGATGATCGCCGAAGCGTTCCAGCGCGGGCGGGCGCGCAGGATCTGCTCGCGGAGCAGGGCCCCCAGGCGCGAGGCGGCAACGCGCTGCGGGTCGCCGGCCCAGGTGCTCAGGCGACCATCGAGTGCGGCCAGGTGATCCGCCAGAGCGGCGGCGTCCTGCCACGTCAGCCACGCACTGCGGATGCGGTGGCCGGCGTACACCCAGGCACCGACGCTGACGGTCGCGGCCGCCGCCAGAATCGCGGGGAAAGCGGCGGCTGGAGCGCGCAGCGCCACGGCCCCGAGCACGGTTGCCGCGCCGATCGTGATGGCGGTGGCCAGCGCGAGCCAGTGTTGCAGCGTCACGCCGTTCCGGCGGCGCGCGATGGCGCGCAGGTCCGTTTCGACCGGGTCGTCGCCTCGGTTCCCCATGCCCATTGGCACCACGCCACCACCGCAGCGGACAATAGAAGAGGGGGCACAGCGATTCAACGTCGGATCGGGTCGCTTGCGCCCCTCTGCGCTGCGATCGATACTCCCCCTCTGATGGTTGCCGGTGTGCCAGAGGTGATTCCCGATGTGCTCGCCGACCGGTACGCCAGCGCCGCGATGCGGGCGATCTGGTCGCCGCACGCGCGCGTGGTGCTCGAGCGCGAGTTCTGGCTGGCGGTCATGCGCGAGCAACGCGCGCTCGGCCTCGACATCCCTGCCGAGGCGATTGCCGCGTACGAAGCCGTCAAGGACCGGGTCGACCTGGCGAGCATCCGCGCCCGCGAGCGGATCACGCGCCACGATGTCAAGGCGCGGATCGACGAGTTCTGCGCCCTGGCCGGCGAGCAGCACATCCACAAGGGGCTGACCAGCCGCGACCTCACCGAGAACGTCGAGCAGCTCCAGATTCTGCGCGCGTTGCAGCTCGTGCGGGTCAAATACGCCGGCTGCCTCGCTCGCTTGGCCGAGCGCGTGTGCGAGTATCGCGACCTGGTCCTCACCGGCCGGACGCACAACGTGCCCGCGCAGGCGACGACGATGGGCAAGCGTCTGGCGATGTTCGGGACCGAGATGCTGGAAGCGGCGCGCCGGCTCGAGGATCTGCTCGCGCGCTACCCGCTGCGCGGCCTCAAGGGGCCCGTCGGCACCCAGCTGGACCTGCTCACGCTATTCAACGGCGATGCAGGCAAGGTCGCCGAGCTCGAGCAGCGCCTGGCGGGTGCACTCGGATTTGCCACCGTGCTGGGCGCTGTCGGGCAGGTTTACCCGCGCAGCCTCGATTTCGAGGTCGCTGCGGCGGCGCTGCAGCTCGCCGCCGGCCCGAGCAGCCTGGCGACCACGATACGGCTGATGGCCGGGCACGATCTTGCGGTCGAGGGATTCCGCGAGGGGCAGGTCGGCTCCTCCGCAATGCCGCACAAGGTGAACTCGCGCACCTGCGAGCGTATCAACGGCTTGCGCGTCGTGCTCGCCGGGTATGTCGGGATGGCCGCCGAGCTTGCCGGCGGGCAGTGGAACGAGGGGGACGTGTCCTGCTCGGTGGTCCGCCGTGTCATGCTGCCGGGCGTCTTCTTCGCGCTCGACGGCCTGCTCGAGGCGTTCGCGACTGTGGTCAGCGAAATGAAGGTGTTTCAGGGGGTTGCGGACGCCGAGGCCGCGCGCGTCGCGCCGTTCCTGGCGACCACGACGGTGCTCATGGAGGCGGTGCGGGGAGGCGCGGGACGCGAAACCGCTCATGAGGCGATCCGGGAACATGCGCTGGCGGCGGCAGAAGCGCTGCGCCGGGGGCGCCCGCCGGCGCTGACCGAGCGTCTCGCGTCCGATCCACGCATCGGCCTCACCTCCGAGCAGCTCGAGGCCGCGGCGGCACTCGATCTCCGTGCCGCCGGTGCCGCGGGTGCGCAGGCGGATGCCTTCGTGGCTGGCGTGCGCGCGCTGCTCGCGACGATTCCCGAAGCCGAGGGCTTCCGCCCGGAAGAAATTTTATAGCCCCTCGTCCGAAGTGCTTGACACGCGCGGCCCCGTCCCATATACCACGGAGTCTCGCTTGAACGCCTCTCGTTGGCGTCGGTCTTTGAAATCTAGGGAGTAGGTAAGCAGTATCGAGTGACTCGGGGTGACCCGGGGCGCTTCGATACGCGTGCGAGGATCTGTTCCGGGCACGACTGTTTCTTTCCAGTCGTGCATCGTCGGGAGAGAGGCTCCGGCTTTTCACCCGAGGTCGATTTAACTGGAGAGTTTGATCCTGGCTCAGAACGAACGCTGGCGGCGTGCCTAACACATGCAAGTCGA
>CBFGUK010000052.1:0-25785 GCA_965651925.1 uncultured bacterium | reverse complement strand
CGGAAAGCGGAAGGCGGAAAGCGGTAGGGAAGAGCGAAAGCGGGGAGCGATGCGCGGCGTCTGAACCGGCACCGTGGGCGGTCGGCGTTGGCGTCGCGGAAGGAGGAGACATGCGGCTTGCGGGTCAGGTGGGCATCATCACCGGAGCAGGGCAGGGGATCGGCCGGGCGTATGCGCTGCGCTTTGCGCGCGAGGGGGCGCGCGTGGTCCTCGCCGACATCAACGAGGCCGGCGCGCGAGCGGTCGCCGAGGAGATCGCTGCGTTCGGCGGCGAGGCCGTCGCGGTGCGCACCGACGTCAGCGACGAGGCGAGCTGCGCGGCGCTGGCGGCGACGACGCTCGAGCGCTTCGGCCGCATCGACGTGCTGCTCAACAACGCGGCGATCTTTCACGGGCTCGACCGCCAGAACCAGACGCTGGACTACTTCAACAAGGTGCTCTCGGTGAACCTGACCGGCGTGTGGCTGATGACGCGCGCCGTCGAGCGGCACATGAAGCGTGCGCGGCGCGGCAAGATCATCAACCAGTCGTCGACCGCGGCGTACATGAGCAACGTCGGCTTCGTCGACACGAGCAACCCCGACCTGCCGTCGCCGGCGTTCCACTACAGCCTCGCCAAGCTCGGCGTCAGCGGCCTGACGAAATACTTCGCCGGCGCGCTCGGCGCGTTCGGCATCAACGTCAACGCGATCTGCCCGGGCGTGACGCTCACCGAGGCGACGAAGTCCGTCGTCCCCGAACCGATCATGCAGGCGATCGTCAACAACACCGCGCTCAAGCGCGCCCTCGAGCCCGAGGACCTCACCGGCACCGCCGTCTTCCTCGCCTCCGCCGACAGCGATCTCATGACCGGCCAGGTGCTGGTCGTCGACGGCGGCATGATCATGCTCGGCTGAGACGAAACCCGTGACCGGTGACCGGTAGGCGAACTCCAGCGCGCGACGCTCGATCCAACGGTTCTGGAGGTGAAGAAATCGCGCGCGCAGCGCGCCAGACGCGCCGGCCGGCGATCGTGTCGCATCCCACAAACGCCGACGGCGCGGCGCCCTCCAGAGCGTGTTGAAGGTGCGAAGCACGCCTGACCTGCACCGCGACGCGTTCGGTGTGCGGTACTTCACCGGTCACCGGTCACCGGTCACCGGTCACCGGTCACCGCTGACAGTTCGGGCAGTAGAAGCTGCTGCGTCCGCTCTGCACGATGCGTTTGATGGTCGTGGTGCAGCGCGGGCAGGGCTGGCCGTCGCGGTCGTAGACCGCGTGGTGGATCTGGAAGTACCCCGGCTGGCCCTCGCCGTTGCGGTAGTCGGAGATCGAGCTGCCGCCGAGCTCGACGGCGCGCGCCAGCACCGCGGCGAGCGCCGTGCCGAGCCGTGTGAGCTCGGCGCGCGTCAGGCTCGCGGCGCGGCGCCGCGGGCGGATGCCGGCCTGGAACAGCGCCTCGTTCGCGTAGATGTTGCCGATGCCGGCGAGCAGGCGTTGATCCATCAGCAGGCTCTTGATCGGCAGGCGGCGCCCGCGCGTCAGCGCCCGCCAGGTGTCGAGGGTCGGTGCCGCGCTGAGCGGATCGGGACCGATCGCGCGCAGCGCGGGCAGCTCGTCGCGCCGGCCGATCTGCAGCAGGCCGAAGCGGCGCGGGTCGTTGAACACCAGCTGCAGGCCGCGGTCGAGCGTCAGGACGACGTGGTCGTGCGGTGCGCGCGGCGTGCCGGGTGGCACGAGCGCGAGGCTGCCGCTCATGCCGAGGTGGGCGAGCAGCGTCGCGCCGTCATCGAGCGCGAACAGCAGGTACTTGCCGCGCCGCTCGATCGCGGTCACCGTCCGGCCGCGCAGCCGCTCCTCGAAATCCGGTGCCAGCGGCCGCCGCAGGCGGCGCTCGTGCACCGCCACCGCGACCACCCGCGCGCCGCACACATGCGGCCGCAGCGTGCGGCGCGTGGTTTCGACTTCCGGCAGCTCGGGCATGGTTCAGACGGAAGCGGAAAGCGGAAAGCGAGAAGCGGAAAGCGAAGAGCGGAACGAGATGTTCATCTGTCGCCGTCCGGTTCGCCGCTGTCCGCCATCGCTCCGCTGTCCGCTTTGCTTCCGCTGTCCGCTGTCCGCTGTCCGCTGTTCGCTTCCACCACTTCCGCGAGGCGGACGAAATCAGCCGGCGACAGCGTTTCGGGGCGGGCGCGCGGGTCGAAGCCGAGGGTGGCGAGCAGCGCGCGCGGATCGTCGCTGAGCGGCGCGAGGACGTTGACGAGCTGCTTGCGGCGTCGCGAGAAGGCGGTGCGCACGACGTGGCGCAGCGCGCGACGGGCGGGGGCGTCGAGCGGCGCCGGCCGGCGCGGGGTGAGGACGACGACCGCCGAGTCGACCTTCGGCGGCGGGACGAACGCACCCGGCGGAACGCGCAGGGCGATGCGCGCCTCGGCGACCACCTGCACCATGACCGACAGCGCGCCGTACGCCTTCTCGCCCGGCGTCGCGCACAGGCGTTCGGCGACCTCGCGCTGCAGCATGAGCACGAGCCGGGTGAACCGCTCCGGCTGATCGAGGAGCTGCATCAGGACCGGCGTCGAGATGTTGTACGGCAGGTTGGCGACCACCGTCGCCGCCCCGTCGCCGAGCCGCGCGGCGAGATCGACGCGCAGCACGTCGCCTTCGACGACCTCGACCGCCGGCGCATCGGCGTAGCGCGCACGCAGCGCCGCGGCGAGATCGCGGTCGACCTCGATCAGCACCAGTCGGCGGCAGCGCGGCGCGAGCAGCGCGGTCAGGGCGCCGCGCCCGGGGCCGATCTCGAGCACCGTATCGGCGGCATCGATCGTCGCCAGCGCGACGATGCGCTCGGCGATGCCCGGCTGCACGAGAAAGTGCTGGCCGAAGCGCTTGCGGACGGTCACGGCAGGCCGGGCGGCGCGGCGGCCGGTCGCGTCGAGGGATCGGCGACGGCGGCGGCGTTGACGGTGAGATCGTCGCGCTCGCCGCGCGCCAGGCGCAGCGTGGCGGCGAGGCCGATCATCGCCGCGTTGTCGGTGCAGTAGCGCGGCGACGGGATGACGAGCTCGAGGCCGCGGTCGGCGGCAGCGGCGGTGGCGCGAGCGCGCAGGCGCGAGTTCGCCGACACGCCGCCGGCGAGGACCACGCGCGTGACGCCGCAGGCATCGGCGGCGGCGACCGTCGGCTCGAGCAGCATGTCGATCACCGCCTCCTGGAAGCTCGCGGCGATGTCGGGCTGCGCGGCGGCGGCGCCGCCGTGCTCGCGCACGTGCAGCGCGACGGCGGTCTTGATGCCGCTGAAGCTGAAGTCGAAGCGGTGTCGCGGGCCGGCGGGCTTGAGGCGGGCGCGCGGGAAGCGGATCGCCTCGCGATCGCCGTCGCGTGCCAGCGCGTCGATGACGCGGCCGCCGGGGTAGCCGAGCCCGAGCAGCTTCGCGACCTTGTCGAACGCCTCGCCGGCGGCGTCGTCGCGCGTCGCGCCGAGCAGCTCGTAGTCGCCGAGCGCGCGCGCGAGATAGAGGCTCGTGTGGCCGCCGGAGACGAGCAGCGCGAGATAGGGGAACGCGACCGGCCGTTCGAGCTGCACCGACAGCAGATGGCCTTCGAGGTGGTTGACGGCGAGAAACGGCAGCCGCCGGGCGTAGGCGATCGCCTTGGCCGTGCACAGCCCGACGAGCAGCGAGCCGACGAGGCCGGGACCGTAGGTCGCCGCGACGGCGTCGATCGCGTCGAGCGGCGTGCCCGCCTCGGCGAGCGCGCGCTCGATCGTCGGCGTGATGGCGCGGATGTGGCTGCGCGAGGCGAGCTCGGGCACGACACCGCCGTACTCGCCGTGCACGGCATCCTGCGAGGCGACGATGCTCGAGCAGACGCGCCCGTCGTCGAGGACCGCCGCCGCGGTATCGTCGCACGAGCTCTCGATGGCGAGCAGCTTCACGGCGCGGTGGTGGCGGTCGAGCCGCCGGTGCGCGCGAGGCCGGCGGCCGCCGGGAGGTTGTCGGGCGCGGCCTGGACGGCGCGCTGATACGCCTCGCGGGCGTCGGCAAAGCGGCCGGCGGATTCGTACGCCGTGCCCTGCACGGTGAGGGCGCGGCTCGCCCAGCGCGGCGCGCCGTCGCGCGCCAGCGTCGCGGCGCGGCCGGCGAACGCGATCGCCTGGTCGTAGCTGCGCGTGCGCAGGTGCAGCACGGCGAGGAAGTAGTAGGCGTACGGATTGTTCGGATCGAGCGCGATGGCGCGCTCGAGGCGTTCGAGCGCACTGCTGTCGTTGCCGGCGAGCAGCTCGCGGCGTGCGAGGTCGGCGAGCCGGGTCGCGGCGGCGACGTTCGGCGCGGTGCCGGCGCCGATGGTGTCGAGCGGCGAGGGCAGATCGGACGCGGCGCCCGTCGCCGGCGCGCCGGTGATCGGCGTCGGCGTCGGCGCCCCGGCTTCCGCCCCGCCGAGCGCCGGCGCGGCGGCGGGATCGGCAAGCGGGTCGACCGGCACCGACTCGGCGAGCGCCTCCTCGCGCAGGGTCGACGGCGTCGGTTCGTCGACCGGCCGCGCCGTCGGCCGGGGACGGGCGATATGCTCCGCGGGCGGGGCGCCGGGCTCGTCCTCGAGCGGGGCGTGCGGGCGCGCCGGCTGGCAGCCGGCGAGGGCGGCGAGCAGCGTGCCGCCGATCAGGGCACGACGGAAGCGAGTGGGGCGTCGGGATGCGCGGGACATGGTCCGGTGGGTTGCTGGTCGCGCAGGAAGGCCTCGACGAAGACGTCGGGGCAGGCGCCGGTGGCAACGCCTCCGGTGTACGGGTCGATGCGCACCAAGGCAACACCGTCCGGCGGCACGAAGTCCGCCGGCGGCGTGGCCGCGGTGGCCTGGCGCATGAACGCGGTCCAGATCGGCACCGCGGCCTGCGCGCCGGTCAGCCCGAGCGGCGCGTTGTCGTCGAACCCGACCCACACGACGGCGACGAGATCGGGGGTGAAGCCGGCGAACCACGCGTCGCGTGCCTCGTTGGTCGTGCCGGTCTTGCCCGCCGCCGGACGCGTGAAGCCGCGCTCGCGCGCGCCGGCGCCGGTGCCGCGGTCGAGGACGCCGCGCATGAGATGGGTGACGATGAACGTCGCCTCCGGGCTCGCGACGCGCTCGACGGCCAGGGCATGGCGCTCGACGAGCTGGCCGCGGCGGTCGACGACCTTCGTCGCGGCGCGTGCCTCGGCGCGCAGGCCCTGGTTGGCGAGCACGGCATACGCCTGCGCGACCTCGAACGGCGTCGCCTCGGCGGCGCCGAGCACCACCGATGGCACCGCCGGCAGCGGCCCGCCGAGCCCGGCGCGCTCTGCGGTATGACACACCGCCTCGAGCCCGACGTCGCGCGCCAGGCGCGCCGTGGCGGCGTTCAGCGACTGCTCGAGCGCGGTGCGCACGCTGACCTCGCCGAGGTAGCGGTCGCCGTAATTGGCGGGCCGCCAGCGGCGGCTGTCGTAGAGCCAGTCGAACGGCGCATCGCTGATGCGCGTCGCCGGCGTCAGCGCCACGTGGCCGGCGCGCGCCGCCTCGAACGCCGCGAGATAGACGAACGGCTTGAAGACCGAGCCGGGCTGGCGGCGCGCGCTGGTCGCGCGGTTGAACTGCGAGCTGCCGTAGTCGCGGCCGCCGACCATCGCCACGATGCCGCCGGTCTGCGGCCGCACGGCGATCAGCGCCGCCTGCAGCGGGCGGGCGGGGTCGCGCGCCAGCCGCGGATAGCGGCGCTCGAGCGCCGCGAGGCCGTCGCGCACCGCGGCGACGGCGGCCTGCTGGAGCTGGAGATCGAAGCTCGTCTCGATGCCGAGGCCGCGTGAGGTCAGCAGCTCCGGCGCGTAGGCGCTCTCGAGCTCGGCGCGCAGGAAGTCGACGAAGTACGGGGCGGCGTTCGCGGCGAGCTGCGGCGGCGCCGGCCGCAGCGGTTCGGCGAGGGCGGCGGCGTACTGCGCCTCGTCGATCGCGCCATCGTCGCGCAACAGCCCGAGCACCACGGCGCGGCGCGCCAGCGCCTTCGTCGGGGCGCGGAACGGCGAGGTCGCGTTGGGCGCGCGGATCATGCCGGCGAGCAGCGCGATCTCGCCGACGCTGAGCTCGCCGGGCGGCCGCCCGAAGTAGAAGCGCGACGCCTCCCAGACGCCGAACACGCCCTGGATGCCGTTCTGCCCGAGATAGATTTCGTTCAGGTACGCGGTGAGGATCTCCTCCTTCGAGTAGCGGCGCTCGGCGACCACGGCCATCGCCGCCTCGACGCCCTTGCGTTGCCAGGTGCGCGCCTCGCTGAGGAAGAAGTTCTTCATCAGCTGCTGGGTGAGGGTGGAGCCGCCCTGGACGACGGCGCCCTCGCGCAGGTTGGTCAGCGCGGCGCGCACGATGCCGACCGGATCGATGCCGAAATGGTCGAAGAAGCGCCGGTCCTCGACGAGCGTGACGGCGCGCACGAGCAGCGGCGGCAGCTCGTCGAGCGTCGCCTCGCGGCGCTCTTCCCAGATCGCGTCGTAGAGCCCGCTGACCACCTCGGGCTCGAGCTGCAGCGCGAACAGCTCGGCGCCCTGGCCGTCGGTCATCGCGGTGACGACGCCGGTGCCGGGGGCGAGCGTCAGCCGGACGGTGCGCGCGTCGGCCGGGACCGAGGGATCCGCTTCATCGTGCAGCGCGAGCTCGAGGGCGGTCGAGGTGCGCCGGTAGTCGCCCTTGCGCAGCGGCGCGCCGGGTTCCGCGGTGCGATAGGCGAGGCGCCGCAGGCGGTCGTCGATGCCGGCGGCGGCGAGGTCGAGCCCCGGATAGATCAGGAACGGCTCGCCGTAGATGCGCGACGGGAAGTCCCAGCGCCGGCCGCTGAACTTCTCGACCACCACCGTGTCGAGCGTGTACAGCCAGGCGCCGAGGGCGCCGGCGCCGGCGAGCAGCACGAGGCCGGCGGCGGCGAGTGCCGGCCGCCAGCGGCCGCGCCGGCGGGTCGGGCGGCGGGAGGAGCGGCTCATCACCGGCTCCTCCCGCCGCGGACGCGTGCCGCGGTCGTCACTCCTCCGTGCTGCCGGGCTTCAACGCCATGAAGATGGTGTTGTCGCCGCGACGCACGAGGAGCAGCGCGCTCTTCCCCTTGCCGAGCTTGCGCACCGCGTTGCGGTACGCGGACTCGTTCGCCACCGGCTGGCGGTTCACCTCGAGGATCACGTCGCCGCGCTGCAGGCCGGCCTCGTCGGCCGGGCTGCCCGGCTCGACGCCGGCGACGACGACGCCCTTGGTCTTCGGATCGATGCCGAGGCTTTCGGCGATCTCCGGCGTCAGATTCTGCACCGCGAGGCCGAGCTCCGAGGGGCCGCCCCGGGCGACGGCGACCTCGTCGTCCTTCAGCTCGCCGATGGTCACCGTGACGGTCTGTTCCTCGCCGTCGCGGATCAGCTTGACCGGCGCGCGCTTGCCGATCGGCGTACGCGCCACGATGAGCGGCAGGTCGGTCGAATCCTTCACCGCGTGGCCGTCGAACTCGACGATCACGTCGCCGACGCGGATGCCGGCCTCGCCGGCCGGGGTGTCGTCCATGACGTCGGCGACCAGCGCGCCGCGGGCGTCGGGCAGCTTGAGCGACTCGGCGATTTCCGGCGTGACCTTCTGGATGTAGACGCCGAGCCAGCCGCGCACCACCTTGCCCTTCTCCTTGAGCTGCGGGAGCAGGTCCTTGGCGAGGTTGATCGGGATCGCGAAGCCGATGCCGATGTTGCCGCCGGAGCGGCTGAAGATCGCGGAGTTGATGCCGACGACCTCGCCCTTGAGGTTGACCAGCGGGCCGCCGGAGTTGCCGGGATTGATCGCCGCGTCGGTCTGGATGAAGTCGTCATAGCTGCCCTGGCCGATGAACCGGCCCTTGGCGCTGACGATCCCGGCGGTGACGGTGTTGCTCAGGCCGAACGGGTTGCCGATCGCGAAGATCCATTCGCCGACGCGCAGGTCGTCGGAGTCGCCGAGCGTCACCGGCGTCAGCTCCTCGTGATTCGGCTCGATGCGGATCAGCGCGAGGTCGGTCTTCGGATCGCGCCCGACGACCGCCGCCTTGTACTCCTTGTCGCCGGCCGTCTGGACGATGATCTCCTCGGCGTTCTCGACGACGTGGTTGTTGGTGACGATCAGGCCTCCGCTGTCGATGATGAAGCCCGAGCCGAGGCTGCGCTGCTTCTGACGACGCGGCTGGCCGAAGTAGCGCTCGAACGGCTCCCAGTATTCGCGGAACGGATCGCCCTGTCCCGGGCCGCCCGGACCGCCCGGGCCGCCGAACGGCCGCGGCAGGCCCATCGCCGGGCCCTCGCCGGTGGCGACGGTGGAGATGTTGACCACCGAGGTACGCAGTTGCTCGGCGAGGTCGGCGAAATTCGGCAGCGCGGTCACCAGGGCCGTCGACCGCGGCGCATCGGACGGCGCCCCTGCGCCGGGCGCGGCGGCGGGCGCTTCGGTCGGCGGCGGCTGCTCTTCCTCGCCCCAGAAGCGGATCGCCTGGGCGCGGTGGCCGAGCCCGGCGGCGATGATCAAAGCGAGGACGGCGAGCGCCAGACGCCCGGCGGCGCGGACGCGGCGCAGGCGCGACTGCGGATGCATAGGAACTCTCCTTGTGTGTGGGGGGTCGACGCGGATGGAACGAACCCGCGGGTCAGCGGCCACTGCTACGCTCGACGAACTTCATGCGCAGGTCGTACAGCGCGCCCTGCAGGAGCGCGGACTCGTGAGCATCGAGATTGCCGCGGGTCTTCTCGCCGAGGATGGCGAGGATGTCGATGAACTGGCGGGCACCGGCAAGATCGACGTGGGTCTGGCCACTGACCGGATCGGGGATCTCCCCCAGCATGGCGAGCGCCTGGGTGCTGAGGCTGATCAGGAAGGTCGCGAAGTTCAGCTCGACGGGGGTGTCGTGCTCGTGTGCGTGCGCGGCCGGCTGACCCGGTTTGCCGGTCGGCTGATCGCTGCCGGCGGTCGCGGCGGGATCGGTGGCCCCGGCGGCCTCGGGTGACGGGGCGGCGGGGCGCGACGGCTCGGTGTCCTCGACGTCGGGGCGCGCATCACCGGTGGCCGAGAATCGGCGCCGGTCCTGCACCTTGAACGGCTTGTCGGAATCGCGCTCGTCGGCTGCCATGCCTGCCTCACCCCACCGTGGTCATGCGGCGCAGCGCTGCCGTCGCTGCGTGCCCTGATGCGATGCGCCGCGGCGATTGGCGTGCGCGGCGTGGTGCGCTTGGATGCGCGGCGATGCCGGTCGCGTTCGCCCGCAGGGGCGGGATCGCAGGGGGCAGGTGGAGCGACCGGATCGATGCGAACGACACGAAGGAACCTCGCGGCTGCCGCTTAGACGACAATGGGTCCGGGAAATATTCGCCGCCAGCCGGCGGCTGACGGCGCGAATGCGCGAACCGTAAGCCGCACCCCACCGGACTGTCAAGAAACCGGGACACGGCAGCGCGTGCGGATGCTGCGCGACATCACCGCACCCGCGCACCGTCCGCATCTGCGCTGGGCGGTGCGTGTGCGCTGGCTGGCGATCGGCGGGTTCTCGGCGCTGGCGCTGCTCGCCTGGCGGCTGGGCGTGCTCGCGGCGCTCTGGCCCGGCCTGATCGCGGGCGGCGGCGCGGCGCTGGTCAACGCCGTCAACCAGGTCTGCGTCGCGCGCGGCCGCGCGCTGCGCGGCATCACCGCCGTCGCGCTCACCGCCGACATCGCGCTGATCACGTTCCTCATCATCGCCACCGGCGGCGCCCGCAGCCCGTTCGTCATGCTCTACGTCGTGCAGGTCGTTGCCACGGCCCTGCTCGTCGACACCTGGATCGCCGGCGCCGTGGCGCTCGTCTCGGCGTCGGCGCTCACCGCGGCGCTGGCGCTCGGGGTCGCCGTGCCGGCGCCGGCGCCGCCCGCGGGCGATGCCGCCGCACAGATCGTCTACGGCGTCTTCCTGCTCTACTGTCTCGGGCTCCTGACCTTCGTCGCCGGCTACGTCGCCGAGCGCGTGCGGCGCAGCGAAGGCGATCGCGATGCCGCGCGCGCCGCGCTGCGGCGCACCGAGGCCCAGCTCGTCCAGTCGGAGAAGCTGCGCGCGCTCGGCCAGTTCGTCGCCGGCATCGCCCACGAGCTCAACAACCCGCTCGGCTTCGTCGCCGCGAACCTCGAACACCTCCGTCGCGCCGCCGCGGTCTGGGACGAGACGGCGGCGCATCTCGCCACTGCGGGCGCGCCGTCGCTCGATGCCGCACACCACGCCCGGCTCGCCCACTGGCGCGAGGAGCTGCCCGGCATCCTCGAGGACTGTGGCGAGGGCGTGCGCCGCGCCGCCGAGATCGTCGCCGCGCTGCGCACGTTCGCGCGCGCCGACCGCGGCGAGACGTGGGCGGCGGTCGATCTGCACGAGCGGCTCGACCGCGCACTGGCGCTGCTGCGCCACCGCCTCGGTGCCGGCCTCGCGGTCGAGCGCGCCTACGGCGCCGTGCCGCCGGTCGAATGCCTGCCCGGCCAGCTCGACCAGGTGTTCGTCAATCTCCTCGCCAATGCGCTCGACGCCGTCGGCCCGCGCGGCACGATCACCGTGCGCACCGCGGTCGCCGCCAGCGTCCCGGCCGGCGCCGCATCGGGGCCGTACGCGCTCGTCGCCATCGCCGACACCGGCCCGGGCATGGAGGCCGCCGTGGCGGCACGCATCTTCGAGCCGTTCTTCACCACGAAACCCGAGGGACAGGGCACCGGGCTCGGCCTCAGCATCTCGTTCGGCATCGTCGAGCGCCACGGCGGCGCGATCACGGTCGACACCGCGCCCGGCCACGGCACGACGTTCACCGTCGCCGTGCCGCTGCGCCGCAGCGCCGGCGCCGACTGACCCTTGACCCTGCGGGCGCGGCGCCGATAATGCCGAGCCGAGGTGCGGGCGATGCGGGGCAACACTCGGGCGGGCGGGGTGATCCGGTACCTGGCAGTCGTGGCAGTGCTGCTGCTCGGCGGCGGCGTGGCGCGTGCCGAGACGTTTGCCGTCCCGCCCAGCCTGCGCCCGCAGGTCGACTTCTGGATCGCGGTGTTCGCGACCTACAGCAAGCATCAGGAAGTCATCCACGACACCGAGCACCTCGACCGCGTCTACGCCGTGCTCGATTTCCGCGATCTCGCGCGGCAGGGGCTGAGCGACAGCGAGATCGATCCGATCATGCGGCGCGCGGAAGCGGCGGAGAAGGCGCGCATCCAGGGCATGCTCTACCGCCTGCATGCGAACCCCGATCCGGCGACGCTCACCGACGAGGAGCGGCGGCTGCAGGCGCTGTTCGCCGGCGACCGCTCGCCGACGCGCTACCTCGACGCCGCCGCCGACGAGCGGCTGCGCGGGCAGCGCGGCCTGCGCGAGCGCTTCGCCGTCGGCGTCGCCACCGGGCAGGCGTACTTCCCGCAGATGGAGGCGATCTTCCGCGCCCACCGCGTGCCGGTGGAGATCACGCGCCTGCCGCTGGTCGAGTCGACGTTCAACATGAAGGCGTACTCGAAGGTCGGCGCCGCCGGCATCTGGCAGTTCATGCCCGGCACGGCGCGCCACTACATGCGCGTCGACAACCTCGTCGACGAGCGCCTCGATCCGCTGGTCGCCACCCGCGCGGCGGCGCGCTTCCTGCGCCAGAACTACGAACGCCTCGGTACCTGGCCGCTGGCGATCAAGGCGTACAATCACGGCCCGGCCGGCATGGCGCGCGCCGTGCGCGACACCGGCACCCTCGACATTGCGACGATCATCCGCCGCTACCGCGGCCCGGCATTCCGGTTCGCGTCGCGCAACTTCTACCCCGAGTTCCTCGCCGCGCTGCACGTCGAGCGCAACCACCACAAGTACTTCGGCGAGCTGACGCCGCATCGCCTGCCGCGGACCACCACCGTCACGGTGCCGGCGGCGATGCCGATCAGCGCCGCGGCGCGCTGTGCCGGCGATGATCCGCTGGCGCTGATCGAGCTCAACCCGAGCCTGCTGCCGCCGGTCCGCACCGGGCGCGCCGCGATTCCGCGCGGCTACGCGCTGCGCGTGCCGGCCGACGCTGGCGACCGCTACACGCGCTGCGCGGCGCGCCTGCCGCGCACGCAGATCGCCGCGGCGCGGCGCACCAGCGAGCGGCGCGCCGGCGCGTCGCGCGGCCGCCACGGCGCGGCGCGCCCGCGCACCCACCGCGTGCAGCGCGGACAGACGCTGTCCGGCATCGCCAGGCGCTACGGCTGCAGCACCGCGCAGCTGCAGCGCGGCAACAAGCTCAAATCGCGCATGATCCGCACCGGCCAGGTGCTGCGCATCCCGCCCTGCTGACGGCGCCGCCCGGCGGATCAGCGGGCCGCGGCCGCGTCGCGCACCGCGCCGCGCACGCGGTACAGGCCGAGCGGCAGCGGGTCGCGCGTGTAGCTCTCGCCGCGGAAGGGCAGCGCCGGCACGTCGGCGACGAGCACGGGTTCGAGCGCGTGGCGGCGCTCGAAGTCGCGACAGAGCGGGTGCATCTCGAAACGGGCCCACTCGGATTCCGGCACGAGGTCGCGCGTGAAGCAGTTGCCGCCGCGGTAGTAGTAGAGGCAGCCGGCCGCGTCGGGCCGCGCGAGGACCGGCGCGAGGTCGATGAGCTGGCGCGGCGCGAGGTACTCGAACGGGACGAATCCGGCATCGCGCGTCTCGATGAGTGCCGCGACCCGACACGTCGCGTCGATGCGGGCGAGCCCGTCACGCAGCAGCACGAACTCGCGCTGCGGCGTCCATTCCATGCGCAGCAGGGCGGCGCGCGGCAGCGCGGCGAGGAGGACGAGCGCGACGGCGGCCGGAACCGCCCACCGCTGCGTGCGCGGCCACCAGCGCGTGGCACGCCGCACGATCGCGGCGCCGGCGAGACCGATCAGGCCGCAGGCGAGTGCCATCGCCGGCAGGTGGTAGCGGGCGTTGGCGTACTGGCTGAACGGCTCCGCGCCGGCGGGCACCGACGGGATCGCGTAGCCGTACGCCGACGCCCACGTGCCGCCGGCGGCGCCGGTCGCCGGTGCGGCGAGCGGCAGCGCGAGCGCCACGGCAAGGAGCCAGAGGAGGGAGGCGCGCTCGCGGCGGACGAGCGCGACGACGGCGCCGGCGAGCACGAGCAGGGCGAGCGGCGCGGGCGTCGCCGGCGCATCGGCCCACGGGCTGCCGAGGAGGGCGCCAATGACGACGACGTGCGCGCGCAACCCCGTGCCGTAGGTGTGACCGCCGAGCGACCAGAGGATCGGCACGGCGTTGAGCAGGATGACGCACGGCAGGATCAGGATCACCAGTGCGGGCGGGCGCGCGACGAAGCGGCGCAGCCCCGGCTGGTCGGCGGCGGCGAGCGCGAGCAGCGTGGCGGGCACGAGCAGCCACGGTCCCTCGGGGCGGAGCTGCAGCGCCGCGGTGAGCAGGCCGAAAGCCAGCAGCAGCGGGCCGGCGGCGCCCGACCGGCCGAAGCGGTCCCAGGCGACGAGCGCGCCGAACAGCGCCGCGCACTGCAGGATGTACGGCGCGTCGGTGGCGGCAAAGCGCACCAGGAGCGGGGTGACCGCCAGTGCGGTGGCCCCGGCGGCGGCGACGAGCGGGTCGGCGAAGCGGCGCCGCAGCACGGCGTAGAGCAGCGGGACGGCGAGCGCGCCGGCGACGCGGTTGATGTTCCAGACGAGGTCGTCGTGCAGCGGCGTGCCGAGCTGCAGCAGGTGCAGCAGCGCGGCCCAGCCGGCACGCTGCGGCCCGGGGTTCTCGAGCACGGGACGGATGTCCGACGGCCCGCCGGGAGGGATCAGGCGCAGCGCCAGGGCGAGCCCGGTGAGCAGCGCGGGGAGCAGGGCCGCGCGGCCGACCATTGCCCGCCGGCAGTGCCACAGGCCGACCAGCACGCCGCCGGCGAGCAGCGCGTACGCGCCCGCGCCGATCGACAGCCAGAGCTCGGGGGGGAGCGCCGGCCGATCCGCCACGGGCTGACCCCACGCCGTGCCGCAGGCGCGCAGGGCGACCGGCAGCAGGGCGAGCGCCGCCATCACCGGCGTTGCGCGCCGTGCCCCCTCGCGGACCATGCCCGGCCATACGGAGCCGGGTAAGAACGTTCAAGCGGGAAGCGCGGGCGCTGCGCGGCTCAGCGCACCATCGCGATGCCCCACGGGCCGTCACCGGCGGTGATCGTGCGCCCGACGCGGTACGTGTCGGTGTCGATGACGCGCACCTCGCGTCCGAGGCTGTCGGCGGCGTAGAGCTTGCGGCCGTCCGCGGTGAGGCCGATGCCCCACACGCGCTGCCCGGCGGGGATCGCGGCGCGCTGCGCGCCGCTGTCGGCGTCGAGCACGACGACGTGGGCGCCGCGCCCGGTGGCGACGTAGAGGCGTCGCGCATCGGGTGAGACGAGCACGCCGACCGGCTTCGAGCCGGGCGGCAGCGGCCAGGTGTCGACGACGCTGTGCGTGGCGACGTCGACGACCGACACCGAGCCGCCGATCTCGGCGCTGACGAAGGCGCGCCGGCTGTCGGGCGTGAACGCCGAGTCGCGCGGCCGCGCCTCGACGAGGAACGTCGCGACCACCGCGTTCTGCGCGGTGTCGATCACCGACACCGTGTTGCTCGTCTCGGCGGTGATGTACACCCAGCGGCCGTCGGGGCTGATCGTCGCGCCCTCGGGCTCGATGCCGACCACCAGCGTCGCGATCACCGCGTTCGTGGTCAGGTCGGTGACCGACGCGGTGCCGGCATCCTCGTTGGCGCTGTAGAGGCGCGTGCCGTCGGCGCCGATCGCGAGCTGCTCGGGATCGGTGCCGGCGGGATGCTCGGCGACGACCGCAAGGCGCCGCGTGTCGATCGCGACGATGCGCTCGCGGATGCGCTCGACCTGCTGCGTCGGCTGGCTGACCGCGACGTAGACCCGCGTCTGGTCGGGACTGACGCGGATGCCGCGCGGCCGGCCGCCGACCGCGATGCCGGCGACGACGCGGTCGTCGGCGACGTCGACCACCGTCACCGTGCCGTCGCGCTCGTTGCTGATGAACGCGTATCCACCGGCGGCACGCGCGCCGGAGGCCCGCTCGCACCCGGCGGCGAGTGCGAGCAGCGTCGCGCCGAGCGCGGCAGCCGCTGCGCGCCGCCTCACAGGCCCGCCGCTCCTGCCTCGGCGACGCGCTGGTCCTGGTCGGGCGTGCCGCCGCTGACGCCGATCGCACCGACCACCGTGCCGCCGCGCTTGAGCGGCACGCCGCCGGGGAAGATGACGATGCGGCCGGCATTGGTGGTGTGGATGCCGAACAGCGGCTGGCCGGGCTGGCTCTGCGTGCCGAGCTCGGCCGTCGTCATGTCGAAGGCGCGCGCCGTGAACGCCTTGTCCTGCGCGATGGCGATGCTGCCCTGCCAGGCGCGGTCCATGCGCACGAACGCGACCAGCCGGCCGCCGGCGTCGACCACCGCGATGTTCATCGGCTGGCCGATCTCGGTCGCGCTGCGCTCGGCCGCGGCGATGACCCGCCGGGCATCGTCGAGCGACACGGTGCCGACCGTCACCGCACCGGCGACCGCCGGCGCCGGCGTGGCCTGCCCGGCGGCGCCGCTGGCGACCGCGCTGCCGAGCAGCAGCGCACACAGGATCTCGGACGTTCGCATGATGAAGCCTCCTTCCAGGCGTCAGTCGCGGAGCGTGTAGAGATGGCTGGCGATGTCGCGCGCCTCGGCGGGCCCGACGCCGACGTCGGGCATTGCCGTATCGGGATCGACGGCGCGCGGGTTCTGGATCCAGCGCAGCATGTGCTCCGGGGTGTTGGGCAGGCTGCCGGCGAGGTAGTGCCGCGCGGCGATGCCGCCGAGCGGCGGCGCGACGCGCCCGTGCGCGCCGATCACGCCGGGGATGTCGTGACAGGCGCCGCAGCCGTATGCGCGCATCAGTTGCCGGCCGCGCGCGGCGTCGCCGCCGACGAGCACCTCGCCCGGCGTGCGTTCCTCGCGCGAGCATGCGGCGCTGGCGGCGAGCAGCGCGGCGGCGAGCAGCAGGCGTGCGCGCATCTCAGCCGCTCCGTGCCGTGCCGAGCAACGCCGCCGGCCGGCCGCGCGTCGATTCGGCCTCGCGCAGCCAGCCGGCCATCAGTGCCAGCGCCGCGATGAGATAGAAGATGCCCGCCGGCACCCACATCAGCAGTCCGGCGAGTTGCTGGTCCTCGATCGGCGAGAGGCCCCAGGCGGGCGTCGTGTGCTCGTACGACGGGTAGACGACGCGCGGCGCGAACGTCAGCAGCACGCCGAGCAGGCCGCTGTGCATCGCGGTGGTGAACACGTAGAGCACCGCCGCGCCGTAGCCCGCCCAGCCGGGGCCGCCGTGGATCAGCGCCCACCAGAAGAGCAGCGCGGTGAGAAAGAAACAGGCGTGCTGCACGAAGTGGATGAGCTCGTCGTCGAGCGTCGCCTCGAACAGCGCCGGCACGTGCCACAGCCACAGCGCCACGGCGTGAATCGTCCAGGCGACGAGCGGATGGGTGAGCGCGTGCCAGGTGCGCTGCACCGGCGGGCGGCGCACCGCCACGCCGAGCCGCCGCCGCGCCGGCAGCGGCAGCGCGTGCAGGTAGGCGAGCAGCGGCCGCGACAGGGCGAGCAGCGGCGCGGCAACGAGCATCAGCACCTCGTGCTGGCTCATGTGCACCGAGAACAGCTCCTGGCCGATGCGGTGCAGCGGCGAGAGGAGCGCCAGCAGCAGCGCCAGCCACCCGGCGGCGAACACCGCCACCTCCCAGCGACGGATGCCGCGGCCGACGCCGGCGTCGCGCCACAGCGCCCGGACGCCGCGCGCGTAGAGGATGCCGGAGACGGCGAGCAGCGCCATCGTCCACGGCTCCCACGTCCAGGCGCTCCAGACGGCGTGGACGCGCGATGCGCCGCCGTCGTCGTGTGCCGCGCACGGCACGGCGGCCAGGAGCCCGCCGGCGAGCAGGGGCGCCGGCCAGCAGCGAGAACGGATCATGTGCACGGCTCCAGCAGCAGGATGGGAAGCGTCTGCACGGCGATCACCAGCGTGAACCAGGCGCCGAACGCGAGCGCCCAGCCGGCGAGGAAGCCGCCGCGGTCGGCGCCGCTGCCGGCGTGCGTCGCCGGCCAGCCGTGCTCGCGATGCCGCCAGGTGCGCCAGCCGAGCGCCGCGCCGCCGAGTGCCGCGAGCCCGGCGAGCGCGCTGGCGCCGAGCAGCACGGCGGGGTGCGCCCGCGCGCAGTCGGCGCCGACGAGCGCGTAGCAGAACTGCAGATGCGCCGCCCAGGCGAGCGGCGGCAGGAAGACGCCGGCCCACGCGAGGGTGCGCGTACGCGTCGCGGCGACGGTGTGCTCGGGGTAGCCGATCGTCATCCGAGCACCCGCGGCGACCAGTAGAGGACGGCGTAGAGCGGCAGCCAGATGACGACGACGAAGTGCCAGTACAGGCCGTTGATCGTCACGCCGAGGCGGCGGCGGGCGGTGAAGTAGCCGCGCCAGGCGAGGATCGTGACCACCACCGTCTTGCCGAGCAGCAGCGTGACGTGCGTGCCGTGCAGACCGATGATCGTCCACACGATCGAGCCGTAGGCGTGCGAGTCCCAGCGGTACGGCACCTGCGCGTACTCGATGACCTTCAGCGTCAGGAACGCGGCCGCCAGCACCATGCTCGCGATGAGGTACCGCGGCAGCCGCCGCGGCTCGCCGCGATCGATGCTGCGGTCGGCCCAGTGCATCGTCAGGCCGCTGGCGAGCAGAATCGCGGTGCCGAGGGTCGGCAGCAGCAGCTCGGGCTGTTTCACGCCGGGCGGCGGCCAGGTGGGAGGGCCGAGGCCGAGATAGAAGTAGCTGGCGATCAGCGTCGCAAACACCGTCGCCTCGATGGTGAGGATGCCGACCATCCCCCACCACAGCGGCGCCTGGCGGCCGTACTGGTACGGCGAGAAGTGGCTGATGTCGATGACCGCGCCCGCGCCGGTCATGTGCCGTCCTCCGCGCCGGCCGGCGCCGGGCGCCATGGCGGCCGGCGCTCCTCCTCGCCCGGCCAGTGCCAGGCGACGACGACGGCAAAGCCGAGCACCGCGCCGATCGGTACCCAGATGGCGTGGAACAGGAAGCCGACGAAGATCACCGCGACGCTCAGCGCCAGCATTGGCGGCGCCCAGCTCGGTCCGGGCAGCACGGTGATGCCGTCGGGTTCGGCATCGACCGGGCGCGTGACGAGCACCTCGCGCCGGTCATCGCGCAGCCCGACCACCGGCGGCGCCGGACCGAGCCGCTCCGCGTCCCAGCGCGCCCAGCGCCCGCGCACCGCCGGCAGCGGATCGAAGTTGTACGGCGGCGGCGGCGAGCCAATCGTCCACTCGAGCGTGTCGGCGTGCCACGGATCGGCCGGCGCCGGCGTGCCGCGGCGCAGTGCCGCGACGATGTTGCCGGCGAGCAGCAGCAGGGCGAGCGCGAGGATGAACGCGCCGATCGTCGCCAGCAGGTTCAGCGCGCCCCAGTCGAGCCCGTGCAGGTACGTGTACACGCGGCGCGGCATGCCGATCAGCCCGAGCTGGTGCATCGGGAAGAACGTCAGGTTGAAGCCGATGAACAGCAGCGCGAAGCTCCAGCGCCCGAGCCGCTCGCTGAGCAGGACGCCGAACATCTTCGGGAACCAGTGGTAGACGCCGCCGAGCAACGGGAACACCGCGCCGCCGATCAGCACGTAGTGGAAATGCGCGACGACGAAGTAGGTGTCGTGCACCTGGGTGTCGAACGGCACCGAGGCGACCATCACCCCGGTGAGCCCGCCGAGCACGAAGATGAACAGGAAGCCGAGCACGTGCAGCAGCGCCACGGTCAGCTGCGGCCGGCTGCCCCACAGCGTCGCGATCCAGCAGAAGATCTGCACGCCGCTCGGAATCGCGATCATGACGCTTGCGGCGGTGAAGAAGCTCATGCCGAGCTGCGGCAGGCCGGTGGTGTACATGTGATGCACCCAGAGGCCGAAGCCGATGAAGCCGGTGGCGACCAGCGACAGGACGAGTGCGAGGTAGCCGAACACCGGCCGCTGCGCGGCCGCCGAGACGATCGTCGAGACGATGCCGAGCGCCGGGATGAAGATGATGTAGACCTCGGGGTGGCCGAAGAACCAGAAGAGGTGCTGCCAGAGCAGCGGCTGCCCGTCGGCGGCGAAGAACTGCGTGCCGACGCCGCGGTCGAGCGCGAGCATGATGCTCGCCACCATCACCGCCGGCATGGCGAAGACGATCATCACCGACATGACGAGAATCGCCCAGACGAACAGCGGCATGCGGTCGAGCGACATGCCCGGCGCGCGCTGCTTGAGGATGGTGACGATCAGCTCGACGGCGGCGACCAGCGCCGACACCTCGATGAACGTGATCAGCGTCGCCCACACGTCGATGCGCGGCCCGGGCGAGAACGTCTCGCTGGCGAGCGGCACGTAGCTGAACCAGCCGGCGTCGGGCGCGAGCCCGATGAACAGCGCGCCCCACAGCAGGAGGCCGCCGATCAGGTAGACGTAGTAGCCGAACGCGTTCAGGCGCGGGAACGACATGTCGCGCGTGCCGATCATCAGCGGCACGAAGTAGACGCCGATGCCCTCCATCACCGGCACGGCGAACAGGAACATCATCGTCGTGCCGTGCATGGTGAACAGCTGGTTGTAGAGATCGGGCCCGATCAGCGTGTGTTCCGGACGCGCGAGCTGCAGGCGCATGAGCAGCGCCAGCACGCCGGCGAGCGCGAAGAAGACGAACGCGGTGACGATGAAGCGCCTGCCCATCACCTTGTGGTTCACGGGCGTGAACCAGCCGCGCACGCCGCCCGGTGCGCGCCACGTCGCCTCGAGCCGCGCGAGCCGGCCGTCCGCGGCGCGCGCCGCGCCGTCCGCTGCCGGCGCGCGCATCAGCGCAGGCCCTCGAGATAGGCGAGCAGTGCGTGCAGCTGCTCCGGCGCGAGGTGCGTCGCCGGCATGTGGTTGCCCGGCTTGATGCCCTGCGGGTCGAGGATCCAGCCGGCGAGATGGCCGCGCGTGTTGGGTATCGTCGCCGCGGCGAGCGTCCGCCGGCTGGCGAGATGCGTGAGGTCGGGGGCGACGCCGCCGCGTGCGCCCGTGCCGCGGATTGCGTGGCAGAGCACGCAGGGGCCGCCGAGGAACGTCGCCTCGCCGCGCCGCGCCCCCTCGCCTTCGGGCGGCACCGCGGGCTCGGCCTGGGCGAGCAGCCAGGTGCGGAATTCGGTCGGTGGTTCGGCGATCACCAGCAGGCCCATCAGCGCGTGCTGCAGGCCGCAGAACTCCGCGCACTGGCCGCGGTAGACGCCGGCGACGTCGGCCTGCAGCGCGGTCGTGTTCTCGATGCCGGGGATGAGGTCCATCTTGCCGAGCAGGTTCGGCACCCAGAAGCTGTGGATCACGTCGGCGGAGGTCAGCAGGAGCCGCACCGGCTCGCCGACCGGCACGTGGATCTCGTTTGCCGTCGTGGCGATCGGCCGGCCGCCCTGGTCGAGGTACTGCACCTCCCACCACCATTGATGTCCGATCACCTGCACGGTGAGCGCGTCGGCCGGCGGGCTGGCGGAGATCGCGCGGCCGGTGGTGACGCTGTAGACGAGCAGGGCGGTGAGCACGACGACCGGCAGCACGCCGCCGCCGAGCGCGACGAGCCACGTCGCAGCGCGCGGCGACAGCGGCCGCGGCGCGCCGTCACGGCGGCGGCGCGCCATCGCGGCGGCGGTGAGCGCGGTGACCAGCAGCAGCACGAGTGTCGCGGCGGCGAGCAGCGCCCACCACAGGCCGGCGATGCTGCCGGCCTGCGGGCCGCGCGGGTCGAGCGCCGACTGCACACCGCCGCAGCCGCCGGCGAGGCACGCGGCGAGCAGCGCCGCCGCGCCGGCCCTCACGGCTCCTCCTCCGTGCCGCCGCCCGCCTGCTCCTCGCGGCGTTCGGCCGCCGCGTCGTCCTGCCCGCCGGGCGGTTCCTCGCCGGGATCCGCTCCCGAGCTCGAGTGGGTGCTGCGCTCCTCGCGCTCCGGTGCGGTGCGCGACAGCGAGCGCACGTAGGCGGCGATCTGCCACACCTGCTCCTCGGGAATGCGGCCGCCGTACGAGGGCATGCCCTGCGGCCGGCCCTCGATGATCGAGTGCACGATGTGGCGCGTCTCGCCGCCGTAGATCCACTCGTCGTCCATCAGCGGCGGGCCGATGCCGCCGCCGCCGCTGAAGTGGCAGCCGGAGCAGTTGTACCAGTTGTAGAGCCGCTCGCCGGCGGCGATCGCCTGCGGGTTGCGGTCGAACGGCCCCTCGCCGGCGCGCGACTGCGCGGCGCCCGGGGGGCCCGGCCACAGGGTGCCGATGCGGATGCCGGTTTCGGCGACCGCGCCGCCCGACGCCGCCGGCGTGCGCCGCTCGCAGCCGGCGGCGAGCGCGACGAGCATGAGGAGGACCGCGAGCGGCATCGCCTCATCCTCCCGCCGCCGGCCGCGCTGCCGGCGGGCTGAGCAGCGGCACGCCGTACTCGCGCAGGAGCGCGTCGATGTCGGCGCGGCGGCGGAGCAGCAGCGCATCGAGCTCGTCGCGCCACGCCTCCTCGCCGCGCCGCACGCCCATGGCGATGTCGAACACCATCGGCAGGAACGGCAGCTCGATCTGCGGCATCACCGGCACCAGCGCGAGCGCCA
This sequence comes from uncultured bacterium, assembly GCA_965651925.1. Lineage (GTDB taxonomy): Bacteria > Desulfobacterota > Binatia > HRBIN30 > CADEER01 > CBFGUK01. Next base: position 4,146 of record CBFGUK010000052.1, on the reverse strand, counting down.
CCGGCTGGCGCGGCGCGAAGTACCCGGCGAGCGGCCCCCAGGCGATCGCGACGTCGACGTCGCCGCGCGCCACGGCCTCGATGAGCCGCGCCGGCGGCGCCGGCTCGCGGTAGTCGCCGTAGATGTTGTAGCCGACCACCGTGCGCACGATGCCGCGCCGCGCCAGCGCGTGCGCCGGCGGCGGGTTGGCGTAGTCGTCGCCGATCACGTGCACGCCGATGCGCACCTCGCGCAGGATCGCGTCGTCGAGCGAGCGCACCGTCGGACCGCCGGCGGCGCGCGTGACGAAGACGTAGGTCGAGCGGTAGTACGGCCGGGTGGCGAGCACGAGCTCGTAACTCGTCGGCACGCCGACGACGAGATCGCACCGGCCGGCGCGCAGGGTGTTGCGCACGAAGCCGCGCCGCTGCGCCCACCACGTGTACTGCAGCTCGGCGCCGAGCTCGGCGGCGAGCAGCTCGGCGAGGCGGTTCTCGAACCCTTCGCCGCGCGCGTTCGAGAACGGCAGGTTGTTCGGATCGGCGCAGACGCGCAGCACGCGCCGCGGCGCCGCCCAACCCGCGACGGGCGCGAGCACCAGCCCGGCGATCAGCAGCGCCGCCGCAGCGGCCGAGGGAAGCGGACGCATGTGCGATCACTCACGGCAGCCGGAAGACGTAGAGCGTGCCGCCCTTGTCGGTGTAGTCGGGCAGATCGGTCATCGCGCCGACGAAGCCGAGCGCCCCGGTGCTGTCGCGCGGATCGAGGCCGCCGGCGACGATCGCGCCCGACCAGCCGCCGACGCCGGCGAGGATGGCGACGTACTGCCGGCCGTCGGGGCCGCGGTAGGTGATCGGCTGGCCGATGATTCCCGAGCCGACGCGGAACCGCCACAGCACCTCGCCGGTGCGCGCGTGCACGGCTTTGAACCAGCGGTCCATCGTGCCGTAGAACGCCACGTCGCCGGCGGTCACCACCGTGCCGCTCCACGCCGGGAAGCGCTCCTTGATGCTCCACACCTTGCGCCCGGCGACCGGATCCCAGGCGGTGAACTCGCCGCGGTGTCCGCCCGGACCGGCGTGCATCGTCACCCGCGCGCCGACGAACGGCGTGCCGGCGATGTAGTTCGCCTCGAGCCCCTCCATGTCCATGCACAGGTTGTTGTGCGGGATGTAGAGGAGGCCGGTGCGCGGCGAGAACGCCGACGGCTGCCAGTCCTTGCCGCCCGGCGCCGCCGGGCAGATGTCGCGCACGATCCTGCCGAAGCCGGTGCGCTTCTCGGCGACCTCGATCGGCCGCCCGGTGTGCAGATCGATGCCGCGCGCGACGTTGGTGTGCGTGTAGGGCTTCGCCGACAGCACCTCGCCGGTCTCGCGGTCGACGACGTAGAGGTGCGCGTTGCGCTCCGGGCGGACGAGCACCTTCCGCACGACGCCGTTGATCGGCAGGTTGAGGAGGATGTTCTCATTGACGCCGTCGTAGTCGTAGAGGTCGTGCGGGCTCCACTGGTACGCCCAGCGCGCCGCGCCGGTGTCGACGTCGCGCGCGAAGATCGCCGCCGTCCACTTGTTGTCGCCGGGGCGCTGGTCGGGGTTCCACGGCCCGGGATTGCCGGTGCCGTAGTAGATGAGGTTGAGCTCGGGGTCGTACGAGATCCAGCCCCACACCGAGCCGCCGCCGATCTGCCAGTGGCCGGGCGGCCATGTCGTGACGCCGAGATCCTTGCCGCGATCGAGCGGGTAGAACGGCTTGAAGTCCGCACCGATCAGCACATCGGCATCAGGGCCGGTCGAGTACGCGCGCCAGAGGATGCGCCCGTCGTCGGTCGACAGCGCCGTCAGCCAGCCGCGCACGCCGAACTCGCCGCCGCTGTTGCCGACCAGCACCTTGTCCTTGACCACGAGCGGCGCCATGGTCATCGACTCGCCGAGGTTGATCTCGCCGACCTTCGTCTTCCAGATCTCGCGGCCGGTGGCGGCGTCGACCGCGACGGTGTGGTTGTCGAGCGTGTTGTAGAAGATGCGGCCGTTGGCGTAGCAGCCGCCGCGGTTGACGACGTCGCAGCACGCAACGCCCTGTGAAGACGGCGCCGGCTTGGGGTCGTACGTCCACTTCTTCTCGCCCTGGCGGGTGAGGTCGAGGGCATGCTGCAGTTTTGGAAACGGCGTGACGATGTACATCGTCTCGCCGACGACCAGCGGCGCCGCCTCGTGGCCGCGCAGCACGCCGGTCGAGAACGTCCACGCGAGCTGCAGCTGCGCGACGTTGTCGACCGTGATCTCGTCGAGGCCGCTGTAGCGCGTGCTGGCGTAGTTCTTCGCCGGCATGTGCCACTCGCCGTCCTCGGGCGGCACGATCCACTCGCGGCCGAGCGCCGGCAGCTCGAAGGCCGGCAGCGCCCCCGGTGGCGGATGCGCGCCCGGCGTCGGGCGGGTGTCCGCTGCCGGCCCGTCCGGCGCCTGCGCCCGCGCCGCGACCGCGGCGAGCAGCAGGGCAGCTGCTGCCAGGCCGCACAGCGCCGCGCGTCGCCGATCTGCCGGGACGCGCAGCCGCGCTGCGAGCCCCGGCCAACCCCCGATGGCCGCGCGCATGGGAGCGGGCGCAGCAGTCGCCGTGCCGCGCGGCGCGGGGCCGCGCCTGCACCGCCGCGCGCCGCCCGGCGCACGCGAGACGCCGGGGGCTTACACGCGCGAGACGGCGGAACTTACAGGCCGCCGCTCACGTCGACATGCGTTCGAGGTCGGGGCGCAGCACGGTCGTCTTCAGTCGCGCGCGCTCGTAGGGTGGGCAGCGGATGATGCGCGCGTGAATGCCGGCCTGGCGCAGTGTGTCCTCCCAGCCGGCCTTCTGGTCGTGACCGAGGACGATGAGGTCGGGATCGGCGCGCCGCACCGAGGCGATGAAGTCGTTCGGCGCGCCGACGAACGCCTCGTCGACCAGGCGCAGCGCGGCGATCAGGTCGCGGCGCTCGCGCTGCGAGTGGTGCGGCGCGCGGTGCTTGATGCGCCGCACGCTGTCGTCGCGCGCCACCACGACGCTCAGCCAGACCCCCTCGCGGCCGCGGCGGCGCGCCAGCGCCAGGCCGCGCCGGCGCGCGAACTCGAGCAGGAACAGATGGCCGCGGTGCAGCCCGTCGAAGGTGCCGCCGACGAAGACCCGCACGGGACCGTCGCGGTCCGGAGCGCGCGCGCTGGTCCGTCGAGTCACGCGCGCTGCTTATCCAGCGCCCGGCGCCGCTGCAAGCCGAGGCGGGGCTGCCGGCGGCCCCGGATGTTCCGCAGGCGACGCGCGGCGCGGTGACGGGGTATGCTGCGGCGGTGATCCCGACGCTCATCGTCCACGGCGGCGCCGGCGACTGGCCGGCGGCGCTGCACGCCCGCGCCGCCGCCGGCTGCGGGCGCGCCGCCGACGCCGGGTTCGCGGTGCTCGCCGCGGGCGGCACGGCGCTCGATGCGGTCGAGGCGGCGGTGGTCGCGCTCGAGGACGATCCCTGCTTCAACGCCGGCCGCGGCGCGGCGCTCGGCGCCGACGGCAGGGTCGAGATGGATGCCTCGATCATGGACGGCGCCGTGCCGGCGGGCGGCGGCGTCGCCGGCGTGCGGACGCTGCGCAACCCGATCCGCGCCGCGCGCGCCGTGCTCGCCGACGGCCGGCACGTGCTGCTCGCCGGCCCGGGCGCCGAGGCGTTCGCGCGCCGCTGCGGCGTGCCCGGCGCACCGCGCGAGGCGTTCGTCACCGCCGCGCAGCGCGCCCGCTGGGCGGCGCACCGCGGCGGCCAGCCGGGCACCGTCGGCGCCGTCGCGCTCGATGCGCGCGGGCAGCTCGCGGCGGCGACCTCCACCGGCGGCGTGCAGGGCAAGCTGCCCGGCCGCATCGGCGATTCCGCCGTGCCCGGTGCCGGCACCTGGGCCGACGCCGCCGGCGCCGCGTCGGCCACCGGTATCGGCGAGACGATCCTGCACGCCGGGCTGACGCGCGCCGCGGTGGCCGCCCTGCACGCCGGCCGCGCGCCGCAGGTCGTCGCCGACACGCTGATCCGCGAGCTCGCCACCCGCCCGCGCGGCCTGGCCGGCCTGATCCTCGTCGACCGCTTCGGCCGCACCGGTATCGCCGCCGCCGCGCACATGCCGACCGCGCTGCGCACCGCCGCGCCGCGCTGACCCGCGC
>CBFGUK010000051.1:0-25903 GCA_965651925.1 uncultured bacterium | reverse complement strand
TCCACCTGCACGAGCTGTTCGCCTACCTGTCCCAGCAGGGGGTGACCTCGCTGATGCTCGCCACCCAGCACGGCGTGCTCGCCGCGGCGCCCTCGGCGCTCGATGTCAGCTATCTGTCCGACACCGTCGTGGTGTTCCGTATCGTCGATGTCGGCGGCCACAACACGAAAACCATCGCGGTGCACAAGCGGCGCGCCGGCCGGCACGACACCGTCACGCGCAAGCTGGGCTTCGGGCCCGACGGGGTGACGGTCGGCGCGGTCGTGCGGCTCGACAGCGATCCGGCGGCGCGCGTCGAGACCGGTGCCGCCCGCGGCGACACGCCGACATGAAATCCGGGCGCGCCGAGTATCAGATCCTGCTGCTCACGCCGTCGGGCGGCGATGCGCAGGTGATCCGCGATCGGCTCGCCGGCGCGGGATTCGCGAGCCGCGCGTGCGTGACGGTCAGCGACCTGATCGCCGCGCTGCGCAGCGGCGCCGGGGCCGCCATCCTCGCCGAGGAGGCGCTCGACCCCAACGGCATCGCCGGGCTCGGCGAGGCGCTCGCCGCGCAGCCGGCGTGGTCGGATGTGCCGCTCATCCTGCTCGCCGTGCCGGGGCACGATGCCGGCCCGCTCGCCGACCATCTGTCGCGGCTCGCGCACGGGCAGGTCACGGTGCTCGAGCGCCCGGTGCGCTCGAGCACGCTGCTCGCCGCCGTGCAGGCGGCGCTGCGTGCCCGCCAGCGCCAGTACGAGGTGCGTGACGAGCTCGAGCGCCGGCTCGCCGCCGAGGCGGCGCTGCGCGAGAACGACAAGCGCAAGGACGAATTCCTCGCCATGCTCGCCCACGAGCTGCGCAACCCGCTCGCCCCGATCCGCAATGCCATGCACATCTTCCGCCAGATCGGCCCGGACGAGCCGCGGCTCGAACGCGCGCGCGACATCATCACCCGTCAGGTCGAGCACATGACGCGGCTGGTCGACGACCTGCTCGACGTCTCGCGCATCACGCGCGGCAAGATCGCCCTGCAGCGCGAGCGCCTCGCCGTGCGCGACGTCGTCGACGCCGCGGTCGAGGCCATCCGCCCGCTGGTCGAGCAGCACGAGCAGACGCTGTCGGTGCAGATCACGGAGGACGTGACCGTCGACGGCGACCGCGCGCGACTCGTCCAGGTGCTGAGCAACCTGCTGCACAACGCGGCGAAGTTCTCGCCCCCCGGCGGACACATCACGGTGTGGTCGCGCCCCGCGCCCGAGGGCGTGATGATCGCCGTGCGCGACACCGGCATCGGCATCGCGCCCGACGCGCAGGAGCGCATCTTCACGATGTTCGCCCAGGAGGATACCTCGCTCGAGCGCGCGCGCGGCGGACTCGGCATCGGGCTGACGCTGGTCAAGCAGCTCGTCGAGCTGCACGGCGGCTCGGTGCGCGTCAGCAGCGAGGGGCCGGGCACCGGCACCGAGTTCGCGATCGTCCTGCCGGCGATCGGCGAAGCAGCGGTCGGCGAGGCGCGCGGCGGCGCCCGGCGGCCGGATGGGCAGCTGCGCATCCTCGTCGTCGAGGACAACGCCGACACGGCGGAGAGCTTCCGCATGGTGCTCGAGCTCGACGGCCACGAGGTGCACGTCGCGAGCGACGGGCGCAAGGGGCTGCGCGCCGTGGATGCCTGCGACCCGGACGTCGTGTTCATCGACCTCGGGCTGCCGGAGATCGACGGGTTGACGCTCGCGCGCCGGGTGCGCGAGCAGCGCGGCACGCGGCCGCTGCTCGTCGCCGTCTCCGGCTTCGGCCGCGATGTCGACGAGCAGCAGGTGCGCGAGGCCGGCTTCGACGAGCAGATGACCAAGCCGGTCGACTTCGCCGTGCTGCGCGCGCTGCTCGGCCGCGTCGGCAACGCGATGCTTGTCGACGAGCGCTCGCGCGTCCTGCACTGAGTTTCGCGACGTCGCGTCAGGCCTGTCGCGGTTCGGCGGCGAGCGCGCGGTCGAGCAGGGCGCGCAGCTTCGCCAGCCGCGGCGCCGCCGGTGGGTGCGGCCCGCGCCGGCCGGGAACGCAGCGCAGCGCGCCGTCGGCGGTGAAGTACGTGATGCAGCTCGATGACCGGTTGCCGCGCATCATCGCGAGGATCCGCTCCAGGACGCGGTCGACCGTCGCCGGATCGGGGTCGCGTGCGGGCCCGCAGGCGGACAGCGGGCCCTCGAGCACCGCGGCGCGGAACACGTCGTCACCGAGCTCCGCGGCGGCTTCGGCCCACAGGTTCGGCGCCACCGCGGCGAGATGCTGCATGACGGCACGCTGGCCGGCGTGGTCGCCCGCCACGCCGTGCACGAGCCCCAGGTTGACCCATGCCGCCAGGCGGCTGGGGTGCAGCGCGCGCGACTGCTCGAGCTGCACGCGCGCCTCCCCGTGGCGGCCGAGCAGGCGGAACGCCTCGCCGCGCACGAGATACGCGAACGGGCCTTCGGTGTCGTGCATCACCCGGATGCCGCGCGCGCACGTCGCGAGCGCGCGCTCGGGGTCGCCGGCGAGCAGGTCGAGGCAGGCGAGGCCGTACCACGCCCAGCGGGTCTGCTCGTGGATGGCGATCGCCCCGGCGAGGTCGGCCCGCGCCTCCTCGTAGCGGCCGAGCCAGAGGTGCAGCTCGCCGCGGTGGACGAGCGGCATCGACGACCCGGGATGGGCGCGCACCAGGGCATCGAGGTGCCGGCAGGCCTCGGCGGCGGGCGCGACGCGGATCAGCTCCATCGCCGTGCGCGCCGCCCCGCGCACCGACTGCGAGCGCGGCAGCGGGGCGAGCGTGCCGTCGGCGCGCCGGTGGGTGCCGGTCGGCGTGCGGTTGCCGCCGAGGGCCGCGAGCGCGCGCTCGATCAGCGCCGCGAGGTCGTCGGACTGGTTCCGGGCGAGGATCGCCGGCGCGTCGGGACAGAGCGCGGTGAGCTCCGCGCTCAGCTCCTGCCACGTGGCCGTGTGCACCGTGCCGCCGGGACGCAGCGCGGCGAGGAGGCGCAGCGCGCGCGCGGCGAAGCTGTGGCCCTGCTGATGGCTGCGGTCGGCATCGGCGGCGGCGGCGGCGCGATCGCCGAGGCGCCAGTGTGCCTCGGCGCGCCACAGCCACGCCTCGCTGTCGCGCGGGTCGGCGCGGACGACCGCGTCGAGCAGCGGCAGCGCCGCGGCCGCATCACCGCGGCGAACCGCGACCGCGGCACGCACCCGTCGTGCCGCGGTGCTCGCCGGATCCAGCGCCGCGAGGCGCTCGGCGAGCGCCAGTGCGCCCGCGTGATCGTCGTGCCAGAGACGCAGCCGCGCCAGCGCGACGAGCGCCTCGGCCGCGGTGGCCGGCTGCGCCGCGAGCGTCTCGTACAGCCGCGCCGCCTCGTCCCATGCGGCGAGCTCGACGCAGAGCGCCGCGGCGGTGCGCATCGTGTCCACGCCGGCGGGTCGCACCGCCAGCGCCTCGCGCGTCGCGGCGAGCGCGCGGTCGCGCTCGCCGGCGAGCGCCCACACCCGCGCTGCGTGCAGCAGCAGCGGGGGGCGCTCCGCCGCCGGCAGACCGGCGCTGATCGCCGGCAGGGCGGTGTCCGCGAGCGCCGCGGCACGCTCGGCATGGCCGGCCGCGCGGTAGGCGCTCAGCAGATGATCGAGTGCACGGGCGCCGGTGCGACCCGACACGCCGGCGCGCAGGGCGTCCTCGAGCACCGCGCATGCCTCGGCCCCGGCCCCGAGCTCGCGGGCCTGCTGGTAGCAGAGCAGGGTGGCGGCGGGCGCGCCGGCGGCGGCCGCCGCGCGTGCCGCCTGCCAGGCGCCGCGCCCGTCTCCGAGCAGCGACAGGAGGTGCGAGGCGAGGAGCTGGACGGCACCGCTCGCCGGCGTTGCGGCGGCAATCTGCGTGACCTCCTGCCAGGCGGTCGTGCAGTCCCCGCGCTCGATGCGCGTGAGGGCGCGCCGCAAGGCGGCGAGCGGGGCGACGGCATTCATCGGCGCGTGCTCCGTCGACGGCCGGGCGCGCGTTGCCCGGGCGCACGCACCGGTGCTAGCACTCGTGCCGCGCCGCGGCGCCGGGTCATCGCTGTGTCCATCTCTGCTGATCGCTCTCCGCCGCGCTCAGGCCGCCGCGCCTGGCGCGGGCTCGCGGCGCTGCTGTTCGGGCTGCTCGGCGGGCTGGCACTCGCCGAGGCTTCGGTCCGCCTCGGCTGGTGGCAGCCGGCCGTCCAGATCGTCCGCGGCTACGGCCTGCACACCGTCGACGGCGTGCCCGTTTGGGAACAGTCGGCCGATCGCCACAACCGCGCCTGTGTCGAACGGCACCCCGAACGCCTGCGCGTCCTGTTCTTCGGCAGCTCGATCACCTACGGCGTCGGCCTGACGGCGGCGGAAGCGTTCACCACCGCGCTGCAGGAGCGCCTGAACGCGCGCCGGCCGGAGCCGGGTGTCTGCGTGCTCAACTTCGCGCAGCCGGGGTTCGCGTTCCAGCAGAAGCTCGTCGTCGCGCGCGCCGAAGTGGCGCGCTACCGGCCGCAACTGATCCTGTGGGAGGACTGGGTCGAGTGGGGCGAGTACCGGATGATCGACGACGCCGCGTACGGCATCCACGACCTGCGGGTGCGTGCCGACGGCACCGTCGGCCTGCGCGGCGTCCCCGACGCGCTCAACCGCATCCTGTTCCGCCACTCGCGGCTCTACGAGTACCTCGCGCTCGCGTTCGGCGAGCGCGTCGTCACCCCGCCCGGAGCCCCGAATCCGCTGCGTGCCTTCGCCGAGACCGAGCTGGGCAAGGTCGTCGAGCTCGCCGCGTCGGTCGATGCCGCCCTCGTCTTCTACCTCGCACCGCCGCTCGATCGCCCGTTCGCCGACACGATCGCCGATCCGCCCGAGTGGCACCCGCCGATCCTCGCGTTCGCACGCGCCCGCAACGTGCCGGCCTATACGCTGCAGGAGGCGCTGCGCGATGCCGACGTGGAGGCGGTGCGGCTCGACCCGTGCTGTCATTTCAACGCCGCCGGGCATCGCGCGCTGGTGCCGGTGATGGAAGGCATCGTTCTCACGCATCTCGATCGGTGATCGGCGCGGGCGTGCGCCGCCGTCGGGCGGGCACGTTCAGCGCTCCCCGCCCGCCGTGGCGGTTCGGCGCCGGTGCGACTCGATCTCGCGGTCGAGCAACGCCTGCCCGCGCGGGAAGAGTGCGGCGCGGACCGCGGCGAGCGAGGACGCGCGCGCGGCGAACAGCGTCGCGCCGGCCGCGGCGGGGTCGGCCGCGGCCGCAACCATCCAGGCGAGCTTGCTGCCCGCCGTGGTGAGCTGGCGGACGGCCTCGTAGCACGGCGCATCGACCTGGAACCCGCCGCCGGCCACCCGGCGCAGTGCCGCGGCAATCGCGTCGACGTCGTGACCGGTGACCAGGCACGTGCGTTCGTGCTGCGCCATCAGCACCTGCAGCGGCGCGTTTTCGGTGACCACGACGTGCTTGCGCGCGTGCAGCGCGTCGGCGAGGCGTACCCCGCCGCGCATCTGGAACATGCGGTCGGGCTGCGTGGCGATCAGCACGGTGTCGCACGCGTCGTACGCCGGCCGGTAGGCCGGCGGAAACGTCAGCGCCTCGTGACGGATGATCGCGCAGTCCACCGCGGTGACGTTCGGCGCGTCGATGTGCACCGCGAAGAATTCCTTCTGCGAGCCCGGCTTGTGCCACGACGTGTCCGGCACGTGGAAGTGCAGGTCGGGACAGGCGGCGACCACCGCGCGGATCAGGTCGAGGGCATCATCGCCACCCAGCGAGACGAACACGTGCCGGTTCGGCGTCGCGGCGACGCGGGCCGTCGTGCAGCGCTCGAGCCGCGTGTTCACCGGCAGGAAGTAGAGATGCTCGGGGCGCGCGCTGCAGAGGGCGACGACTTCGTTCAGGCCGTTCCACAGTTCGTAGAACACGTGATGGGCGCGATATCGGCGGGCGAGTTGCAGCAGATCCGGGCCGAAGGGATGCAGCCCCGTGACGTTGAGCAGCAGCGTGCGACGGTCGACGGCGACGGCCGGATCGTCGGCCCGTGCGAGCACCGCCTCGACGCAGGCGCGCATGCGCTCGCGATCGAGATAGTTGTAGTCGAGCAGGTGCACGTCGGCCGTGAGGTCGCCGGTGCACCGTGCCGCCGGATACGTGGTCGGCGCGTCGAAGACCGCGTTGAGCAGGCAGACGGGGAGGCGCGGGCCCGCGTCGGCGGCGCGCCGCTGGCGACCCCGGCGCGTCAGCCACGATGCCGCGAGCTGCTTCAGACCCATCGTGCGGCCGCGGCGCTCACGCGAACGGGCTGAGCTCGCTCACCCCGTGCCGGCGCGCGTAGCCGAGCGCGATGCCCGGGCAGCGGCCGATCGCGCGGCAGCCGCGGCACGCCTCGCCGTACGCGGACAGAACCGCCTCGATGTGGCGCATCGCGTACACGCGGTCGCCGCGCGCGTCGTCGAGGTAGTGCGTTTCGCCGAACGCCGAGCGGTTGAGGTTCACCGCGCCGGCATCGCCGAGGATGCAGTTCGGGAACGATTCGAAGCACACGTGCACGCCGAGCGCGGCGCCCTGCGCGCGCAGCGCGCGCACGGTCTCGCGCACGTCGGCGTAGCGCAGGGCCGCGATCGCCGGCCACTGGCCGCCCTTGCCGATCGTCGTCGGGAAGACGACCTTCACCGCGGCGCGGCGGTCGTAGCGCTCGGCGCACCAGCGCAGGTACGCGTCGAGGTGATGGCGGTTGAGCTCGGTGAGCACGCAGTTGATCGTCACCGCGACGCCGGCGGCGAGCAGGCACTCGATGCCGGTGACGGTCTCCGCGTGCGCCGCCGCGCTGGCGCCGAAGATTGCCGCACTCGTGGCGGGGACATGCGAGTGGAGCGAGACGATCGCCCGGCGCAGGCCGCTGCCGGCGGCCCGTGCGGCGAACCCCGGCCGCGCGAACGTGCGGCCGTGCGTGTTCGTGTCCCACGTCATGCCGTGCGCGCCGAGGCGGTCGATGACCGTCCAGAACCCGGGGTGAATCGTCGCCTCGCCGCCGGTGACGACGACCTGCCGGAAGCCGGCCGCGTGCAGGAAGTCGGCGCGCCGCAGGAGCTCGTCGGTCGGGTGGAAGAACAGCGGCCCCTCGCCGGTGTTGCTGCACATCGGGCAGTGGTTGTTGCACTGCTCGCCGAAGCGGAACAGCGCGCGGCTGCGCGCCGTCACCGGGGCGTCCTCGGGCAGGCGCTTCTGGAAGAGGCGCAGCCGGGCGGCGGGCGTGGCGGCGGGTTCCATCACGTGCGCGTCAGGCGGCCGGCGTCGCGCGGCGCCGGCCGCGCGCGGGTCAGCTCGCCGGCTTGCCCGGCTCCCCCGGCGGCGGCGTGCCCGGTGCCGGCGTCGTGCCCGGCAGCGGCGCGCGGCCGAGCCGGCGGTCGAGCTCGCTGGCGACGATCTCCTGGACGTGCTCGGAGACGCAGGCGACGATCGTGTCGATGAGTCGCTTCTCGCCACCGCCGTCCTCGCCGCGGTCGTCGTGCCGCTCGGCAAGCAGCTTGCCGACCTGCTCGGTGACGAGCCGCACGATCGTGTCGATGACGCGCTTCTCCTCGAAGTCACAGCCGCCGCCGTCGTCCTCATCGTGGTGGTGATGGCAGCGCCCGCGATCGCGATGGCCGCCGCGCTCGTGTCCGGACCGCACCAGGCGCTCGAGCTCCTCCAGCCGTTCGAAGATCTCGCGCCGTTCGTGATACCGCATGCTCCCGACCCCCTTCGCTGCCGACGCCATGTGCCGCACCGGCGCCCGTCCCGGGCACCGGCTGTCCAGTCCGGCGCGCTGGCGTTCCGACCGTGTTGTCCTATGGTGCCGCGACCGCCGGTGCCGGCGACGCCTCGCGTGCCTGGGCGCTGCGCAGCAGCGCGACCAGGGCATCGACGACCGCCTTCGCCGCCGCGGCATCGCCGCCGTCGATCGCGAAGTCGACACCGAGCTGCGAGCGGCTGTCGCGCGCGCCGATCGCGAACCGCATGGTCACTGCCGCCGCCGGACCGCGCGCCGCCAGCTCGCCGGTCGTCGCGTCCGCCCACTGCAGCGGCTCGAGCCGCCACTGCGGCACCGCGAAGCGGCTGTGCAGCCGCGCGGCGAGGCGCGCGACGCGCTGCCGGCCGCGCGCCAGCACCGCACCGCGCACGGTACGCTCGAGCGCGTCGGCGGGCCGCTCGAGCGCGCCGGTGGCGGCGAGCGTCGCCTGCAGCCAGTCGAGCAGCGCCGCCAGCGGCGCGCGCGGCAGCGCAAGGTCCGCCTCGACCTCGACGTCGTACTCGGGGCCGGTCAGCACCGGTGCGTCGCCGGCGCCCGGCGCGACGAAGCGCACGCGCGCCGCGCCATCCCCGGCATGCGCGAGGACGATCTCGACCTGCCGGCGCCGATCCTCGGTGATCTCGTGCACGACCTGCCAGCCCGTAGGCAGCGCACCCGCGGCGAGCGCCGCCCGCAGCGGCGCCAGCAGCGGCTCGACGAGGATGACGAAGCTGCGCCGCTCGGGATCGAGCGCCGCCAGCGCCGCGCGGCTCACCGGCTGGAACTCCTCGCCGCCGTGCAGCTCGAGGTAGACGCGGAAGATGCCGGTGCAGCGCGAGCGGAACACGCACTCGGCGCAGCCGGGCAGGTGCGTGCGCAGCGACGCCTGCCAGTCGTACTTGTTCATCGAGCCCTCGAGCCCGGTGGCATCCGAGGACTGCGTGACGGTCTCCTGCCCGCCGTGATGGATGCGCGACGCCCAGCGCGGCAGGACGCAGTACGGCAGGTTGCCGACGTTGATGTCGAAGCCCGGATCCCAGCGCTCGAAGCCGTCGAGCATCGCCTCGTAGTACGGCGCCATCGCCGAATAGCGCGGCATGATCTCGGCGAGGTACGCCTCGTCGCGCTCGCCGGTGCTCTCCGGGCGCACGATGTCGACGTGCAGCTGGCGGACGCCGTACTCGCGCAGCAGCTCGGGGTAGGCCGGCAGCGAGCGGTAGCTGCGCTCGTTGACGCACATGTTCGCGGTGACGAGCTGGCCGCGGCGTTGCAGCTCGCCGAGGCCGTGCAGGATGCGGCGGAACGACTCGGCGCGGCCGGTGGTCGCGACGTGCGCTTCCTCGGTCGCCCCCTGGATCGAGATGCGCCACTCGAAGTTGCCGAGCGCGGTGACCGATTCGATGAACCCGGGATGCGGGAACATGACGCCGTTGGTGAAGATGACGATGTGCTCGAAGCCGAGCTCGACGGCCCTGGCGAGCGCCTCGAGGAAGCGCTTGTGGATCGTCGGCTCGCCGCCGAGGAACGTCAGATGCGTCGCCCCCGCGGCGCGCGCCTGCTCGAGCGCCTGCACGATCGGCTCGAGCGGCACCGGGCGCGCGATCTTCATCGCCGTCATCTGCCCGCTGGAGCAGAAGACACAGCGGTTGTTGCACAGGTGGCCGAGCTGGATCTCGAAGCGATGGCCGGACCCGGACGTCGTCACGGCCGCCGCGGCGCGCCGGTCCTCCTCGCTGATATGGACGGCCATGTGCGAGGGCGATCGTAGATCAGCCCGCCGGCATCTCGCAAGAAATTTGATGACTTGGGCGGCGGCAGGTGCCGGTCCTGACGGAACTGACCGCCGAGACGCCAAGGCCGCCAAGGCCGCCGGATGCGGGCGGCAAAATGCGGGTCTCAGTCGACCTTGGCCCCCTGGCCGTTCAGCTTCTGGATTGCCGGGCTGCCGCTAGCCGAGCCCGCGGGAGCGACCGGCGCTTGACCATGCCGCGCGGCGGACGCGATAAGCGCCGCGCTGGTCGGACTGCCTGGATGCCACAATCTCTCCGCCTCGGCCGCAGCCCGGTCACGGTCGCGCCGCTCGGCGCCGGCTGCTGGGCGTGGGGCGATCGTGAGTTCTGGCAGTACGAGCGCACGCACGGGCCACGCGACGTGATCGCGGCGTTCACGGCCGCCGTCGATGCCGGCGTGACGCTGTTCGACACCGCCGAGAGTTACGGCTGGGGCAAGAGCGAGCAGATCCTCGGCGCGCTCGTGCGGCGCAGCGCCCGGCCGGTGGTGATCGCGACGAAGTACGCACCGCTCGCCGGGCGCGGCGGTGCGGCGGCAATCGCGCGCGGCCTCGCCGGCAGCCTGCGTCGCCTGCGCGTCGCGGCGATCGATCTGTACCAGCTGCACTGGGCGGATGCCGACGAGCTGCCGATCCCGGCCGCGATGGACGCGCTCGCCGCCGCCGTGCAGGCCGGGCAGATCCGCGCCGTCGGCGTCAGCAACTTCCGCGCGGCGGAGATGCGCGCCGCGCATGCCGCCCTGGCGCGCCACGGCGTGCCGCTGGCGACCAACCAGGTGCGCTACTCGCTCCTGCACCGCGCGCCCGAGGTCGATGGCGTGCGCGACGCCTGCCGCGAGCTCGGCGTGACCCTCCTCGCCTACAGCCCGCTCGCCCAGGGGCTGCTCGCCGGCGGCTACGGACCCGACGCGGTGCCGGACGACTTCCGCGCCGGCAGCGCCGCGTTCGACCCGGCGCAGCTCGCCGCCGCCGCCCCGCTGCTCGACGCCGTGCGGGCGATCGCCGCCGCGCACGCCGTCGCGCCCGCCGCCGTCGCGCTCGCCTGGCTGCTCGCGCAGCCCGACGTCGTTCCGCTCGCCGGCGCCAAGACCGGTCCCCAGTCCGCCGCCAATGCCCGCGCACTCACGCTGCAGCTCACCGCCGACGAGCTCGCGCAGCTCGATCGCCTCAGCCAGCCGTGGCGCGTCGCCGACTGAGTCCGGCAGCCATCGCGCATCGGGCATCGGGCACAGGACTCCGCTGCCGTGAGCGCCCAGCGGGGCTGCGTCAGCGGCCCCGCTCGATGCGATAGATATACGCCGGCTCGATGCCTTCGTCGGGCTCGTACTGGAAGACGCCGCGCGTCTGTACCGCGCGGTGGAACGCGCACACCTCGGGCAGGCGGTCGCAGGCGCGGGCGGCGTAGCGCATCGTGCGCGGCGAGAGGACGACGTAGTCGACACGCTCGGCGTCGAGCGCGTCGGGCGTCGCATTCACCAGCCCGCCGACGTACGCCATCGGCACGTAGCGCTGCGCGAGGCCGGGCCGCACGCGCCGCAGCGACTCGCGGACGGCGGACGCGAGGCGGCCCTCGCCGGTGGCGACGTCGAGCAGCGGGACGAGCCCGCGCTCGACCAGCACGGTGGCGTCGGGCGGCGCATGCGTCTCGAGCCAGGCGAGTACCGGGGCGTCGGCGGGCGGCAGCATCGGATGCAGCGGCAGCGGCAGCACGCGCGGCAGGAGCACGGCGATGGCGGCGAGCAGGGCCACGCCGGCGGCGCCCGCGACCAGCGGCGCGAGCCGACGGTGTGCTGCGAGCCGGCGGGCGAGCACGAACGGCAGTCCGGCCGCCACCACGCAGCCGAGTGCCGCCGCGGGCAGGACGAAGCGGTCGAACTTCGACTGCGCGAGCGAGAAGCCCAGCAGCCAGACGACCGGCAGCGAGAGCACGAACCGCTCGCGGCGCGTGCCGGTGACGGCGATGGCGAGCGCGCCGAGGACGCCGAGGCCCGCGAGCAGCGGCGCGCTGCCGCCGAGCAGTTCGAGATAGAAGAACGGTCCCTGCGTCTCGCGGCCGGGATGCGCGGTGACCGACATGCCCGACAGGAAGGCGAGGTGCTGCACGAAGCTGTGCGGGTGCACGAGGACGTAGGGGTTGGTGACGAGGAACGCGAGCGCGGCGAGCGCCAGCGGACGCCAGAGCCGGGGCGCCGGGTGACCGGCAGGCGCCGGCGGCTGCAGCCAGCGCGCCACGACGAGCCACGCGACGAGCAGCGCGCCGGGATAGTTCGCCCCCGCCGCGAGGCCGATCAGCAGGCCGGCGCAATTCCAGTCGCGCTGCGGACGCGGCGCGAGCAGCCGCGTCAGCTGCAGGAAGGCGACGAGCAGCAGCGGCAGGAAGAAGCTGTCGACGCGCACGGCGAGCGAATAGGCGGCGTGCAGCGGGAGCACGGCGAGCAGCGCCGCGGCGAACAGCCCGGCGAGCGGCGACCACAGCGAGGTGGCGAGCGCCGCGACCGCAACGAGGGCGGCGAGCGCCGCGGCCGCGGATACGGCACGCGCGGTGTAGCGGTACCAGCGTGCGTCGTGCACCAGCAGGTCGGCCGGTGAGGCCGTGGCGTCGAGCGCCCCGCTGGCCCGCGCGACGCCGTACGCGCCGGCGTACGCGAGCGCGGTCACCTCGTAGTAGAGCGCCGGATGGAAGAACGTTCCCGGATCGCCGCGGTCGACGAGGATGTTGAGCGGCGCCAGCGTGTTGCCCCACTCGTCGCCCGAATCGGGCACATACGTCGGCAGACGATGCAGGCGCGCCGCCGCGCCGGCGAGGATGACCGCGACGAGAACGAGGGAGAGGGCGAGCTTCACGACGGCGTACGCGGATTACACGGATTCCGACGCGCGATCGAATCCGGCGATCGTAATCCGCGGTGCAGCCACGGCCCGTGCGGCCACAAGGGCCGCGGCTACTACGTTGGTGTTGCCAGGTACCGCGGGTGTTGTTTCGCGCGCCCGCGCAGGACGCCGGATGACAATGGAACACCATCGCCCGATCCAACAGGCGCCGACGGAGCGGCGCCCTCCAAGGCGCGTGTTGACTGGGCGTTAGTGCCCGGTCCGCGCACGGAGCTCAGGCGAGGTGAATCGCCGTCGGCGTGGTGTCGCGGCCGGCGGCGTGGTGCTCGGCCATGTGGCGGCGCTCGAGGGACTCGAGCTCGTCGAAGAGCGCGCGGCCGGCGGGGGTGAGCTCGGCGTGGGCGCGCAGCATCTCCATGCCCTCGTGGTTCTTGAGGTCGATCTCGGTCATGCGGCGCGTGAAGTCGGGGCGCGCCGCCCACGGGTGGCCGCCGTCGCGCATGCGGCGGTAGAGCTCGGCGACCGGCAGGAAGGCGTGCACGGCGAGGAGGATGCCCCACAGCGGCCGCGGGTCGGGGCGCACCGGGCTCTTGTAGAGCGGCGCGAACGCGTTGTGCAGAAACGCGGCGCTGTAGGCGGCGACGTTGAGCTTGTTGTGCTGGAACTCGTGGATGACCGCCTCGGTCATCGTCATCACGTTCGGGTGCAGCGTCAGGTACACGGTGCCGACCGCCTCGCGGTACGACGCCGACAGGTGCTTCTCGCCGTCGTAGCCGACCGGCACGATCTCGTGCAGCAGCGTCGCCATCTCGGCGTGCTCGGCGGGCAGGTACTGCTCGACGAGCGCGAACGACTCGGCAAGCATCTCGATCCACTCGGTTTCCGGGTGGCCGCCGAGATCGACGTGGTTGCCGGCCTTGTCGGGATGGGCCTCGAACGCCGCGATCGGGTTGTGGTCGACGGTGGCGAGGTGCGAGACGCGGCCGATGCGGTGGAAGCGGCGCGCGAGGCGGAAGCCGCCGAGGTCGCCGTCGCCGGTGCGCAGCGCCGCGAACGCCGTGCGCGCGACCTCGTCGGCGGCGCCGATCGCCGTGATGTGGCTCGCCGAAATGCGCCAGGCGGTGGCGCCGTCGGGCGGCAGCAGCTCGCCGCCGAGCGCGAGTGACGCAATCGGCGGCGCGCCGCTGTCGAGCAGCACCGATTCGCCCTCGGGCAGGAGGCCGCGCAGCGCGAGCTCGAAGAGCAGCGCCGGCAGCATCGCGGCAGTGGCGGCGTCGATGCGGTCGCGGAAGGCGACGAGCTCCTCGCGCAGCGCGACGCACTGCAGCGGCGTACCGACCATCGGCGAGGCGAAGCAGGTGATCACCTGGCGCTGGCCGCGCGCCAGCGCGCCGCGGATCAGGCGGGCGAGCGTCGCGTGTCCCGGCCGCAGCGCCTCCGGCAGCCGCGGCGCGAGATCGAGAAACTGCTGGCAGCAGGTGGCGAGATAGCGCGCATACGCCGCCCGCAGCCCGCTCGCGACACCGTCGTCGGGCAGGGCGAGTCCATGTCCGGTGACTGCGGTCATGGCATAAAAGGATTCAACGCGGAGGCGCGGAGACGCGGAGTTCGGAAGAGCCAACCTTGCATCGCCAGCCCGATGCCTCCGCGTCTCTGCGCCTCCGCGTTGAAAGTCTTTTCAGATGATGAAGTGATCCAGCGTGCGATTCGTGGTCCACAGGCGGAACATCTCGAGGTCGCGGTCGTCGGCCGACTCGAGCTTGTGCATGAGGTAGTCGAAGATCGACTTGTGCTTCTTGCACCACGCGGAGTCGCGCATGTGGCCGTGCAGGCTGCCCTGGGTCTTGTAGTTGTACTCGACCTGCTGGCCGCACCACGGCTTGTAGACGCAGCTGACGCAGTCGGGATGGCCGTCGTTGAGTCCGGCCATGACCAGCGCGCGCGTCGCGGCGTTGCCCATCAGCTCGCGGTAGTCGTCGTTGACCGATCCGATGCGGAACATGTCGTCGCCCATCGCGGCGACGAAGCGGCCCTCGTCGGACGAGTAGATGCTGCCGTCGGGCGCGTAGCCGAGCTGGCCGATGCAGGCGCCGCCCGGGATGCGCAGGTCGAGGTAGTTCGGCTCGTCGTCGGCGAGGATCTTGTTGAGCATGATCGCCGCGTGCCGCTCCATGACCTGCACGCCCTGGCGGTTGAGCTCGATGATGTAATCGACCGCGTTGGCGTAGAACTCGAGGAACTCGTCCATCGAGTAGCCGAGCGTCTTCACGCTGCGCGCCGCGAAGCCGAACGGGTCGAGCTTGCGCAGGAAGACCGCGCGGCAGCCGGCGTCGACGAACTCGTCGACGATGTCGCGCCAGCGCGTGAGGCTCGGGCGGGTGATCGTCGGCAGCGCCTCGACGCGATACTGGTTCACGTCGAGCCCCATGTCGGCATAGCGCTGGTTGATCTTCTGCATCCAGCCGCGCACGAGCTCGTGGCTGTGGCCGCCCTTGAAGATGCGGATCTTGTTGTGCAGGTCGGCGGGACCGTCGAGGCTGGTGCAGATCTGGACGCGACGGTCGAGCAGGAAGTCGAGCTTCTCGTCGTCCATCAGCGACAGGTTCGTCACCAGCGCGAACGAGAGCACCTTGCGCGCCGTTTCGTTCTTCTGCCGCGCGTACTCGACGATGTGCTGCAGCACCGGCCAGTTCGCCGTCGGCTCGCCGCCCTGGAACTCGATCGTCAGACCGCGTGCGGTGGTCTGGAACGCGAGGTCGACGCCGCGCGTCGCGGTCTCGATCGACATGTCGGTGTCGTACCGGTCCATGCCGACGATCGAGCTGTGGCAGTACTGGCAGCCGTGGTTGCAGCGGTGCGTGAGGACGAACGCGTGCAGCGTCGGGCCGTAGAACAGGTACTGCTTCTTGCGCCGCCAGCGCACGGCCTGCGCGTCGCGGTCGACCGCCGCGGCGACGAAGTTCGCGCGCGCGAGCTTCTCGTAGAGCGGCTCGCCGGGCTGCGGCGTGCCCTCGACGACGGCGCGGAACTCGGCGGGCGTGAGCAGCAGCCAGTCGCCGAAGTCGTTGCTGATGAGGATCTTGCTGCCGATCTGGCGCTGGTTGAACGGGACGGCGAAGTCGGGATTCGGGCGCGCGTCGGCGAGCGCCACGAAGTCGACCTGGCGACCGCGCGGCAGCAGCGGGTGCGCGGGGGAAGGCGTGACGTCAAGCATGGGCGTCCCTGCGGCGCAGCGCGGTGTTGGCGAGCGCGAAGTTGCAGAACTCGGCGACGACGTCGCCGTCGACCTCGGCGTCGATGTCGGTGATCGCGACGACGAAGTGCTCGCCGTCGGCGTGCACGCGGAAGGCGGCGAAGTCGGCGAACGTGGTCGCCGCCTCGGTGATCGCCTCGTGCAGATAGAGCGCGCGGTGCAGGCGCACCGTCGCGGCGGTCGGGCGCGTCGCGGCCATCGGCGTCACGCCTCCCGTTTCTTCGCTTCCCACGGCGTCGCGATCTGCAGCGGATCGTCGAGGAAGCCGTCGTCGCCGGGAGCGTCGAGATCGAGCAGCGCCGGTTCCTGCGGCTCGGGGCCGGCGGCGCCGGTGATCGCCAGGCTGGTGACCTGCTCGATGATGCGCTGGTTGGCGCGCACGACGCGCTGGCGCAGCGCCTGGGCGAGCAGCTCGTTGGCGAACTCGCCGGCCATGGCGCGCAGCGTCGCCTCGTCGAGCGCCTGCTTGCCGCGCAGGTGCACGAGCGTGCGCCCGTCGGCGCGATCGAGCAGCACGTACGCGCGGTCGATGAACACGTACGCCGCCGCGTACAGCACCTCGCGCGGATACAGCGCACTGTCGAGCGACAGCGTCAGCGTGCCGGTCGTCGGGTCCAGAGAGTCGATCTGTGTCTGTGACATAGGTTTTCCTACCGTTCACATGCGAACAATGTTTTTCAACGCGAAGTCGCGGAGACGCGAAGATCGGGTCTTAGCTTCGCGCCTCCGCGCCTTCGCGTTGAAACTCCGGGCGCAGCTCGTCGGCGCCCCAGCGGTCGAGGTAGTCGCGGCGCAGGCCGAGGCAGATGCCGTCCTTGTGGCGGCAGCCGGTGCAGGGCGCGGCATAGGCGTTCGGCGAGATGCGCGACTCCCACAGCGCGAACGTCGCGCGCGGGGTGATCACCAGCACGCGGTCCTCGCGCAGGTCGGCGATGTGATCCTCGTAGCCGGGCAGCAGGCAGCGCGGGATGTGGCGCGAGCGGACCGTCACCCCGAGCGCCCGGCCGCGCTCGAACGCGGCGGCGATGCCGGGAAACATCTCGCTGACGCGCGGCAGCGAGGCGAGATTGTCGGCGTTGCGGTCGGACAGCGACACCAGCCAGAGGTTGAACGTCGTGATGCCCTCGCCGGCCCAGTGCGCGACGATGTCGGGCAGGTGCCGCCAGGTGTCGGCCTTGATGATCAGGTCGCCGATCGGCGTGTGGCCGAGGGCGCGCAGGTTGCGCACGCCCTGGGTGACCAGGTCGAAGGCGTCGGCGCGCCCCATGATCGACGCGTAGAGATCGGGGGTATGCGCCATGAGCGACAGGTGGAAGTCGGTGATGCCGGCCTCGTGCGCCTCCTCGGCGTATGCCTTGTAGGAGTACAGCAGCCCGTTCGACGGCACCTTCACCGCCGTGTAGCCGCGGTCGCGGCACCAGCGGATGAGCGGCAGCAGCCCCTTGCGGATGGTCGGCTCGCCGCCGCCGAAGGCGACCTGCGTCGCGCCGCGGGCGCGCGCGTCGCGCAGCAGGGCGAGCACGTCGGCGAGCCGCATGTTCTCGCGCCGCATCGCGTCGGTGATCGAGCAGTAGTCGCACTGCACGTTGCAGGCGTAGCCGATCTGCACGTCGACCAGGACGTCGGCGTACTCGAAGCGGCGCCCGGCGAGCTCGACGGTGGTGTCGAGCATCAGCCGACCGCCACCGCCGGCCGTGCGCGCTCGACGCGCATGTCCGGCTTCTCCTGCACGAACACCTGGAAGCCCTCGCACACCGTCGTCCACGGGCAGGTGTCGCACACCGGCTGCTTGGCGCGCTTGTTGCCGAGCCACTCGTACAGATTGACCTGCTCGGGGAAGCGCGGGTCGGCGGCGAAGATCATCGTCCGGCCGAGCTTCTGCAGATCGCCGGCGACGTACTGCTCGTACCCCGGGAAGGCGCAGAACTGCGCATTGATCACGTGGATCGCGATGCGATCGCCGCACTGGTCGATGACGCGCATCACCTCGCGCGCCGCCTCCTCGAGCGGCGGCACCACCGCCTCCCAGGCGCGGCCGAACGGCGTCGTGAACTGGAAGTTGATCTTCGGGAACCCCTTGGCGATCGCCAGCTCGGTGAGCGCGACGAGGTGGTGCATGTTCGCGTGGACGATCGTCACGTTCACGCCGGTGTCGACGTGCGGCGGGCGCAGCGCCATCACCGTCTCGATGCCGGCGAGCGTCTGCGCGAAGCTGCCCGGCGCGTCGGTGGCGGCGTCGTGCACCTCGGCCGTCGGGCCGTGCAGCGAGATCAGCAGATGCGTGATGCCGCTCTCCAGCAGGCGCTGCGCGAGTGCCGCGTCGCGCAGCATGCGGCCGTTGCTGGTGACGTTGATCGACCGGTAGCCGAGCTCGCGCGCCAGCGTGATCGCGTCGATCAGGCGCGGGTGCAGCGTCGGCTCGCCGCCGTCGATGTCGAGCAGCTCGGTGCCCTCGGCGCGGTGCTGGCGCAGGATGCGCTCGATCGCCTCCCACTCCATCGACGCGTTGATGCGGTCGCCGGTGGCGCAGAACACGCACCGGTTGGCGCACTTGTACGTGATGTTCATGATCAGCTTGCGCGCCTGGCGGGCGGCGATCTTCATGTCGAAGGCGGCGCGCGCGCTGGCGAGATAGCCGGACGGGATCGCCGGCGGCTCGAAGCACGGCTTGTGCTGGAAGAGCGCGCCGTCCTTGAGGTCGATGCCCTCGGGCGGGATGAGGCCCATCGCCACGCACTGCTCGTGCAGCTGCGTGCCGCGGATCGGCGTTGCGAACTGCATCGACGGCCAGACGCGGTGCCGGTCGTAGAGCTCCCAGGCGAATTCCAGCGTCGCGGTGACGTGCGCCGGCGTCTCCCAGGGGAAGCCGATGATGTAGTGCGCCATCAGCGGAATGCCGAGCTCGTCGCACTGCGCGGCGACGCGGCGGATGGCGTCGAGCGACTGGCCCTTGCCGATCGCGCCGTTGAGATCGTCCTGCGTCGCCGACTCGGCCGAGATGCTGAGCATCTGCACGCGCCCCTGCAGCAGCTCGAGCGCCTCGCGGCTGAGGTGGTCGGCGCGCACGCCGTTCGGGAAGTCGTAGGTCAGGTCGAGCGCGTTGAACATGCGCAGCATCGCCGCGAAGTCGGGCCGCACGTTGACCATCTCGTCGAGGATCAGCAGGTGCCGCGCCCCGAACACGCTGCGCAGCAGCCACGCCCAGTGCGACAGCCGGCGCAGCGGGATCGGCTGGTAGAGCTTGCGGCCGGTGCGCCGCCAGCCGGGGTTGCTGGTGCAGAAGATGCACTTGTGCGGGCAGCCCATGCTGGTGACGAACGAGCGCGTGCCGGGGCGGATGCCGAACGTGTTCTGCCAGCGGCCGTCGCCGAAGCAGCGCGCGAGGAACTGGTCGAAGTGGCCGATGTCGATGGCGTCGAGCGCATGGAACGGCACGAGCGGATCGCCGCCGCGCGTGCCGGCGTCGGTGAGCACGGTGCGCGCGCCGCGCAGCGTCGCGAGGTGGTCGGGGTCGCCGAACCAGCGCTCGCCGGGATACTTGACGATCGCGTCGAGGCCGGGGTGCTCGGCGAGCACCTGCGCGGCGTCGTAATCGAGGTAGTGCTGGCCGCCGAGGTAGCCGTCGCTGAGCAGCAGCACCGCCTCGGGATAGCGGGCGCGCACCGCGGCGATCAGCGCGCGCGTCTCGTCGTGCGGCGCCTCGATGCGCAGGAAGACCGGCGCGCCGATGACGACGACGTCGTATGGCCCTGCGGGCAGGTCGGCGGCGAAGCTCGCGTGGTCGACGCCGAGCACCCAGCCGCCGGCGGCGCGCCGGCGGCGGCCGGAGAACGGCTGCGCGAACGCGTCGTGCACCTCGATCTGCGCGCCGGCGCGCGCCGCGAGCCCGGCGCAGGCGAGCACGCCGTGGTTCGCGAAGTACGGGTAGTCGATGAAGTCCTCGTCGAGGACCAGCGGCGGGTTGAGGAAGAGGAAGCGCGCCATTCAGAGCGCTCGCTGCAGGGCGAGGTCGCGCTTCTCGCGCGACGGCTGTTCGGTCTTCGAGCGCCGGCCGCGGCGCGCCTGCAGGCGGGCGAGCAGCTCGGGCGAGGGGTCGTGGCCGAGGACGCGGGCGATCACCGGCGCGGGATCGTCGAAGATCGGCGACAGCTCGCGCTCGTCGAACGTCTTCGCCATCGAGAACATGCCGGCGCAGATCGGGTCGAAGCGGCACGCGTCGCAGGCGTCGCCCTTGCCGTGCAGGAACTCCTTCTGGTGGATGAAGCCCTTGAAGTCGAGGAACTGGATGCAGCGCTCCTCTTCCTTGACGATCTTGCGCGTCTCGGTCGAGCAGTGCGCGTAGCGGCGCATGTAGCAGAGCGGCACGCGCTCGGCGCGGAACGTGCGCCCGGTGCTGGTGAGATAGTCCATCGCGCGCTCGAGCGAGACCTGGAACTCGTAGTGGCGCGGGATGCAGTCCGGGTGCTGCTCGGCGCGGTTGCCGTCCGGATCCATGTTGTTCCAGACGAAGTGGCGGATGAACGGGAACGTCTCGCAGATCCACTGCACGGTCTCGTGCAGGTGGTCGCAGTTGTAGACGTTGATCACCGTGTTGATGTCGCAGGTGATGCCCATCTCGGGGACGTGGCCGAGGCACTGGACGAGCAGGTCCCAGGCGCCGCGGTACTGGGTGATGAAGTCGTGCACCTCGCGGCGGTAGCTGTGCAGCGAGACGTGGATGTGCGTGAGGCCGGCCTCGACGCAACGCCGGAAGTACTCCTGGTCGGCGAGCTTCTGGCCGTTGGTGATCATGCGGCTGAACAGCCGCTGCTCGCGCGCGTAGGTCAGCGCCGGCAGCAGCAGCTCGGAGATGCTCGGCTCGCCGCCGGTGAGGATGACGCCGTCGTAGCCCATCTCGACCAGCCGATCGATGTTGGCGCGCATGCCGTCCTCGTCGAGGTGCACGCCGCTCGGCGGGTTACTGCAGAACTGGCACTTCTGGTAGCAGTTCCGCGTCAGCTGCAGGTAGCCGAGATTGGCCATGCGCGTCCTCAGGCCGACGGCGCCGGCGGCTGCTGCCAGCCGCGGCGGCGGCGCTCGCGCAGCTCCTGCGCCTTGCGGCCGAGCTCGATCAGCGGCTCCTCGGGCGCCGGCGTCGGCGCGGCGTAGCCGGGCAGGCTCGGGGCGACCGGCTCCATCGGCCGTCCGTCGCGCAGGCGCGGCAGCGGCTGCGGGCGCAGGCGCCGCAGCTGGGCATCGGCCGCGTCCGCCCAGGCGCCGTCGCGCAGCGGCGTCAGGTGCGCGAAGCCCTGGTCGCGCAGGAAGTTGATGTGCGCGCCCTCGCAGCGGGCGGTCAGGCGGCAGTCGCGGCAGCGCAGCGACTTGCCGAGGTAGCCCTCGACGACGTGCGTGCGCGCCAGCTCGCGCGTGTCGAGGCGCCCGGTGGCGGGATCGAACATCGCGCGGCGCAGGATGCGCGGCGCCTCGACGAGCTCGGTGCCGGGCGCCAGGCAGGCGGGCAGGCCGCTGACCCGCACCGGCAATGCGAGCTGCGCGAAGAACTCCTGCGGGCGGCGCACGTCGTTGGCGACCGCATCCTTGAGGAACTCCCAGCTCGGCTGGTGGAGGCGCAGACGGCCGAGCTCGGCGCGCAGCGCCTCGCGGTGGGCGAGCAGCCACGGCGCGGTGCGCTGATTGAGCTCGATTTCGACGTCGACGTCGGCGGCGAGGACGCCGGGAGCGAGCAGCACGTCGAGGTGCTCGGGCTCGCGCAGGCGCAGCCACAGCGGGTTGCGCACGCGGGTGCGGTCGAGCGGTCGCGACACGGTGGCGGGCTGGACGAACAGGCCGATGTCCTCGGCGACCGGCAGGCGCTCGAGGTCGGCGAGATCGGCCACCTCGAAGGCCACCGCGCCGCAGCCGTAGGGCAGGTCGGCGCGGCGCAGCGCGGCGAGCTCCGCGGCCTCGACGCGGCCGAGCGACCACACCTCCCACAGCTGGCGGTTCTGCGCCTCGACGACGCGATCGGCGGTGGTGCAGAACGGCTCGATGAAGCAGTACTGGCAGCGCTCGATGTCGCGGCATTCGAGCGGCACGCCTTCGTCGAGATAGCGGCGCACCTGGTAGCGGCGGCCGTTCACCTCGTCGAGCATCTTGTGCGGATCCTGGATGAGGTCCTCGAGGCCTTCGAGGAAGTCGACCGGGAAGCGGTTCGTCCAGATCACCACGCCGGGATGGCGGTTGAGGCCGAACACCTTCTGCAGCTTCGGCAGGTGCTCGATCGGATCGTAGAAGAGGTCGTGGCGGTTCTGGAACGCGAGCCCCTGCGGGATGACGTGCAGGAGGTCGAACTCGCGCACGCCGACGCGCAGGCAGAGGTCGACGATCTGGTCGATGTACGGGACGTTCTGCTTGTTGATGCAGACGTCGACGTTGACGATGATGCGGTTCTCGCGCAGCGCGCGCATCATCCCCTTCATCAGCTTCTTGAACGCGCCCGGCGTCGCGGTCAGGCGGTCGTGCAGCTCGGGGGTGTGGCCGTGCAGGCTGAACGTGATCTCGCCGAGGCCGGCGTCGACGGCGGCGGTGTAGAACTCGCGGCGCGAGAACATCACGCCGTTGGTCACCGTCTGCACGCGGTCGTAGCCGATCTCCTTCGCGTAGCGGACGAAGTCGACGAACTTCGGGTGGATCGAACCCTCGCCGCCGGAGAGGATGACCTTGTCGGCCTTGAGCTGCTCGCGGCCGCGGCGCAGCTCCTTCCGCACCTCCTCCTCGGGGATGTAGACGCCGCGCGGCGTGTCGGTGTCGAGACAGAACACACAGCGGCTGTTGCACGCCGTGACCAGTCGGACCCAGTGCTTGCGGATGTTGGCGACGCGTTCGCGCGCCAGCATGTCGCCTTTCAGCGGCTGCCGCTCCATCGTTGTGTCCTCTCTGTGCTGTGCCAGCCGATCGGCCGACCCGGACAGTCCGGTCCGGTGCAGGACCCCGAAGCGGGGCAGGGCTCGAAGACGCCGTGCGGATCCGTTCCGCACGGCGCGTACGGCGTCGGACGGCCGTAGCGGATGATGATCGGCGCCGCGGCGTCGCCGCCGGGCGCCGGTGTGCCGGCGGGCTCGCCGGTGAGGCAGCGCGGCAGCACCGCGAGCAGTGCCGTGCGCGTGCGGCCGGCGGGCAGCGCCAGCGCGGCGGCGACGAGCTCGTCGAGCGAGCCGCCGCGGGCGGCGAGGCGGAAGCGCGGCTCGCCGGGCAGATGCCCCGCGTCCCACGCCGCCGCGAACGCCGGCACGTGCTGCGCGTCGTGCAGGATCGCATAGCCGCCGACGCGCAGCCCGGCGCGCGCCCGCACGCGCTGCACGCCGCGCTGCATGGCGGCGAACGCGCCGGGGATGCCGCAGTGCGCGTCGTGACTCGCGGCATCGGGCCCGTAGAGCGCCACGTCGAGGCGGCGCAGGTCCTTCAGCCGCCGCACGTCGAGATCGGACCACTCGGCCAGCGCGCTGCCCTCGCCGGCGACTTCGACGTGCGGGAAGAGGCGCAGGGCATCGTAGAGCAGCCTGGCCGCATCGGGATGCGCGAGCAGCTCGGCGCCGACCAGGCGCAGCATCGCCGGCCGGTAGCGTGCCGCGGTCACCAGGCGGGCGCGGATCGCGCGCGTCGTCGCGGCCCGGTCGGCCGCGCCGTCGCCGCAGGCGGCGCAGCGCACGCGCGGCGGGCCGGGCCACGTGAACGCCATCGTCAGCGGCGCCTGCGCGACCTGCTGCGTCGCGATGCTCTCGTGCACGCGTTCCGCCGGCGCGCCGGGCGTCAGCTCCTCCCAGCCGAAGCGCGCGACGTAGTCCGCCGGTGCGCCGGCACAGGCCGGCGGGCCCGGGCACGTCGCGCAGCCGACGTCGGGGACACTGCGCGCCGCGAGCTGCCCGTCGGGCAGCACCCAGCGCTCGCTGTCGGGGCTGGCGAAGAGCGGCCGCAGGCGCGGCGCGACACAGAGCGGCAGATCGCGCAGCCGGATGCGCACGCGCCGCTCGAGCGCCACCGCGGCGGCGCGCTCGAGATGCGGCGTCAGCAGTGCCAGGCGCGGCGAGAGCGCGACGAACTCGGCGCCGCGTGTGTCCTGCGCGAGCAGGCGGCGCACGACGATCGAGCGCACGCCGACCCGCGCGAGCACCTCGACCGTCTCGGCGAGGTGTGCGGCGGTCGGGCGCGTGACGACGATCTCGGCGGTCACCGGCAGGTCGGCCTCGATCCCGGCGCGGATGACGCGATGCGCATGCTTGAGCGCGCCCGCGGCGCCGACCAGCCAGTCGTGCGCGTCCTGCCGCGCGCAGTGGAACGGCACGAGCACCCGCGTCACGCCGGCGGCGCGCGCCTCTGCGGCGAGGGCCGGCGTCAGCCCGCGCGCGACGCCGAGCCCGAGCCCCGCCGGGCGCCGCTCCGCGAGCGCGGCAAGCAGCGGCCAGAGTCCGGCAGGCGCATCGGCGGCGCCGGCATCGAGCACGAACGCGCCCGGTACGGTGATCCGCTCGGCGAGTGCCCGCACGGCGTCGACGACCGGCGCGGCCCCCGTGCTCGCCGCGGCGCGCCACGGCAGCCGGGCGCCGCCACCGTCGAGCGCGAGCCGCAGATCGACGCTCACGGCCGGCCCGCGGGCCAGTGGCGCGCCGCGCCGTGCGATGTCGTCAGTCGAACGCATTCCCGTGCTTCTGTGCGCTGTCGCCGCCCGCCGGATGCCGCGCGGGGCCGTCACGGCCCGCGCCGCGTCGCACCGCACGCCGACACGTGGCCGGCAGCGGCGTCGGTCGAGCCGCCCGGTGCCCCTGTGCCGATCCCCCCGAGCGCTGCCTGCCTGCGAGTCCCCCTCGAATGGTGTCCGCGTACCACGCTCTATCCGCAGACGCCACAGAATTCGTTGCGACAGCTGCGTTGTGCGCGAGCGCGTCGCGGCGCGGTGGTGCGCGACGTCGGCGGAGAAAAAACGCCGGCTGGAAAACTTTCCTTTACTATTCCTTTTTGACCGTGATAGCCGGCACTCAGGGGACTGACCTTTGTCAAGGGGGGACACGAGCATGCTGTCACGACGCGCATTCGTCGGACGTTTGGCTGCGGGGGCTGCTGCGGTGAGCGCGGGCGCCGCCGCGGTGGGACGCGCCAGTGCATTGGTGCGGGAGCCGGAGAACCCGGCGGCGCGGCCGGCCGAGCGCGACGCCGCGCGGCTGGAGCCGCCGGTGGCGGCACCGACCGAGGTCAGTGCGCCGCCGCCGTGGGAGCTGCTGGCGCCGCTGCGCGCCGGCGCCACGGTGGGCGAGGGCTGGCAGGTGACCGGGCTGAGCCCGGTGGTGCACGGTGCGGCGGTGCTGACGCTGGCCGATGCCCGCGGGCGCATCGCGCGCGTGCACGTCTGCCGCAACGACGGGACGCCGCAGGGGCTGGTGTACACCGAGGCGCTCGATTTCGTCGTCATGAACGGCGGGGCGGGCGACGTGCCCACCAACGAAGGGCTGGCACAGGCGGTGGCCGCCGTGGCGCACGCTGCGGCCGCCAACGAGCGGCGCGTGGCGGCAGTCGCCGCGCTGCAGCCGCACGCCGAACGCCTGGAGCGCTTCGCGTCCAGCGCGAAGCTGCGTTGAGACCAGCGACACGACGCGGCGGGGGGCCCGTTGCGTCGCGGGGTATCACAGCAAGGGCCGCGTTGGGCATTCATGCGCCCACGGTGAAGGAGGGACGATGAGCGATAAAAAGAACGGGCTGCCGTCGTTGCGGAAGTCGCCGTTGGATTTTTTGAGCCCGGAAGAGGCGCGCCAGGCGGTCAAGCCGGTGGCGGCGCTCGACACGGGGGAGGCGGCCCAGGCGCTCCGCAGCGAGCCGAACAGCGAGAAGCTGCTCCTCGCTCAGCACATGTCGCACGCCTCGCACGGCAGCCACGGCAGTCACGGCAGTCACGGCAGCCACGGCAGCCACGGCTCGCACGGCAGCCACGGCTCGCACGGCTCGCACGGGAGCCACGGCTCGCACGGATCGCACGGCTCGCACGGGTCGTGGTGATCGCAGTCATTCGCTAGTCAGCAGCACCGCACGACGGACGCGGGGGGACGCACGATGCAGGGAATCCGGCCACACGGGGGAACGTTGGCCGCGCAGGGCGCGGGAACGACGGCGGGGCACCGCCGGGGATTGCGGAGCCTGGCGCTCTGGGCGGCACTGGCGGTGCTCGGCGCCGCCGCAGACGCCTCGGCGCTGGTCATCACCAACTCGGGCTACGCGTTGCCCGGCGGCGGCAGCTGCACGGTCAGCGGCG
>CBFGUK010000050.1:0-26172 GCA_965651925.1 uncultured bacterium | reverse complement strand
CTTTCTCGCTTGCTCCGCTCGCTGCCACGCCACACATAGTGACCCTGTGGCCGCCGGCGACGCGCCCGCACCGCCGGGTGGGGCGGCGCGGCATCAAAGGCGGCACGCCACGGTGAGGCGCCCACCACCCCGGGCGACGCTGCGCGTCGCCGGCGGCCACAGGGGCCGCGGCGACAGCGCGTTTCCCGAGGCGCGTCGGTTGGTCGATCACGCGCTGGCGCTTGCGAGACCCGGGCTGGACCTGCTCAACAGACGCCGGCGCAACCGCCCTTCAGGAGATCCGATGAGCCACGACATCATCGACGTCTGGACGCAGTACCTGTCGCCGACGCCGCCGGAGAAGCGCTCGGCGGCGGCGGAAAACGTGTTCCGCAACTACGGCCGGCTGAACTGGTATCACGACGGGACCGACGTCGCGCAGATGCTCGACGACATGGACCGCAGCGGCATCCGCCAGGCCTGCATTTCCGGCGAGCCCGCGCTGGTGCGCGAGGCGGTGCGCCGTCACCCGGACCGCTTCATCGGCGAGTACCACGCCGATCCGACGAACATCATGGCCGCGGTGCGCGGCCTGCAGGAGCACGTCGAACAGTACGGCTTCAAGGTCCTGCGCATCGAGCCGTTCATGTGGCGCAAGCCGCCGACCGACGCCTGCTACTACCCGCTGTACGCGAAATGCGTCGAGCTCGACGTCGCGTTCCAGACCCAGGTCGGCCACACCGGCCCGCTGCTGCCGTCGGAGACCGGCCGGCCGCTCTACATCGACCAGGTCGCGCTCGACTTTCCCGAGCTGCGCATCATCTGCGGCCACATCGGCTGGCCGTGGACCGAGGAGATGATCGCCGTCGCCTGGAAGCACGCCAACGTCTGGATCGACACCTCGGCACACGTGCCGAAGCACTACCCGAAGGAGTTCGTGCACTTCATGAAGACCTTCGGCAAGAAGAAGGTGCTGTTCGCCACCGACTACCCGCTGCTGCCGTTCGAGCGCGTGCTCAGCGAGCTCGACGCGCTGGATCTTCCGCCGGACGTCCGGCAACTGTTCCTGCACGACAACGCGAAGCGCGCGCTGAAACTTTGAAGACGCACCCTGGAGGGCGCCGCTCCGTCGGCGCCTGTTGGATTGGGGAACGCGCGCTCATTTCAAATTCTTGAACCTGACAACGTAACCCTGAGGAACCGATGCCCGACTTCACTGCCATCACCTACTCGCTCGAAAACCAGGTCGCCTGGCTCACGCTCAATCGGCCCGACGCACGCAATGCAGTCAACGATACCCTGCGCGAGGAGCTGATCGCGGTGCTGACCGACGCGCGCACCAATCTCGACGTGCGCTGCGTCGTGCTCACCGGCGCCGGCAAGGGCTTCTGCACCGGCGCCGATCTCAGCCGCCGTGGCGGCGGACCGAGCGGCCCGGGCGCGGCGCGCGAGATGCTGCGCACGCGCTCGCAGCGCCTGATCCGCACCGTGTGGGAGCTCGAGAAGCCGATGATCGCGGCGGTGAACGGCGTCGCCGCCGGGCTCGGCGCGCACCTCGCGTTCGCCTGCGACCTCGTCATCGCCGCCGCCGAGGCGCGCTTCATCGAGGTCTTCGTGCGCCGCGGCATCGCCGTCGATGCGGGCGGTGCCTACCTGCTGCCGCGCCTGATCGGGCTCGCGAAGGCGAAGGAGCTCGTGTTCTTCGGCGACGATCTGCCCGCCGAGGAGGCACAGCGCATCGGGCTCGTGAACCGCGTCGTGCCCGGCGAGCAGCTGCTCGCGGCGACGCGCGACTGGGCCGAGCGTCTCGCGAGCGGCCCGACGTTCGCGCTCGGCATGTCCAAGCGGCTCCTCAACCGCTCGCTCGACGTCGACCTCGAAACCGCGCTCGACGACGAGGCGATGGCGCAGTCGCTGGTCACGCAGTCCGAGGACACGAAGGAAGGCATGCTGGCGTTCATGGAGAAACGGACGCCGGCCTTCAAGGGCCGCTGACCGACGCATCGGCGGGACACGATTGCTACGCCCCCGCGCACCACGCCGGCCCCCCCGTGAGCCCTCGTCATGGCGAGTGAATCACCCTCTGTGGTCCTCCCGGCGCTGACGGCGGACCAGCAGAAGAGCCTGCGTCAGTGCGTGGCCGGCTTCTGGAACACGACCCGTAGGCGCGGCGAGCAGTACTACCGCAGTGGCCGCGTACTCGAGCTCGTCGCCGCGGCGAGCGGCTTCGAGGCCGTGGTGATCGGCAACGTGGTGTACACGGTGCGCTGGACGCTGGCGGACATCGACTGGCGCAGCCAGTGCACGTGTCCCGTCCGGGTCGACTGCAAGCACGCCTACGCCGCCGCGCTGACGCTGCTCGCCCACGCAACAGCCGGTTCCGCACCCGATGCGGGCGCACCCGCCGCGCGCAAGCCGGCGAGCGCTTCACCCGCCCGACCGGCCACCGGGGTCGCGGCGGCAGCGGCCGCGCCGCCGGATCTCGCCGCGCAGTTCGCCGCGACGCGTGATCCGTGGCGGCGTCGCGACCTGCTGGCGCGCCTGCTCACACAGGCGCGGGCGTACGGCATCAGCACGTACGATCCGATGGTCGAGGTGCTGCTCGACGAACCGGACCCGGAGCTGCTCTGCTGGCGGCTCGCACGCTGGCTCGCACGGCACACGGGCGGCGTGCTGCCGCGGGCGCTCGAGCCGTACCGCCAGCGTCCCGACCTCGCCGAGCGCCAGACGGCGCGCGAGCGGCAGGCGCTGATCTCCGACCTGCTCGCCTGGACGGATACGGCCATGCGCCGCGCCTCGCGCACGCTGCGCTTCGTCTGGCATCTCGAGGGCGGCGTCCCGCCGCAACTCGCCGTCACGCCACACCTGACGAGCGCGCGACTCGTCGATGCCCCGCGCACGTTCGAGCAGCTGCGGCAGCTGCACCACGACGCCTCGCGCATGCCGGGCGTCCTGCCGGCGGCGCAGCAGCGCCTGCTGGCGGCGTTCTTCGACAGCATCGGTTACGCGAGCAGCGGCACGGTGCCCGTCCACGTCGCCCTCGCAATGCTGCGCGCAGTCGATGCGGCCGACGCCACCATGACGTGGGCCGACGAGCTGCCCGCCGACGTCGCCGCGCGCGCCGGCATTACCCCGGGGACACCGCTGCGCGCCTCCTTCGACGCCGTGCGACTGCTCCCGGCCGCCCGTGCACAGGGCGATGGCGCGCTGCTGACGCTCGCCTGCGTGTGGCCGGACGGCGGCCAGCGCGATTCCGACCGGTTCCTCTATTTTCCCGCTCCCGCCCACGAGCGCCGGACGGGCGTGGTGCTCGCCGACGGCACGTTGTTCCCGGTCCTCGAGGAACCACCGCCGCCGGTCCGCGAGCGCTTCCAGGCCGTCGGCGCCATACCGATTCCGCGCGCGCAGTGCGCCACCGTGCTGGCCCCGCTCGCCGAGCGCTTCGCGCCGGTGCGCGACACGCTCGCCGCGCACACGCGCGTGTTGCGCGGCACGCCGATCGTCGCGCTCGACCTGCGCGATGACGACCGGCTGCAGATCCGCGTGCTCCTCTACACCGGCGGCGGCGAGTGGCTGCCGGGTGATCCGCTGCCGGCCGGGGCCGTGGCGCTCGAGTACACGCCCGCGCGCCGGTGGGTCCGCTGGCCCGGCGAGCATCCGGCGGACACCGAGGCGCTGGCGCTCGCGGCCATCGCCCACGAAGATTCCGCCGCCGACGCGCCACCGCCAGCCGCCGACGCGCCACCCGTCCCCGACGCCGTGTGGCTGGAAGCGCCCGATCCGGATCAGGTCGCCCCGCTCCGGCACTGGCTGGAGGCGGTCGGCGCGCGGGCGGCCGACGCGGGCACGACGCGTCGGCCCGGCGAGCAGCGCCTCGCCGGCTGGTGGCTGCAGGCGACGCCGCGGCAGATGGCGGCGTTCGGCGAGGCGTGGGACGCGCGCCCGCGCGACGTGCGCTTCCTCGGAACGGCGCGCATTCGCCGGCTGCTCGCCGGCGGGCATGTCGTGCGCCCGACGATCCGCATCACCGCCAGCGGCGTCGACTGGTTCGCCGTCGCGGCCGAGTGGGAGGCCGAAGGGCTCGCGCTGAGCGATGCCGATTTCGCCCGCCTGCGCAGTGCGACCGGCCGCTTCGTGCGCCTCGCCGGCGGCTGGGTGCGGCGCGACGCCGTCGACGCGCACGACGCCAGCGCCGCCGTGCTCGCCGACCTCGGCGTCGAGGTCGGCGGCGGCGAGCAGCGCATCACGCTCTGGCAGCTCGCCGGCGCGCGCCCCGAAAGCCTCGCGGCCTTCGAGGCGATGACCGGCGGGGCGGAGGCGCGCCGGGCGCTTGCGGTGCTGCGCGAACGCGTGCGCACGTTCACCGGCGTTCCCGCGCTGCCCGCCCCGGCCAGCCTGCGGGCCACGCTGCGGCCCTATCAGCTGCACGGCTTCCGCTTCCTCGCCTATGCCGCGCAGCTCGGCATCGGCGCCGTGCTCGCCGACGACATGGGCCTCGGCAAGACGCTGCAGGCGCTCGCCTGGCTGCAGCACCTCGTCGACACGGCCCCCGACGGCGGCCCGGCACTGGTCGTCTGCCCGACGTCGGTGATGCACAACTGGGTGCGTGAAGCGGCGCAGTTCGCCCCCGCGCTGCGCGTTCTGCTGCTCGAGCGCGGCGCACGGCGACACGCGTTGCGCCGTCAGCTCGCCGCGCACGATCTCGTGATCACCAATTACGCGCTGCTGCGCCGCGACCTCGCGCAGTGGCAGGAGACGACGCTGCGCGCGGTGATCTTCGACGAGGCCCAGCACATCAAGAATCCCGATGCGGCCGTCACGCAGGCGGCGCATGCGCTGCAGGCGCGCCAGCGTCTCGCGCTCACCGGAACCCCGCTCGAGAACCGGCCGCTCGACCTGTGGAGCATCGTCTCGGTCGTCACCCCCGGCTATCTCGGCACGCGCGCCGATTTCACCGCCCGCTTCGATCGCCTCGATGCACCGGCGCACGCGCGCACGCTGCTCGCCGCCCGGCTGCGTCCGATCCTGTTGCGCCGTCTGAAGCGCGAGGTCGCCGCCGATCTGCCCGACCGCATCGAGGAACGGCGCGACTGCGAGCTCACGGAGGGCCAGCGGCGGCTCTACCTCGCCGAGCTGCGCCGCAGCCGGCGGCTGGTCGACGCGCTCGGCGACGACGCCACCGCGCTGCGCCGGAACCGCATCACGATCTTCGCCGCACTGACGCGCCTGCGGCAGATCTGCTGTCACCCGGCCCTGGCGGGCGGCAGCGGAACGCTCGGCTCGGGGAAGTTCGAGGCGCTGTTCGAGCTGCTCGAGCCGCTGCTCGCCGAGGGACACAAGGTGCTGCTGTTCTCGCAATTCGTGCAGTGCCTGAAGCTGCTCGAACGCGAGCTGCGCCGGCGCGAGATCGCGCACCATCTCCTCACCGGCCAGACCGTGAAGCGCGACGCCGTCGTGCACGCCTTCCAGACCGATGAGCGGCCGGGCGTGTTCCTGGTGTCGCTGAAGGCCGGCGGTACCGGCCTCAACCTCACTGCGGCGAGCTACGTCGTGCTGTTCGACCCGTGGTGGAACCCCGCCGTCGAGGCGCAGGCGATCGATCGCACGCACCGCATCGGCCAGGACCGCACGGTCATCGCCTATCGGCTCATCGCGCGCGGCACGATCGAGGAGAAGATCTGGGAGCTGCAGCAGCAGAAGGCCGCCATGGTGCGCGACGTGCTCGGCGAGTCCGGCTTCGCCCGCTCGCTGAGCCGCGCCGATCTCGAGTATCTGCTCGCGGAACGGTGAGGGCACCCCACTGCGCGACCGGCGGTGCCGGCGGAGGCGCGGCGCCGCCTACGCGCTGCGCTCGTAGCGCCAGCCGTCCCCCAGGATCCACAGCCGGTGGCGCGGGCCGGGGCGTTCGAGCTCGCCGTCCGCATAGCCGGCGTCGCCGGCGTACAGCGTCACCGCCCCGTCGGCGAGCGGGAAGAGGCGCGGCTCGAACACTTCCGGCTCGCGACGCGCGAGGCCGCTGATCGCCTCGCCGGCACTGCCGTAGCGGCTGATCGCGGTGATCGTCACGAACGTCGGCGGCGGCAGCTCGAGAGAACCGGCACGCTGCGCCGCCAGCGCGGCAGCGGGGGTCATCCAGCAGTGCTCGTGGATCTCGCCGCCGTCGATCGCCACTTCCGCCTCGCTCGCCGGCCCGGCGAAGAACCAGGTGTCGAAGCGCTTCGGCAGCTGGATCGGCGTCACCCAGCGCGACACCGGCACGAGCTCGTCGGGACTGAGGATGAGACCGGCCTCCTCGTGCGCTTCGCGCACGGCGGCGTGCCGTGCCGCCCGGAGCGGATCGCCATCCTCGGCGTGATCCACCGCATCGACGCGGCCGCCGGGAAACACCCATGCCCCGCCGTGGAACGCGAGCTGCGCGTTGCGTCGCACGAGCAGCACCTCGCACCCGACACGGCCGTCGCGCAGCAGCACCACCGTGGCAGCGGGAAGCGCGGGAGCCGGGGTCGTCGACATCAGCTTCCACTTACACCGCCCGGCGCGGAAATCCATTCGGCTGCGCATTCCGCGGCGGGAAAGGCGCTTCGTCCGGCCCACTCCCGAGGCAAGAAAAGTTTGAATCAATCGCGACGCGCGTCGTCTGAAGGCGCAAGTAGCGAGAACGCGGATCCCCCCTCCGCACGCTACGGCGCATGAGCGGCGAAAGCCGCGAGCGCCCTCCTCCCCCCGAACGCCGGCAGCCAGCCCCCCCTGGCTGCCGGTTTTCGTTTGGGCCCGCGAAGTTCCGTCGCGGCCGTACGCGATCGAATCATTCGCGGGGTCGGTCGTCGAAGGCCGCACTGGCGTCGGGAGCCCCCCTCACCGGCGCCGGCCGCACGGGCAGGCAACTGCCCGTGCGCTCCTCCTCCCCCGACGACCGGGGGTCACCTTCGGGTGGCCCCCGGCTCACCCGGCGGCGGGCTGACCGCCCGGATAGAAGAAGCAGTCCGGCGCCGGCACGAGCCACATCGTCTCGCCCCTGCGCGTCAATGCTGCCGCCTGCTCGCTCCAGCCCCGCAGGGCGGCATCATCATTCCAGCCGTCCTGCAACCTGCAGAGCTCCTGAAAATCGGGCGCCGCCCACAGGATCAGCAGCTCGTCGGAACGCATCGCCGCCGCGTAGGCTCCCATCAGCGTGCAGCCGCGCGCGGCGAGCAGCGGCTGCAACGTGTCGCCGATGGCGGCGAGGAACCGGTCGCGCTGCCCGCGTCGCGCCCGGACGATGGTGTGCACGCACACCCAGGCGCGCAGCCCGGCGGCGCGCAGCATGTCGCGGGTCGGCGAGCAGGGCGCCGGCTCGAGGATGCGATCGAACCCGCCGCTGCGCCATTCGGTCGCCCGCGCCCACCACGGCGCGAGCGCGGCGTCGAGACGACCGGGCAGGAACTGCCGCTCCAGCGTCGCCGCCCAATGCGTCCAGCCGTCCATCTCCCAGAGATTGACGACCCGCGGCCAGCGGTTCGTGCTGCCGATCACCTTCCAGGTGCCCACCAGTCGCGAGATGCCTTCGGCTTCGGAATGGCGCGCCCGCTCGCCGACCGTGCGCAGGTACGCCTCCTGGCCGGTGCCGATGATGTCGATCACCTCGTGCAGATAGAGCATGCGCGCCTCCTACAGCGCCGCCGCTGTGGCGCGTCAAGCGATGCGTGACGGAGGCGGGAACCCGAATACGCGCTGGATGGCCGCGCTGCCGCGGACGCGCGTTGCCTCGTGCGAACGGCCACGTCCGTCCGCGGCGCGGCGGGAGCCGCGCCCGCCGACGCGTCTCGTGAGCCTCGAGCGGTGACAGATCAGACACGGCCATTCCAGCGGCGATCCGCGCGTTGACACCGCGCGCGCGGCGCTGGTATCGGCCGGGCTAACGAGCGTTAGCCGCGGCCGCGGCGCGCGCCACGAAGAGAGCTGATCGCCGAGCGTGTCCCCGTCCGCCCCCGATACGAGCGCCCCGCCGCCGACGGTGGCCGAGGCGCTGCGCGCGCGTGCCACCGACAGCGGCGCGCGCGTGTTCCTGCGCGCCGACGACGCGCAGTGGACGTTTGCCGCGGCGTACCGCGAGGCGTGCCGCTACGCGAACCTCTTCCTCGCCCGGCGCGCCGACGGCCCGTTCCACATCGGCGTGCTGATGGACAACCTGCCGGCGTTCGTGTTCGCCGAGCTCGGCTGCGCGCTCGCCGGCGCGACGCTCGTCGGCCTCAATCCGACGCGTACCGGCAGCGCGCTGGCGCGCGACGTCGACTACGCCGACTGCCAGCTCGTCCTCACCGAACAGCGCTACGCGGCGCAGCTCGACGAGGCGATCGGCACGCCGCTGCCCATCCTGCTCGCCGACGGCCCCGCGCCGTCGCTGCCCGACGCGCTCGCCCCGCTGACCGACGACGATCCGCGTGTCGCCGTCGCCGGCGACACGCTGCTGATGATCGTCTTCACCTCCGGCACGACGCGCGCGCCGAAGGGCGTGCTGAACAGCCAGGGGCGCCTGATGATGCTCGGCTGGGGGGCCTGCCTGCACATGTGCCGCGCGACCCCGGACGACGTCATCTACTGCGCGATGCCGCTCTACCATGCCAACGCGCAGATCCTCGCGCTGGCACCGCCGCTGGTCAGCGGCGCCGGGCTCGCGCTCGCGCGTCGGTTCAGCAAGACGCAGTTCCTCGCCGACGTGCGCCGCCACGGCGCGACGCTGTTCAACTACGTCGGCAATCCGCTCGCGTACATCATGGAGACGCCGGAACGGCCGGACGACGCCGACAACCCGCTGCGCCTCGCCTACGGCAACGAGGCGCCGCGCCAGTTCATCGCCGCGTTCGCGCGCCGCTTCGGCTGCGAGGTCATCGACGGCTACGGCGCCAGCGAGGTCGGCGTCGGTTTCTCGCGCACTGCCGACGATCCGCCGCGCAGTCTCGGCCGCGCGCCGGGCGTGAAGATCGTCGGCGAGGACGGCCGCGAGTGTCCGCCGGCGCGCTTCGCCGCCGACGGC
The DNA here is from genome assembly GCA_965651925.1 of uncultured bacterium. Taxonomy (GTDB): domain Bacteria; phylum Desulfobacterota; class Binatia; order HRBIN30; family CADEER01; genus CBFGUK01. Next base: position 17,180 of record CBFGUK010000050.1, on the reverse strand, counting down.
CGGCTGCTCAACGCCGACGAGGCAATCGGCGAGATCGTCAACACCACCGGCCGCTTCCTGTTCGAAGGCTACTACAAGGACGCGCAGGCGACCGCCGAGCGCACGCGCGACGGGTGGTTCCACACCGGCGACCTCGGCTACGCCGACGCCGACGGCTACATCTACTTCGCCGGCCGCGACGCCGAGTGGATCCGCGTCGGCGGCGAGAACTTCCTCGCCCGTCCGGTCGAGGACGCCGTCGCGCGCCACCCCGACGTGCTGCTCGCCAGCGTCTACGGCGTGCCCGATCCCGAAGCCGGCGACCAGGTCATGGTCGCCCTCGTGCCGCGTCCCGGCACGACGTTCGATCCCGCGGCGTTCGCACGCTTTCTCGACGGCGATGCCGAGCTGCCGCCGCGCTGGCGGCCGACCTTCGTGCGCGTCGCGCACGCGCTGCCGATGACGGCGACGAACAAGATCCTCAAGCGCACCCTGCGCCGCGAGAAATTCCTCGTCGACCGCCTCACCGATCCGATCTGGTGGCGGCCGCGCGGCAGCGAGACATTCCGGCCGTTCACCGGCGAGGATCTCGCGGCGCTGCGCGCGCGCTTCGCGAAGGCCGGCTATGCCGACCGGCTCGACGAGTAGCCGATGACGACGCCGCACGGGGTCACGTTCGCGCCGGTCAAGGTCGGCGTGCTCATCGACATGGACATGGGCACGAAGGCGGACTTCCTCGCGACGCTGCGCTTCGCGTTCGACGAGGCACTCGAGCAGCGCGTCGTCACGCGCCCCGTCGAGCTCGTCGTCGAGGAGGCGATCGGCCTGCCGCGCCTCGAGGCCAGGCACACGATCGACGGCTACCGGCGGCTGGTCGACGCCGGCGTGCTGTGCACGATCGGCCCGCTGATCACCGACAACTCGCTGGCGCTCGCGCCGGTGATCGAGCAGTGCGGCGTGCCGGCGGTGACGTGGACCGGCACCGATCGCTACTTCGGCGAGTACTGCTTCAACCTCGGCAACGGCGGCCTCGCCGAGGAGGCGGCGATCATGGCGAACTGGATCCGCCGCCGCGGCCATCGCACCGTCGGCATGATTCACGAGATCAGCCCGGGCGGCATCGAGTATGCGACGGCCTTCCGCTGGTACGCCGCACGCGCCGGGCTCGACATCCTCATCGAGGCGTACACGACGCAGATCCCCGACGATCTGGAGGCGACGCTGCGCAAGATCCGCGATCAGCGGCCCGACTGCCTCGCCTATCTCGGCTACGGCTACCCGACGATCCTCATGAGACCGCTCTTCGCGCGCCTCGGCTGGGATCCGCCGCGCATCATGACGACCGCGTTCCAGTTCTGTTACGCCAAGCCGGAGTGGATGGCGGCACTCGAGGGCTGGCACGGCATCGACCAGCTCTGCGAGGACAATCCGCGCCTCGCGCCGATGCTGGCGCGCTTCCAGGCGAAGACCGGCAGCGACAAGGCGCACACGGTGATCGCGTTGAGCTACGACACCGCGCGGCTGATCGCCGAGGGCATCGCGCGCGCCAACCTGCTGACCCCGCGCGGCATCAAGGACGGTCTCGAGAAGGTCCGCCTGCTGCCCGCCGTCAACGGCGGCCCGCGCACGCACATGAGCCTCGGCCCCTACGACCACAAGGCCTACAAGGGCGACTGGCTGCTGGTGCGGCGGATCGAACACGGGCGAACGGTCTTCGACGAGTTGTATGAACCTCTTTAGCCACCGAGTACGGAAGAACACCGAGTCGATTGCCGGCTCGGAATCCAAGCACCAACCGTCATGCGTGCAGCCATGGCGACCGACGGTGAGCTGGCTACGCTCGGCCGGTGGCATTCCGCCCACGAGATCCAGTCGACGACATCACGTACGAAGTGATCGGTGCCGCAGTGGACGTGCACCGTACGCTCGGCCCGGGATTCCTCGAATCCGTCTACCAGGCAGCAATGGAGACCGAGCTCGCGCTGCGCGGAATCCCGTTCGAACGGCAGAAATCCGTACCGCTACAGTACAAGGGAGCGCGCATCGGCGAGCACCGTTTGGACTTGCTGGTTGCGGAGATGGTGGTCGTGGAACTGAAGGCTGTTGACGCGCTCGCGCCCATTCACGTCGCGCAGATGATCTCTTACCTCGTCGCGACCGGGCTGCGTCACGGGTTGCTGATCAACTTCCAGGTCAACCTGCTCAAGCAGGGCATCCGCCGGATCGTGCGATGATATCGACTCGGCGTCCTCCCCCCCTCGGTGGCTCACTCCGGCTCACCTCACTCGAGTTTCTCCGCCTGCAGGCGGCGCGGCGGGGGGAGCGGGGGGGGCTCGTGTGCCGGGACGTGCATGTGCCGTACGGGGCGCTGGCGGCGGCGGTCGAGGGGTTGGCGGCGTGGCTGGCACGGCGCGGAATCGGAGCGCGGCAGCGCGTCGGGATCATGGCCGGCAACGAACCGGCGATGGTCGCCGCGACGTACGCCGTCTGGCAGCTCGGCGCGACGGCAGTGCCGATCGCGACGCGCTCGACCGCCGACGAGGCGGCGCGCCTGCTCGCGCACGCCCGCGCGACGGCGCTGCTCTGCGACACCGCGCGCACCGCGACCGCGCGCGAGGCGGCGGCGCAGGCCGGCGTGCCCGCCATCGCGCTCGAGCCGCTGCTGCCGCTGCGCCCGCGCCTCGTGCGGCGCGCGCGCACGCCGGCCGCAACGCCGGCGGCGCCGCGCGCCGGCGACCTGGCCGTGCTCGCCTACACCTCGGGAACGACCGGCACGCCGAAGGGCGTCATGCTGACGCACGGCCATCTGCTCTGGTCGGCCCTCGCCTGCGCCGGCGCGCGCGGCGACGACGCCGACGCCGTCGGCGCCAGCATCAGCCCGCTCACCCACACGCCGGTGTTCGTCTCGCACCTCCTGTGCCGCATCCTGCACGGCGCGACGACGGTGCTGATCGAGAAGTTCGATCTCGCGCCGCTGCTCGACACCGTCGCGCGCTGGGGCGTGACCGACCTGCCGCTGATCGGCGGCATGACGTTCGAGGTCGTCGCCGCCGGCCGCCTGCCCGCCGCCGCGCGGCGCAGCGTGCGCAAGCTCAGCGTCGGCGGCGCGCCGACGCCGATGGCGACCAAGCAGGCGCTCGCCGAGCGCTTCGACGGCGCCGAGATCATCGAGGCGTACGGCCAGACCGAGTCGACCAACGGCGTCGCCATGGCGCGCGGCACGAGCGTCTTCGACCGCCCCGGCACCGTCGGCCGGCCGAATCCGCACGTCGTCGTCGCGATCCGCCGTGCCGACGGCCGGCGCGCCGCGCCGGACGAGGAGGGCGAGATCGTCGTCGGCGGCCCGACGGTGATGGCCGGGTACTATCGCGACCGCGCCGCCACCGCCGCCGCGGTGCGCGACGGCTGGCTGCACACCGGCGACCGCGGCCGCCAGGACGCCGACGGCTACGTGTTCATCACCGGCCGCATGAAGGACGTGATCATCACCGGCGGCGAGAACGTCTCGCCGCTCGAGGTCGAGGACGTGCTGCGCCAGCACCCGGACATCGCCGACGTCGCGGTGATCGGCACGCCGCATCCGAAGTGGGGCGAGCAGGTCACCGCGGTGATCGTCGCCCGCCCCGGCACGCGCCCGGACGCCGCGACGCTCGCCGTGTTTGCCGGCACCCGGCTCGCCGGCTTCAAGAAGCCGCGCCGCGTCGAGCTCGTCGATGCGCTGCCGCGCAACGCCGCGAAGAAGGTGATGACCGGCGTGCTGCGCGCGCGCTTCAGCCAGGAGCCCGAACGCCCATGAGTGACCAACACATCCGCTACGAGGTCGCCGCCGGCATCGCGACGATCACGCTCAACCGCCCCGAGCAGCTCAACGCGATGCTGCCGGAGATGAACGACCGTCTGCCCGAGCTGGTCGAGCAGGCGGACGCCGACGAGACGGTGCGCGTGATCATTCTCACCGGCGCCGGGCGGGCGTTCTCCGCCGGTGCCGACATCAAGCGCATGAGCGAGCCCGGCCGCCTCGGGCGCAGCGCGCTCGTCGGCCGACAACGCACCCTGCACGGCGCCGAAGTCGTCGAGCGGCTCCTGCGCCGCGAGAAGCCGATGCTCGCGGCGGTGAACGGCGTCGTCGCCGGCATGGCGTGCAGCTTCGTCCTCGCCGCCGACTTCGCCATCGCCGCCGACAGCGCGCGCTTCGCCTTCAGCTTCGTCAAGGTCGGCTTCGTGCCCGATTCCGCCTGCACCTGGCTGCTGCCGCGCCGCGTCGGCCTCGCCGCCGCGCAGCGCCTGTGCCTCACCGCCGAACCCGCCGATGCCGCCGAGGCGCTGCGCCTCGGCCTGGTGAGCGAGGTCGTGCCGGCGGGCGCGCTCGCGGCGCGTGCCCGCACGCTGGCGACGACCATCGCCGCGCATGCGCCGCACGCCGTGCGGCAGACGCGCGGCCTGCTCGCCCGCGCCGCCGCGAGCGAGTTCCGCGTCGCGGTGGAGGCCGAGGCGCTCGCCCAGGGGATTCTCGGCGAGACCGCCGATCACCAGGAGGCGGTGCGCGCCTTCGTCGAGAAGCGCCCGCCGGTGTTCACGGGCAAGTGATGGAAACCCTCGGCGCCTTCCTCGATGCGATCACCGCCGACGCGCCGGCGCGCGAAGCCGTGGCGCACGCGCCCGCCGCGCACGTCACCGGGCGACTCACCCGCGCCGCGCTGCGCGCCGCCAGCCGCGCGGCGGCGCGCCGCCTGATCGGGCTCGGCGTCACCAAGGGCACGCGCGTCGGGCTCCTCTGCCCGAACCGGCTCGACTGGCTGCCGATCGCATTCGGCGCGCTGCGCCTCGGCGCCGTGCTCGTGCCGCTGTCGACGCTGTGGAAGCGCGACGAGATCGCCTACGCGCTGACCCACGGCGACGTCGCCGTGCTGATCGCCGTACCGCGCTTCCTCCGCCACGACTACCTCGAGCGGCTGCTCGACATTTCCCCCGGGCTGGGCGCGTGCGGCGACCGGCCGCTGCACGCGGCGTCGGTGCCCGCCCTGCGGCGCGTCGTGCTGCTCGACGACGGCGGCGCCGGGCTGCCGCGCTGGGAGGACCTGCCGCTGGCCGGCGACGAGGCGCTGCTCGACGCCCTCGAGGCGGCGGTGGCGCCGACCGATCTCGCGACGATCTTCTTCACCTCCGGCACCACCGCGCAGGCCAAGGCAGTCGTGCATGCGCATGCCGCGATCGCCACCTCGGCGCGGCGCATCGGCGAATGCCTCGGCGTCACCGCCGACGACGCGTGGTGGGGGCACATGCCGCTGTTCTGGAGCGGCGGCTTCATCCTCGGGGCGCTGGCGACGCTCGCCGGCGGCGGGCGGCTGGTGCTGCAGGAAGTCGTCGAGCCCGCCGCCGCCCTCGAGCTGCTCGAGACCGAGCGGTGCACGATCATGGCCGGCTGGCACCAGGCGGGGCCGCTGCTCGAGCATCCGGACTTCCCGCGCCGCCGGCTGCACCTGCGCAAGGGCACCTACCATCCGCAGGCGGCGCGCCTGATGGGACCGGAGCACCGCACCATCGGCGTCTATGGCATGTCGGAGACCGCGACGTGCGTCACCGCGGCGCGCTGGGATGATCCCGAGCCGGTGCGCACCGGCACGTTCGGGCGGCCGCTGCCGGGAATGGAGCTGCGCATCGTCGACCCCGAGACGCGCGCGCCGCTGCCGGCGGGCGAACCCGGGGAGATCCTCGTCCGCGGCTCGACGCTGATGGAGGGCTACTACCGCGTGCCGCGCGGCGCGACGTTCGATGCCGAGGGCTTCTTCCGCACCGGCGATCGCGGCGTGCTCGACGCCGACGGCACGCTGCATTTCGGCGGCCGCATCAAGGACGTGATCAAGACCGCCGGCGTCAACGTCGCCGCCGCCGAGGTCGAGGAGGCGCTCGTGCGCCATCCCGCCGTGCAGGCGGCACACGTGGTCGGCGTCGCCGACCCGGTGCGCGACGAGGCGATCGCCGCGCTGGTCGTGCTGCGCGCCAACGCGCAGGCCGAGCCGGCGGCGCTGCAGGCGTTCTGCCGCGAGACGCTGGCGAGCTACAAGGTGCCGCGCCACGTGTTCATCGTCGACGCGGCCGCCGTGCCGCGGACGGGCACCGGCAAGGTCGAGAAGCCGGCCCTGCGCCGCGCGGCCGAGGCACTGATCGCCGGCCGCGCGCCCGCGTGAGGACACGCGCGGGAACGTCGCGTACGGGCCGGTGACGCCATCCGACCCGCACGCGCGTCGCCGCGGCGCGGCGCTCAGAGATCGTCGTCGATGTCGCCGTCGGTGTCGAAGTCGCCGTCGAAGTCCGTGTCGAAGTCGCCGCAGACGAGGCAGCCGCTGATCTCGCAGGTTGCGGCCTGGACGTCGAGCAGCGCATTCGAGCAATCGAAATCGGCCTGCAGCTGCTCGCAGTCGGCCTCGATGGTCACGTCGGTGAACACGTAGGCACAGCTGTCGTCGTCATCGTCGCCGCAGGCGCCGAGACTGAGCATCGCCGCCAGCCCGACGACCACCGCGGGCAGCACCAGCCATCGCCGCAGATCGCTCGTTGCCATCTCCGCTCCTCCACTCCTCCCCGAGCGCCCGTCCGGCGCCGGGCTGGCCCGTCACCGCCCCCGCGGCGCGGGCATGTCATGCCGGCGCGCGTGTACCACGTCGCGCTCGAGGCGCCAAGAAAATATTGCTCCGCCGCTCAGCCGGGGCTAGACTGCCGCTTCCATCGAGGAGGTGACCATGAGCCAGCCGTATCTCGGAGACGACATCCGTACCACCGCCCGGTCGAGCACGCGGGCCGATTTCATCGCCCGCACGTACACGCATCTGCTCGGTGCGATCGCGCTGTTCCTCGGCATCGAGGTCTGGCTCTTCCAGAGCGGCCTCGCCGACACCCTGGCGCAGGCGATGCTCGGCACGAGCTGGCTGCTGGTGCTCGGCGGCTTCATGATCGTCAGCTGGCTGGCGAGCGCCGCGGCGGGGCAGTCGCTCTCGCGGCCGGCGCAGTACGCCGCGTTCGCCGCGTTCGTCGCCGCCCAGGCGATCATCTTCGTGCCGCTGCTCTACATCGCCAACGCCGTCGCCCCGGGCGCGATCGAGAGCGCCGGCGTGCTCACCGCGCTCGGCTTCGCCGGGCTGACCGCGGTCGCGTTCACGATGCGCACCGACTTCAGCTTCCTCGGCGCGCTGCTGCGCTGGGGCTTCGTCGTCGCGCTGCTGCTCATCGTCGGCGCGGTCCTGTTCGGCTTCGAGCTCGGCACGTGGTTCTCGGTGGCGATGGTGGCGTTCGCCGGCGGGGCGATCCTGCACGACACCTCGAACATCATTCACCACTTCCCCGAAGACCGGCACGTCGCCGCGGCGATGCAGCTGTTCGCCAGCGTCGCGCTGCTGTTCTGGTACCTGCTGCGCATCTTCAGCGATCGGCGCTGAGGACAGCTGACAGCGGTCAGCGATCAGCTGTCGGCCGGAATGCGTCGGTGGAAGGCGCCGTGACGCGCCGGGGCCTGCCCGGCTGCGGACGCGCGACGCCTCATGCTGTCAGCTGACAGCTGAGTGCTGACAGCTTTCCGCGTCCCCGCCCGCCTGCTAGCTGCTGCGCATGAAGACGATTCTCGCGGCGCTCGATTTCTCGGCCGTGACCGACGATGTCATCGCGCGCGCCGCGGAGATCGCCGAGGCCTTCGGCGCGGCGTTGTGGCTCCTGCACGTCGCGGCACCGGATCCCGACTTCATCGGCTACGAGCCCGGGCCGCAGAGCGTGCGCCAGTCGGTCGCCGCCGAGCTGCACGACGTCCATCGCCGGCTGCAGGATCACTCGGCCGAGCTGCGGGCGCGCGGCATCGACTGCACCGCGCTGCTCGTCCAGGGCTCGACTCCGGAGACCATCGTGCGCGAGGGCGACCGGCTGGACGCCGACCTGATCGTGCTCGGCTCGCATGGCCACGGCCTGCTGCGCCGCGCCCTGCTCGGCAGCGTCAGCGAGCACGTGCTGCACAACGCCCGGCGCCCCCTGCTCATCGTTCCCGCGCCGGTACCGGCGGAGTGAAAGGCGGCGCCGCTGCGGCCGCGACCGCGCCGATTGCATCCGTTTTCCTGCCGCGGATCATTCTTTGCCGTGCGGCGGGGACGTAGGGTGCCCCAGAGCGGCAGGGGCTTTGTCCGTTGTAACAACGTCGCTCGTCATGAGATACGAACCTGATTCCACTCGATCGTTCGGGGGCTCTGATGGTCTACATTCCTGTCCGCCGCATCGCGCTCGTGTCCGCGGTCCTGCTGTTCGCCGCCGGTTGCGGGGGCGGCGGTGGAGGCGGCGGCGGCTCCGGGACGGTCGGGTCGACCAGCTGGGTCCGGCACTGGAACGAGATCGCGATCGACGCGAGCGGGCTCGATCACACGCCGGTCGTGGACGATGAGCCGCGCGTCTTCGGCGAGCAGATCGGCCCCGGCCGCGCGGCGCGCGCCATGGCGATCGTGCACATCGCGATCTTCGATGCCATCGCCGCCGCCAGGGGCGGCTACGAGACGTACACCGGCCTGCCCCGCGAGCGGCGCGCGGTGGCGTTGAAGGCAGCGATCGCGCAGGCGGCGCACGACACGCTGGTCGCCCTGTTCCCGTCGCAGACGGCGACGTTCAACGCCGCGCTGGCAAGCGACCTGGCGCAGGTCAAGGACAACCCCCCGAAGACGCGTGGGATCGAGCTCGGCGCGCGCGCCGCGGATGCGATCCTCAACATGCGGACGGAAGACGGGTCGCACCACGCCGAGCTTCTCTATGGCATCGACTACCTGGCCGGCGACGGTCCCGGGGAGTGGCGCCAGGATCCGATCAGCCAGCTGCCCACGGCGCTCGGGGCGAAGTGGGGCGAAGTGACGCCGTTCGTCCTCACCGCGCCCGCCCAGTTCCGCATCCCGCCGCCGCCGGCACTCGACAGCCCCGAGTACGCGGCGGCGTACGCGGAAGTGCAGCGCCTCGGCGGCGACGGGATCGTCACGCCGACCGAACGCACCGCCGACGAGACGCACCTCGGCATCTTCTGGGCGTATGACGGCACGCCGAGCCTGTGCGCGCCGCCGCGCCTCTACAACCAGATCACCATGCAGATCGCCGAGCAGCGCGGCACCGACATCGTCGAGCTCGCCCGGCTGCTGGCCCTGGTGAACGTCGCCATGGCCGACGCCGGCATCGCGTCATGGGAGTCGAAGTACCACTACAAGTTCTGGCGGCCGATCACCGGCATCCGCGAGGCCGACGAGGGCACCGGGCCGACCGGGCTCGGCGACGGCAATCCCGACACCGTCGGCGATCCGACCTTCACGCCGCTCGGCGCGCCGGCGAGCAACCTCGCCGGACCGGACTTCACGCCACCCTTCCCGGCCTATCCGTCCGGTCACGCGACGTTCGGGGGCGCGCTCTTCCAGACGCTGCGCCGCTTCTACGGCACCGACGCGATCCCGTTCACGTTCGTCTCCGACGAGTTCAACGGCGAGACGCGCGATGCCGACGGCAACGTGCGCCCCTATCTGCCGCGCAGCTTCGCGACGCTGTCGCAGGCCGAGGAGGAGAACGGCCAGAGCCGCATCTATCTCGGCATCCACTGGTCGTTCGACAAGACCGAGGGCATCGCCCAGGGCCGCCAGGTCGCCGACTACGTGTTCGACAACGCGTTCCGCCGCGCGCGCTAACGCATCACCGTCGCGAGCGAGACGCCCGTGGTCCCGGGACGCTCCCTGGGGACCGCGGGCGTCTCGCCCGCAGCGCAGCGCGCCGACCGATGGGCGCACGCGACAATGCGGGCCGCAGGCCCGCGACCGGCACTGCCGGCGACGGCGCTTAGCTCGTAGCCGGCTCGCGCGAGCATCTCAGGGTCGCGGGCGTGTCAGCGGAACCGACGACGGTTCACCGCGCTGCGCTGCGGCTGACCGCTGAGGGAGCTGTCAGCTGACAGCTCCCTCAGAGCAGCTCGACGTCGATGCGCGCCTTCGCCGTCGTCTCGTCGCGCTGATTCTCGCACCACACCTCGAGCGTCACCATGTTGCGGCCGTTGTCGCGCGACTTCGCGGCGACCTTGCCTTTGATCCAGGTGACGTCGCCCATGTAGTTGAACTTCCGGTACTGCGCCTCGATCTTGCGCAGGATGCCGTTGTCGCCCATCCAGTTCGTCGCCCCCTGCATCAGCCAGGCGCAGCGCTCCGGCCCGAGATCGTAGGCGCCCGGCAGGCCGAGCAGGTTGCGCGTGAACTCGTTGTCCCAGTGCACGCGCTGCGGCGGCTCGGGGACGCCCTGCTCGTTCGGGATCATCAGCTTCGGGTGGCGCTTGTAGAGGTTCGCCGCGACCTTGTTGCCGACGAGATAGACGCCGAAGAACGACTCGAACGCGATCTCGGCGGTCGGCGTCAGCGGCCCCTTGAGGATCGGCTTCAGCTCGTCGCCGACCTGCACGTCGTCCCACGTGCGGCTGACGGCGCGCTCCTCTTCCTCGTACGACTTCCAGAGCTCGTGGATCTGGTCGAGCGTCCACGTCGAGAGCTCGATGCCGCCGTACTTGCCGGTCTTCTTCGTCGTGTGCCGCTCGTTGCGGATCCAGGTGTCCTGGCGGACACCGATCTTCTCGTCGTGCTGATTCCAGTAGACCGCCTCGTAGGTCTGGAAGACCGTGCGCCCGCCGGCGAAGCTGCTCTCCACGTCGCGCACTTCCTTCAGGTACGACTTCGAGCGCACCTTGTCGCCGAGCTTGAGCGGCTGGTCGAACTCGTACATCGACCCCGACCAGATCGAATGCACCCCGGGCAGGCCCTCGGGCAGGCCGGCGCTGCCGACGGCGCGCAGCGTGTCGAAGCACTGGATCATGATCGGCGGCGCGAGCAGCGTGCCCCAGCGCGTCTGCTTCGCGTAGTCCTCGTCGATGTACAGCGGACTGAGATCCCCGATCGCGAGCGCGAGATGGTAGATCGCATCGACCGTCACCTCGGTGCGCCACGGCCGGCGCTTCTCGAAGCCCTGACCGATGCGTGCGCGGATCTTCGCCAGGCCCTCTTCGGTGATCTTGCCGTACTCGACGTCTGCCATGATTCGATTCCGCCTTTCCTCAGAAGAAGAGGCGTGACCGGTGACCGGTGACCGGTGACCGGTATCGGGCGCTGAGCGGATCCGACCGGTCACTGGCACTGGTCACTGGTCACGCAGTTGACTGTGCATCGTCCACCACGCGGGCGGCCTTGAAGGCAAAGCGCGGCAGCGCGTTCGGCGCCAGCAGCTCGACGTCGACCGGCACGCCGAGGCGCTCGCGCGCGGTGGCGGCGATCGCCGCCGCGACCGTGGCGCGTTCGCTGGTGTCGGCCGCCGGATGCTCGACGCGCAGCGGCAGCGCGGCAAGGTCCGGACGGCGCATGATCTGGTACTCGATCGCCGTGCCGCGCAGCGGCGCGCAGTCGAGCAGCGCGAGCAGCACGTCGATCGGCAGGATCTCGCGTCCGGCGACGGCGGTGATGTCCTTCACCCGCCCCTCGTAGAACAGCCGCTTGTGCGTCTCGCCGCACGGACACGGGCGGTCGTTGACACGGACGACGTCCTGCAGGTCGTAGCGCAGGAACGCGTTGTCCTTGCCGAGCACGGTGACGACCAGCGTGCCGCGCGCGCCGTGACCGACGGGCGTGCCGCGCTCGCGGTCGAGCACTTCGGCGATCGCGAGGTCCTCGTGCACGTGCGCGCCGTCATCCTCGGCGCACGCCGTGCCGAGCATGCCGAGCGCCTCGAGCCCGGCGCTGACCGACTTGTACTGCTCCTTCGGGTCCTCGCCCTGCACGTGCAGGTTGAGGTCGCGCTCGGGATCGTAGCCGGCGGCGCGCGCCGCGGCGGCGTACTGTGCGCCGGCGTTGCCGAAGAAGCGGTAGTGCTCGGGACGGACCAGGCTGAGCAGGCGCACGACCTCGCGCGTCCACGGCCCGGCGGTCGGTGGCGCACACGGCACGTTGAGCAGCCCGAGCGCCTCGATGCCCCTGGAAAAGCTGATGCCGCCGCCGTACTGGCCGAACGGATGGCCGTGCGCGAGGCTCGAGCCGGGGCGCAGGCCCCAACGCCAGCGGCCGCGGCACACCGCCTCGAGGTCGACGGCCTGATCGATACGCGTCCAGAAGATCAGCGTCGGCTTGCCGCTCGTGCCGGTGGAGCAGCCGATGCGCACGCACTCGTCGAGCGTCGAGCCGCGATAGTCGCCGAACGGCGGATGCGCCGCTTCGCTGGCGCGCAGGTCGTCCTTCACCGTGGTCGGAATCGCACGCAGGTCGTCGAGCGAGCGGACGTCGCGCGGCGTCAGCCCCGCCGCCTCGAGCTTGCGGCGGAAGAACGGAATCGGCCGCTCCCAGATGCGCGTCAGCAGCGCCTGCAGCCGCTCGAGCTGCAGTGCCGCGAGCCGCTCGCGCGGCATCGTCTGCACCTCGGGCCGATACAAGCGTTCGTCTCGCATCAGCATGAGAAACACAGATGAACACGGAGAACCACGGATACACACAGAGCGATCGAATCGGTGTTCATCTGTGGTCCTCGGTGTTCATCCGTGTTGCCGTTTGTCGAGCACGGGCGGCGCGTCCGCCGGAATCGCCGCGGGATCGACGAGCTCGACGTCGAACGTGATCAGCACGTGCGCCTTCAGCCGGTCGCGGACGTCGCGCGCCAGCTGGTCGCTCGGCGTGGCGCAGGCGATGCGGATGATGGCGCTGTCGTAGCGCGCGCCGGCGGGATGATCGACCTCGATCTGGAACGCGCCGAGCTCGGGGAAGTGCGCGAGCGTCTGCTTCACCTGCGCGGGATGGACGAGCACGCCCTTGATCTTGCGGATGCCGCCGACCTGGCCGACGAACGCGATGCGCGGCGACCGATCGCCGCACGGGCAGGGCTCGGCCCAGGTGCGGAACACATCACCCGGCGCGTAGCGCAGCAGCGGCATGGCCCGCTCGCCGAGCTGCGTGACCACCACCTCGCCGCTCTCGCCCGGGGCGACCGGCGCGCCGGTCTCGGGGTCGAGGAACTCGACCCACATCTCGCGCGCGTGCAGATGCATGCCGTCGTGGCGGTGACACTCGCCGGCGAGCGGGCCCATCACCGCCTCGCCGCAGTGGTCGAAGAGCTCGATGCCGAGCCGCTCCTGCAACGTGCGGCGCAGCGCCGGGGTCAGCGCCTCGGCGGTCGAGAAGCCGAGCCGGTACTGCAGCCGCAGGCCCTGCTGCTCGGCCGCATCGGCGAGCGTGGCGAGGAACGACGGCGTGCCGACGTACACCGTCGCGCCGAGCGTCGCCGCGATGCGCGCCTGCAGCTCGGAGTTGCCGGTGCCACCGTTGATCACCCGGCAGCCGAACGATTCGAAGGCGCGGTGCATGCGCAGGCCGCCCGGCATGATGTGGTAGGAGAGCGTGACGTGCGCGACGTCCTCGCGGCGCACGCCCATGTGCTGCAGGCTCTCGTGCAGCGCCTCGACCCCGGTCGGCTCCTCGGCGGTGCGCGGGATGTAGAGCGGTCCCGGCGAGATGCTGACGCTCGCGATGCGCGCCGCCGGCACGGCGAGCAGCGTGCCGAACGGCGGCGCGGCCTGCTGCGCCGCCGGCACCTCGGGCTTGCGCGTCAGCGGCACGCGCCGGAAGTCCTCCGGCGTCCGGATCGCTGCCGGATCGATCCCCGCCGCGGCGAGCTTGTCGCGATAGAACGCCACGTCACGCGCGACGCGCGCCAGCGTCTCGCGCACCTGCGGCCAGGCGGCGTGCGGATCGGTCGTCGTCATGTGCCCAAACGACCGTTTGGGTATCAGAGGCGCGTTGCACCGGTCAACGTCGATGCCTGCCCCGCCGCACCGGCCGCCCCGCCAGGTGGAAACCGATCGCCACCGAGGCGGAGAGGACGCGGAGTCGACGATTCGGTCGCAACAGATCCGAGGGACCGGCGACCTTGGCGACGACCTGGTCCTCCTCCGCTCTCTATGGCCGATCTTCGGAATCGATGGTGGAGCGGCGCTCCGTCATCTCAGGGCGGCGCGCCGGGCAGCGCCGCGCCGGTGCCACCCGCGGCCTGACGGCGACCCGCCGCCGGATCCACCGGATGCTGCCGCGCGCGTTCGACCGCTGCCGGCCGCGCCGCCGTGCGGTGCGGCGACGGCGTCGACGCGCCGGTCAGCCGACACACTGCCCGGACGGGCACGTGCCCGTCCCCCGGCTCGGCGATGCACCGCGCGGGCTGCACGCTGGTGACGAACAGCGATCCGACCGCGCGCTCGTAGTGGCCGAGGACCGCGCCGGTTTCGGGGTCGACGATGTCCTCGCTCGTCGTGAAACACTCGAGCCGGCTCCCGACCTGCACCGCGCTGTCGGCGCCGCGATCGAGCACCACCTCGGCCGCGTCCGCCCGCACCACCCGCAACGGATGACTGCCGTCACCCGCCGCCGGCGCCGTGGAGACGGTCTCCGACGCGGGAAGATCGCCCGCCAGCACCGCCACCGTCCAGCCGAATGTGCTGCAGAGCAGGACCAGACTGCACAGCACCCGCCGCCCGGCGACGTGCACCGATCGCCCGCACCGCATCCGGGCGCGCCCACGCGCGCTGGCCACGACCCCGATCCCGAGGCGTGACGCGACGGCAGGCGTCAGTGGCGCGGGCGCATGCGGCGAGCGCGCCCTGGAGCGCACCCCCGCCGGCGCGCGCCACGGTGCTCGTTCGGAGGGTGACAAGTCGACAACCCATCGCGTAGCCGTCCGTCTTCGCGCAATTGGGACAATCCCGCATCAGCCTGCGGGTTTTCCCAAGGACAGCGCACAGCGCGCCGCGGACGCGCAGTGCAGGACGTTCGTCATGGCCCACCCGACGCAGTGGACGCGTGTCACGCCTTCCTCCCGCTCGCCCTTCCGTGCTCTAACGGCGAGCCATGACCGACGCATTCGCGACCCTCGATGCGACCGCGCAGGCGGAGCTGGTGCGGCGAGGCGACGTGACGCCGCGCGAGCTCGTCGAGGCGGCGATCGCGCGCGCCGAGCGCCTGGCGCCGACGCTGAACGCGATCTCGCTGCCGGCGTTCGCCGAGGCGCGCGAGCGCGCCGCCGCATCCGACCTGCCGCGCGGACCGTTTCACGGCGTGCCGTTCCTGATGAAGGATCTCGGTGGCCAGGAGGCCGGGCGACGCTTCACGGCCGGCATGCGGTGCCTCAAGGACGCGAACTGGACCGAAGCGACGAACGCCTACTACACCGAGAAGCTGCTCGCCGCCGGGCTGGTGATCCTCGGGCGCACGAACACGCCCGAGCTCGGTCTGCTGCCGACCACCGAGCCGGAGGCGTTCGGCGCCACCCGCAATCCGTGGCATCCCGATTACAGCCCCGGCGGCTCGAGCGGCGGCTCGGCGGCCGCGGTCGCCGCCGGCATCGTCGCAGCCGCGCACGCCAGCGACGGCGGCGGCTCGATCCGCATCCCCGCGGCCATGTGCGGCCTCGTCGGCCTCAAGCCGACACGCGGCCGCAATTCGTTCGGCCCGGGTGCCGGCGAGCGCTGGGCCGGGTTCTCCGCCGAGTTCGTCGTCACGCGCTCGGTGCGCGACGCCGCGGCACTGCTCGACGTGACCAGCGGCCCGATGCCCGGCGACCCGTACGCCGCCGCGCCGCCGCCCGAGCCGTACGCCGCGCTCGCCCGCCGCGCGCCGGGCCGGCTGCGCATCGGGCTGATGCGCACGCCGCCGCGCGACCGCGGCATCGAGCTCGATGCGCAGTGCCGCGCCGCCGCCGATCGTGCCGCGCGCCTGCTCGCCGACTGCGGTCACCTCGTCGAGGAGTCGCATCCCGAGGCGCTCGATGAGGCGAGCGCCATCTTCCAGTTCGTCGCCGTGGTCAGCGCCAGCGTCGCGCGGGCGCTCGACGCCACGGCCCAGAAACTCGGTCGACCGCTCGTCCCCGGCGACGTCGAGCCCCTGACGTGGTCGGTCGCCGAGCGCGGTCGCGCCATGTCCGCCAGCGAGTACATCGCCGCGGTCGACTACGTGCACGCCTACGGCCGCCGGCTCGCCGCCTGGTGGCAGTCGGGCTTCGATCTCCTCCTGACGCCGACGACCGCCCAGCCGACGCCGCCGCTCGGACACCTCACCTCGACGCCCGAGGAACCGCTGCGCGCCTTCCTGCGCGCCGCGCCGTTCGGCGCGTTCACCTCGCCGTACAACATGTCCGGCCAGCCGGCGATCTCGCTGCCGCTGCACTGGACGCCCGACGGCCTGCCGATCGGCGCCCAGCTCGTCGCCGCCACCGGGCGCGAGGACCTGCTCCTGCAGGTTGCCGCGCAGCTCGAGGCGGCGGCGCCGTGGCACGACCGCCGGCCGGCGATCCACGCCGCCGGCTGACCGGCCGCGTTCCGTGCTCCGGCTGCTCCTCGCCGTCACGCTGCTCGCCCCGCACAGTGTCGCGGCCGAGTCGCCCGCGCCGAACGCGCCGGATTTCGTCGGCAGCGCGGCCTGCGCCAACTGCCATGCCGAGGCATTCGCGGCCTGGCGCGGCTCGCAGCACGCGGTCGCCATGCAGCACGCGACGCCGGCGACGGTGCGCGGCGACTTCAGCGGCGTCAGCGTCTCGTACGCCGGCCAGCCGACCACCTTCGTCCGCCGCGGCGACCGCTTCTTCGTGCGCACCGACGGTCCCGACGGCGCGCCGGGCGAGTTCGAGATCCGCTACACGTTCGGCGTCGAGCCGCTGCAGCAGTATCTCGTCGAGCTGCCCGGCGGCCGCCTGCAGGCGCTGCCGTTCGCCTGGGACACGCGCCCGGCGCCCGCCGGCGGCGGGCGCTGGTTCCATCTCTATCCCGACGAGCATCTGACCGCCGCGGACCCGCTGCACTGGACGCGCGCGGCGCAGAACTGGAACGCGATGTGCGCCGACTGCCACTCGACGAACGTGGCGAAGCGCTACGATGCCGGCACCGGCCAGTACACCACGTCGTGGTCGGAGCTGACCGTCGGCTGCGAGGCCTGCCATGGTCCCGGCGCAGCCCATCTCGCCTGGGCGCGCCCCCGTGATGCCGGCGAGGCGTCGAAGGGCCTCACCGTCCAGCTCGATGAGCGCCGCGGCGTGACGTGGACGATGGATCCCGCCCGCGGCACGGCGGCGCGGTCGCGGCCACGCGACAGCGGGCGCGAGATCGAGACCTGCGCGCCGTGCCACACGCGGCGCGCGCAGATCGCCGA
>CBFGUK010000049.1:0-26775 GCA_965651925.1 uncultured bacterium | reverse complement strand
AGGCGCCCATCTCGGCGCCGCCCTGCACGCCGGAGTGGCCGCGGATCGGCATCAGGCCGCAGTGCGGCCGGCCGACCCAGCCGCGCAGCAGCGCGAGGTTGCAGATCATCTGCACCGCATCGCCGCCGTGCGCGTGCTGGGTGATGCCCATGCTCCACACCAGCACCGCGCTGCGCGCGTCGCGGATCAGCGCCGCGAACTCCTCCATGCTGGCGCGCGGCAGACCGGCCTGCGCCTCGAGGGTCGGCCAGTCGAGCGCCGCCAGCGCCGCGGCGAGCGCGTCCGCGCCGCTGGTATGCTGGTCGACGAACGCGCGGTCGATCCAGCCGTGCTCGAGCAGCAGGCGCAGCACGCCGGCGAGGAACGCAATGTCGCCGCCGTGGGCAACGCCGAACCAGTAGTCGGCGATGTCGGTGCCGAACAGCGCGCTGCGCGGCGTCGACGGCACCCAGTACCGTTCCATGCCCGGCTCGCGCAGCGGGTTGACGAGCACCACCCGCGTGCCGGTGCGCTTCGCCTCGTGCAGGTACTTCATCGCCACCGGCTGGTCGTTGGCCGGATTGGAACCGAAGAAGATCACCAGATCGCTGCCCCACCAGTCGCGGTAGCTGCAGGTCGAGGCGGCGACGCCGAGCGCGCGCTTCATCGCGCCGGTCGACGGCGAGTGGCAGAGGCGCGCCGCGTTGTCGATGTTGTTCGTGCCGAGGAAGCGCGCCACCTTCTGGGCGACGTAGTAGACCTCGTTCGTCAGCGCCCGTGAGGTGAGATAGAACGCGGCGCGCGGCGCGCCGCTGGCGCGCAGGCGTGCCGCGATCCGCGCCTGCGCCTCATCCCAGGTGATGCGGCGGAAGCCGGCATCGCCGCGCTCGCGCAGCAGCGGCACCGGCAGCCGCCCGAGGGCGCGCAGCGCCGCGTTGTCGAGGCCGCGCAGAGCGGCGACGTCGGCGAGCACCGCCGGATCGAGCGCCGGCATGGTGTTGAGGCGCAGCAGCGCCAGCCGCGTCAGGCAGAGGTGCACGCCGTCGATCGTCCAGTCGTGCAGGCCGGCCACGCCGAGCGCGCAGCCGTCGCAGACGCCGCGGCTCAGCACCCGCCAGGCATACGGCAGGTTGTCGCGGTTCGCCCACGCGGCGCGGGCCATGTCGCGGAAATGAGTCGGTTTCGTGCGCCCGAGGCCGAACGGCACGGCGCCGGCGAGGCGCTGCCGCCAGGAGCGCTGCAGACGATGGTTCATGGCCGACCACTCCTAGCGCGAATGGACGGCGAAGACAGGGGCCGCTCCGCCGGCGCGGTTTCATGCGCCACGGTTCCCGCATCGCGTATCCGTACTCGTACACGTCCTCGCGTCTTCGAAAGGCGTGTACGGGTACGGGTCCGGTCCGGAGCTTTGCCCGTCGGCCACCGAGGGCGGAGAGGACACCAACGCACGGTCCATGGGTCTGAGTCGACTCGACTCCGCGTCCTCTGCGTCTCCGTGGCTCTCCGGCGCCGGACAGGCGCGACCTCGGGGAGAGCCGCGGCGAACGGGCGGCTGACCGATGCGGCCGATCGGCATGATCAGGAGCAGGATCGCCGCGCATGCGCGGCCCCTGTGACATTTTCCAGGTTGACGAACGCGCTACCTTCAGGCGATAGCGGATCTGTAAACTGAAAATGTAACCAGCGGGTGGACCAGGAGGGGACATGACGGCATTCGGCGTTCGGCGAATCGCGTGTGCACTGGCGGTGGGCATCCTGTGCGGGGCGACGGCGGCATCGGCCCAGATCTCGGGGGTGTCGGTGACCAACCTCTCCGATGCCGATTCCACCACCGACACGCTGACCGACGGCCGTCAGCGCCTGTCGACCACCAGCTTCTCGTCGAGCCCGACTTCGATCTCCGCCCGCTACGCGTTCGTCACCGCGGCCGACAGCGGCATCTTCACGAACTCGTCGATCGCGGCGACCAACAGCTATCGCGTGAACTTCAACGTCAACGTGCCCGGTGCCTACCAGCTCACCGTCAATACGAACTGGAACGGCGGCCTGACGACGGTCGACGACACGACGTTTGCGACCGTGGCCGCGACCGCCGACGTATCGCCGCTGACCGGCACGCAGAGCGGCGGCACGCTCGCGTCCGGCACCCTGAGCCTCACCGACCCGGGGATTCGCACTTCGGGAGCGAACGGGCAGACGCCATTCGGCGGCACGCTGGCGGCGGCGGCGGTGATCACCGGCGTCAGCAACGGCGCCAACCAGCCGCACCAGCTGCAGTTCGCCTGGACCTCGTCGTGCAATAGTCCCGGCGGTGGCGCGTTCGTCGGCGGTGACGAGTGCGCGGTGCGCGCCGGCCTGGCGTCGACGCTGTCCGGCACGAGCGCCGGGGCGTATCCCGGGCAGGGCGGGCGCAACATCGCCACCGACGGCCACTTCGTCACCGTGTCGATCGTGTCGTTCTGCGGCAACGGCGTCGTCGACGGCGCGGTCGGCGAGGAGTGCGATCAGGGCGCCGGCGTCAACGGCATGCCGGGTTCCTGCTGCGCCATGAACTGCACGCTCAAGGAGGCGGGCGAGAGCTGCCGCAATGCGGCCGGGCCGTGCGACGTGCCCGAGCTCTGCGACGGCGTGACGGTCAACTGCCCGGCCGATGCATTCGCCACCGTCGGCACGGTGTGCCGCGCCAGCTCGCCGGGCGAGGTGTGCGACGAGGTCGAGGTGTGCCCGGGCAACAGCGCGACGTGTCCGCCCGACGGCGTGCAGACCGCCGGCACCGAGTGCCGGGCGGCCGCCGGCGTCTGCGACGTCGCCGAAGCGTGCGACGGCGTGAGCAAGTTCTGCCCGGCCGACGGCAAGAGCACCGCGTTGTGCCGTGCCAGCGCCGGTGTCTGCGATCTCGCCGAGCTCTGTGACGGCATCGACGACGACTGTCCGGCCGATGCGAAGAGCACGGCGCTGTGTCGTGCCGCGGCCGACGTCTGCGACGCGGCCGAACAGTGCGACGGCGCGGATGACGATTGCCCGGCGGATGCCCTGGCCAGCGCCGGCACCGAGTGCCGCGCGGTGGCGGGCGACTGCGACGTCGCCGAACAGTGCGACGGCGTCGACCCGGCGTGCCCGGCGGACGGCTTCGTCAGTGCCGGCACGGAGTGCCGCGGCGAGGCGGGCGTTTGCGACGTCGCCGAGCAGTGCGATGGCGGCGGGCCGGATTGCCCGGCCGACGCGTTCGCGCCGGATACGACGGTGTGTCGCGCCGCCTCGCCGGGCGAGGTGTGCGACGTCGAGGAGTTCTGCACCGGCAGCGACGTGAACTGCCCCGCCGATGCGGTCGAGCCGGACACGACCGTCTGCCGCGCGGCGGCGGGCGTGTGCGACATCGCCGAGCTCTGCGACGGCACGAACAAGACCTGTCCGGCTGACAGCGTCGAGCCGGACACGACGGTGTGCCGGGCGGCGTCGGCGGGCGAGGTCTGCGACGTGCCCGAAACCTGCGACGGCAGCGGCGTCGACTGCCCGGCCGATGCGGTCGAGCCGGATACGACCGTCTGCCGCGCCGCGGTGGACGTGTGCGACGTCGCCGAGACCTGTGACGGCATCGGCAAGCTCTGCGGCGCGGATGCGAAGAGCAGCGCCGAGTGTCGTGCGGCGGCGGGCGTGTGCGACGTCGCCGAGGTGTGCGACGGCGTCAGCGACACCTGCCCGGCGGACGTCAGCGCGCCGGACGGGACGTCATGCGAGGACGGCAGCTTCTGCAACGGCGAGGAGACGTGCACCGCGGGCGCCTGCGGCGGCGGTGGCAGCCCGTGTCCGATGGGCCAGGGCTGCGACGATACGAACGACGTCTGTCTGCTCGGCGACTGCCCGGTCGAGCCGGTGGTCTGCCGCCTGGCGCAGAAGTCGCGCGTGCTGATCAAGGACAACGCCAACGACGCCCGGGACAAGCTGGTGTGGAAGTGGATCAAGGGCGCCAGCACCTCGCAGGCGGAGTTCGGCACCCCGACGGTCGACGCGGAGTACGCGCTGTGCTTCTACGCCGGTACGAGCGCGGCGCTGATCGCGCAGGCCGCCGTGCCGCCGGGTCCGAACTGGTCGGCAATCAGCAGCAAGGGCTACAAGTACAAGGATCCCGCCGGATCCGCGGCCGGCATCACGCGCGTGATCCTCAAGGGCAGCACGACGAACAAGGCAAAGGCGCTCATCAAAGGGAAGGGCGTGAACCTGCCCGACTTCGCGCTGCCGATCGCCGGCGGCGATCTGCCGCTGATCGTCCAGCTGCGCAACAACGCCAACGGCATCTGCTGGGAGAGCGAGTTCGCGACGGCGACGAAGAACCTCGCGACCCAGTTCAAGGCGAAGACGCCCTGAGCGCCGAGCCGCCGTTCGCACCGACGCCCCGGTACGGGTCCCCGTACCGGGGCGTCGTCGTCTCGGGGTCGTGCTCAGGTGCCGGCGGTCTCGCCGGCGCGCGCGAAAAAGGGCAGCAGGGCGGCGAGCACCTGCTCGGGCGCCTCGAGCTGCGGGTAGTGGCCGATCTCGTCGAGCAGCACGACGTCGGGGTGTGGCACGAGCTCGCGGTACCGTTCCGCCATGTGACGGCCGGAGACCGGATCCGCGGCGCCATTGATGAACCGCAGCGGCACCGGCGTGGTCTGCAGCGCGCCGACCCAGCGTTCGCGGCAGGCACGGCGCTCGTCGATGTAGTCGAGGAGCGCGGGCCAAACGCGCAGTCCCCGATGGTGGCGGTTCAGCGCCCAGACGGTCGCGAGCTCCTCGGCGGACGGCTGCGTCCGCGGCCCGAACAGCGCGGCGAACCCGGCGGCGAAGCCGCGGGAGGTCAGCAGACGCGCGAGCAGCGGGCCGAGCGGCGAACGCAGCGCGCGCTGGCCGCGCGTCGCGCGGTGCGTTTCAGGGAACAGGCCGCCGTTGAGCAGGCACACCGCCCGCAGCCGCAGGCGTCCGCCGTCGCGTTGGCGGGCGAGCAGCTCCTGCGCAACGCTGTCGCCATAGTCGTGCGCCAGCACGTAGGCCGTGTCGATGCCGAGCCCGGCGAGCAGCGCGTCGTGCAAATCGGCCTGATCGCGCAGCGAGTACGCGTACGGATGCGGCTTCGCCGACAGGCCGAAGCCGAGCATGTCGGGCGCGATCACCCGATAGCGCGCGGTGAGCGCCGGCCAGAGCTTGTGCCAGTCCCACGACGCGCTCGGGAAGCCGTGCAGACAGAGCAGCGCATCGCCAGCGCCGTCGTCGCGGTAGAAGACCGGGTGGCCGCGGTACGTCGTGGTGCGTCCGCCGCGCTGCCAGTCCTCGAGGCGCATTGGGCGCGGTGTAGCGCGAGTCGGGGCGTGGGCGCCATCGCGGTGCGATGGTCCGGGTGTGATGCACGTTGCGGGGGCTCGTTCATCGCGTGCTCGCGCGGGTGCGCTGCGCTGCGGGCGAGACGCCCGCGGTCCCGGGGGCCTGCGGGCGAGGAACGCCGACGATCTACAGGCGGCGAAACGCGGGTGTTGCGAGGCGGTGCGGAGCGCGGCAAGGGTGCGCGCCGGGGGAAGGAGACGCGATGCTGCGGCTGTTCGACTATCTCGAGTCCGGCAACGGCTACAAGGTGCGCCTGCTGCTCACGCAGCTCGGCCGGCCGTTCGCGCGCATCGAGCTCGACATCCTGCGCGGGGAGACGCGCACCGACGCGTTCCTCGCGAAGAACGCGAACGGGCGGATTCCGACGCTGGAGATCGAGCCCGGCGTCTACCTGCCCGAATCGAACGCGATCTGCTGGTACCTCGCCGAGGGAACGCCGTTCCTGCCCGAGGGCCGCCTGGCGCGCGCCCAGGTCCTGCAGTGGATGTTCTTCGAGCAGTACAGCCACGAGCCGAACATCGCGACGGTGCGCTTCTGGGTGACGCACGACCTGCTGACGCCCGAGCGCGCCGCGCAGCTCGAGAGCAAGCGGCAGCTCGGGTACGCCGCGCTCGGCGTCATGGAGCGCCACCTCGCGGCGCATCCGTACTTCGTCGCCGGGCAGTACTCGATCGCCGACATCGCGCTCTACGCCTACACGCACGTCGCCGGCGAAGGCGGATTCGACCTGAATCCCTATCCCGCCGTGCGCACCTGGCTCGACCGCGTCCGCGCGCAGCCGCGCCACATCCCGATCACCGACCCGGTCGGTACGACCTGATCGGATTGGCCGCGAAGACGCGAAGAGCGCGAAGGTCGGAGGAAGTGCGGCCGAATCAGTGGAGCGGCAGCAACAACTCCATTCCGCGCTTCGCGTCCTTCGCGCCTTCGCGGCCGAGTCTCACATGTAAGCGGGCTGGCGCGGGTGCGCGCCGAACAGCTCGTCCTTGCGCGCGACGAGGTCGTGCGCGGTGAACGCGGCGTTCGGCTTGCTGATCTGGTTGAGGACGTGCCAGCCGCCGACGAGCATGATCTCACCGCCCCAGACGATGAAGCCCTGGCCGTTGAGATCGCCGGCGGCTTCGCTGGCGAGGAAGACGACGAGCTGCGCCGGCCACGCGGGATGGAACGCGTCGAAGCCGCTTTCCGGCTGCGCGAACATCGACGCATTCGGCATCGTGTCGGTCATGCGCGTGCGGGCGCGCGGCGCGATGAAGTTCGCGGTGACGCCGTAGCGGCTCATCTCGCGGCCGATGCTGACCGTCAGCGCCGCGATCGCCGCCTTGGCCATGACGTAGTTGCTGTTGCCCGCCGTGCCCATCAGACCCGCTTCGGATGAGGTGTTGATGATGCGGCCGTACGTGGAGCCCTGCTGCTTGGCCTGCTCGCGCCAGCGCGTGCAGGCGTGCCGCGTCATCGCGAAGTGCCCCTTGCAGTGCACCTGCATGACGAGGTCGAACTCCGCCTCGCTCATGTTGAAGCTCATGCGGTCGCGCAGCACGCCGGCGTTGTTCACCAGGATGTCGAGCCGGCCCCACTGTGCGTAGGCGCGGTCGATCAGACCCGCCGCCGCCTGCCAGTCGGCGACGTTGGCACCGTCGGCGATCGCCTCGCCGCCGGCGGCGCGGATCTCGGCGACCACCTGTGCCGCCGGCCCCTCGTCGGCGCCTTCGCCGCTCACCGAGGCGCCGACGTCGTTGACGATCACCCGCGCGCCCTCGGCGGCGAGCGCCAGCGCCTCTTCGCGTCCCAGCCCGCGTCCCGCGCCGGTGACGATCGCCACCCTGCCATCGAGCAGTCCCATTCCCGCGCTCCTTCCTGTGTGCGTCGCCGCGATCGCTACGGCTTGCCGCCGACGGCCGTGAACAGCTCGATCGACGGCTGCCCGTCGAGCAACGGACCGAGTGTGCCGAAGAGCTGCTGGATGCGCGTGCTCGTCCCGTGCGCATCGAGCGCCGCCTGATCGGCATACTGCTCGTACATCAGGAGCTGCGTCGGATTGCCGATGGCGCGGTGCAGCGTGTAGCGCAGCGTGCCCGGCTCGCTGGCGCGCACGTACTCGATCATGTCGAGCAGCGCGCGCTCGGCGTCCGCCTCGCATCCGCTTCGGACCTTGATTCGTGCCACGACCGTGATCATGCGTGTCCCCCTTCGCGAGGCGGCTTATCGAGCGTCGCGCACGCAGGCAAACCGGGAGACGCGCGGGTCCTCTGTTGCCGGCGCCGCGCGGCGCGGCGGGCGGGACGCCCGCCGTCCGACGGCGGAAGACGGACGGTCCGCGAACCGCTGCGCGCGCTGCCTAGCGCAGTGCCTGCGCGAGATCGGCGGCGATCTGCAGGACGTGCGTGCGGTGCGGCTCGGCGAGTGCCGCGAGCTGCGGGCCGACGCGGCGCGCGAGATGCTCGCGGGCGGCGGCGCGGCCGCCGTGGCTGAGGAAGGCGTCGATCTCCCAGATCTCGTCGGCGAGGCGTTGCGCCCCCGGTGCGCCGGGCGGGAACGCGTCGGCCGGCAGGTGGCGGACGGTGGCGCGCAGGACGTCGACGAGCTCGAAGTCGCGCGCGAACACCCACGTGCGTTCGTGGAAGCCGAATCCCTGCACCGGGCGGCCGCCGATCGTGCCGTGCAGATGCGTCGGACCGCTCCAGTACTCGATCGGCAGGGCGTGCGCCGGAGTGGCGACGAGCGGTTCGGATGTGACGTCGAGCTCCCACGCCGGGATGCGCAGCCGGTAGCGATCGGCGAGGTACCGCGCGCCGCGCGTCAGCCGCCGCCGCGGCCGCACGTCGCCGGGATCGCGGACGAACGACAGCCGTTCGATGGCGACCTCGCTGGTCGCGACCACGCGACCGTCGGGGGTCGCGGCGGTGGCGCCGCCGAACGGGATCGGCCGGTTGTGCCGGTGGCGGTCGACCTGCAGCCAGACGCTCATCTCCATGCCGGTATCGAGGTGGAGCTGACGCCACTCGTGTCCGTAGCGCGTGCTGCGCCAGTCGTTGTGGCTGCCGAGATGGCGCGGCGTCCACTGCCGGTCGATCCAGCCGGCGTCGGCGGTGACCGCCTCGCGCACGTGGCCCCACGCGAGCACGCCGTCGCCGCGCACGTCGCTCTGGAAATAGGAATGCGTGCCGTACTGGCCCATGCACGTCTTGCGTCCGGCCGCCGCCGTGCCGCCGAGCGGCATGGGCGGCTTGTGCGCGTCGAGATCGAGCACGAGCTCCATCCGCGCGCCCGCCGCATCGCGGCCGCGCAGCTCGAGGTGATAGGCGAACGGCGCGAGCGCGCCGTCGGCCGTGCGCCGCGTCGTCCAGCTGCTCGGGCCCGCGGAACCGGCGAACGCCACCTCGAGATGCCCGCGCGCTACCGTGAGCCGGTACTGCCGCCGCCAGCGCAGCGGGTGCGGCAGGTCGTGCTCGGTCCAGGTCGCGTAGGTCCCCGCGGCGAGATCGAAGAGCGCGACGGTGTGAAAGTCGGCGCGCAGGCGCTGGCGCACGGCGGTGTACGCGAAGATCGCCAGGTACGCCCACGTGCGGCCGCTGTCGCGGCCGCGCAGGCGGCCGGCGAGGTAGTACGTGTTCGACTCCGCGCCCTGGTCGCCCTCGGCCGCCGGAAACGTCAGCTCGGGATCGTCCGGCACGAGCACGAAGGGGTAGCGCTTCCAGTGCGGCGGGCGCGGCATGCGTTCTCGGAACCCGGTTTGACCCTGGAAAGCGGTTCGTCGTACGAAGATCGCCTCACCGGGCCCCGCGCGGGCGCTCTTCGCTACTCAAGGGAGGCACAGATGGTCAAGGCCGCATGCATGTACGGATTCAATGAGCCGCTCAAGGTCGACACCTTCACGCTCAAGCCGCCGCGCGAGGACGAGGTCGTCGTCAAGGTGGCGGCCAGCGGCGTGTGTCATTCCGACCTGTCCGTGCTCCAGTCGAAGCTGCCGATCCCGCCGCCGTGCATCCTCGGTCACGAGGGCGCGGGCGTCGTCGAGGAGGTCGGCAAGGGCGTCAAGCACCTCAAGGCCGGCGATCACGTCGTCCTCGCCTGGGTGCAGCCGTGCGGCCGCTGCCACTACTGCGTGCATGCCCACCCGCACCTCTGCGAGGCCGGCGTGCAGGCGGCGATGAGCGGCGAGGACTTCGTCTTCGAGCGCGAGGGCATGCCCGTCGGCCGCATGGCCGGTGTCGGGTCGTTCGCCGAGCGCACGGTGATCAAGGCGAACGCGGCGATCAAGATCCGCGAGGACATGCCGCTCGACCGCGCCTGTCTGGTCGGCTGCGGCGTGCTGACCGGGGTCGGCGCGGCGATCAACACCGCGAAGGTGCAGCCCGGTGACGTGGTGGCGGTGTTCGGCTGCGGCGGCGTCGGCCTCAACGTCATCCAGGGCGCGGCGCTCTCCGGCGCGGCGCGCATCATCGCCGTCGACCTCGTGCCGGCGAAGCTCGAGATGGCGAAGACGTTCGGCGCCACCGACGTGGTGAACGGCAAGGATACCGACGCGCCGTCGGCCGTCCGCGAGCTGACCGGCGGTCTCGGCGTCGACTACGCGTTCGAGGTGATCGGCGCGCCGGCGGTGGTCTCGCAGGCGTACGCGACGCTCAAGCGCGGCGGCAAGGTGGTGGTCGTCGGCGTGCCGGCCTTCGGCACCGACCTGACCGTCCCCGGCTTCTCGCTGACGCTGGAAGAGAAGGGCGTCATCGGCTCGCTGTACGGCTCGGCGAACCTGCACCGCGACATGGTCAAGCTCGTCGAGCTCTACATGGCCAAGAAGCTCAAGATCGACGAGCTCGTGTCGCGCACGATCACGCTCAACGACGTCAACGCCGCCTTCGACGCGATGGAGAAGGGCGAGGTCGCGCGCAGCGTGATCACGTACTGAGGAGAAGCGGAAAGTCGGAAAGCGGAAAGAAGGAGTATGGCGATTTCACTCGCCTGACTTCTGCTTTCCCTCTCCTTCTTTCTGCTTTTCCCTTTCCGCTGCTTCTTTCCGCTTTCCGCTGGTTTCCGTGAACGACTCCGGCTGGATGCGTGACGCGATCGCGGCGGCGCGTATGGGCATCGCCGCCGGCCAGTCGCCGTTCGGCGCCTGCGTGGTGCGCGACGGCAGGCTGCTCGCCCGGGCGCACAACACGGTGTGTCGCGACCACGACCCGTCGGCGCATGCCGAGATCAACGCGCTGCGCGCCGCCGGTGCGGTGCTCGGCACGCACGAGTTCGCCGGCTGCACCGTCTACACGACCTGCGAGCCGTGCCTGATGTGCTTCGCGTGCTGTCACTGGGCGCACGTCGAGCGCATCGTCTACGGCGCCGGCGTCGCCGACTCCGCCGCGCTCGGGTTCGGCGAGCTGCCCTACGACGCCGGCCGGCTGCTGCACGCCGCGTCGCGGCCCGTGGCGCTCACCGGCGGCGTGCTGCGCGACGAGTGCCTGGACCTGTTTCGTCTCTGGCAGACCAGCGGCGTGCCCGAGCGGTATTAGCGACCCCCCGCACCGTTCGAGCGACCACGCGCCGTCCTTCACGGCATCTGGAGGGCGCCGGGCGTGTGAAGAAATGTGACGCGGCGCTTCCGCGGATGCGCGTCTCGTTCCCGGGTCCCCTCTCCCCGCCAGGGGAGAGGGGGCAGGGTGAGGGACGTCCGACAACTCCATCGCGAGCAACGGGCCGTGCGCGCAGCGCGCGGCCAAACGCGCGGCCAGCGATCGTTTCGTATCCAACAGGCGCCGACGGAGCGGCGCCCTCCAAGGTCCTCCACCTCCGCACCTCCGCACACGTCCGGGACCCTCGTGTAACCTTTCCGCCGCCTCGAACGTGAAGGGGGTAGACGGCGGGAATCTCCCCGTCGGATACCGGGAGGTGACAGATGCACGCGGAACGTACCGATGTGATCGTGATCGGCGCCGGGCTCGCCGGGCTGACGGCGGCGGCGTATGCGGCCCGTGGCGGGCGCGCGGTGCTGCTCTGTGAGCGCGCCGGCGAGCCGGGCGGCCGGGCGCAGACCACCACGGCGGGCGAGTTCCGTTTCAACCTCGGCCCGCATGCGCTCTACCGCGGTGGCCCGGCGGAGCGGGCGCTGCGCGAGCTCGACGTCGTCGTGCAGGGCGGGCGGCCGAGCCCGTCCGGGGCGTTCGCGGTCGCGAACGGTCAGGCGCATGCGCTGCCCGGCGGCTTCCTGTCACTGCTCACCACCGGGCTGTTCGGCCTGCCGGCCAAGCTCGAAACCGCCCGCCTGCTCGGCGGCCTCGGCCGCCTCGATCCGGAGCCCCTGCAGCACACGAGCGTCGAGGCGTGGCTCGCGACGGCGATCCGCCACCGCGAGGTGCGCGCCCTGCTCGGCGCGCTGGTGCGCGTGTCGTCCTACGCCGCCGACCACTCGCGCATGAGCGCCGGCGCGGCGCTGGCGCAGATCCAGGCGGCGCTCGGCGCCGGCGTGCGCTATCTCGACGGCGGCTGGCAGACGCTGGTGGACGCGCTGCGCGCCACGGCCGAGGCGGCCGGTGTGCGCGTGCGCACCGCGGCGCGCGCCGAGCGCGTCGTCTGCGAGGACGGGACGCGCGTCGTGCGGCTCGCCGACGGCACGCGCCTGAGCGCCGATGCGGTGATCCTCGCCGTGCCGCCCGACAGCGCCCGCACGCTGCTCGCCGACAGCGCCGCGGCGGCGGCCGCCGCTGCCTGGGCGACCGCCGCCGAGCCGGTGCGCGCCGCGTGCCTCGACCTCGGGCTCGCGCGCCTGCCGCGCCCGCGGGCGCTGTTCGCGCTCGGCATCGACCGGCCCCTCTATCTGTCGGTGCACTCGGCGAGCGCCGCGCGCCTCGCCCCGGATGGCGCGGCGATGGTGCACGTCGCGAAGTACCTGCGGCCCGACGAGGGCGAGGCGCGCGCCGACGAGCGCGAGCTCGAGGGCCTGCTCGACCTCGTGCAGCCGGGCTGGCGCGCCGAGGTGCGCGAGCGGCGCTTCCTGCCGAACATGCTCGTCACGCCGGCGCTGCCCACCGCGGCGCAGGGTGGCCTGCGCGGCCGCCCGGCGGTGACGGTACCCGGGCTCGATGGGCTGTATCTCGCCGGCGACTGGGTCGGCGGCGAGGGCATGCTCGCCGAGGCGAGCTTCGCCAGCGCGCGCGCGGCGGCGGAACGCGTCCTCGCCCGCATGGTGGCGTCGCGCGCCGCGGCGTGATGAGGTGCGGCGGACGGCGGGTGGGCGATGACGAGCACGACGGCGATCGACCACGGCGCGCTGTTCGCTGCCGAGCGGCGCTTCGTCTGGGGGCTCTGCTATCGCATGACCGGCGACGCCGCCGATGCCGATGACCTGACGCAGGAGACCTTCCTGCGTGCGCTCGAGCGGCCGCCGACGCGCACCGATGGCGCCTGGCGGCCGTGGCTGGTGCGCGTCGCGGTGAACCTGTCCCGCGATGCGCTGCGCCGCCGGCGGCGCCGGGCCACACGTCAGCCGTGGCTGCCGGCGCCGCTGCCGACCGACGACCCCGCCGTGCCGGCCTACGAGCTGCCGCCCGACAGCGGCAGTCCGACCGAGGGCCGCTACGAGCTGCTCGAGAGCGTCTCGTACGCGTTTCTGCTCGCCCTCGAGGCGCTCACGCCCGCGCAGCGCGCCGTGCTGCTGCTGCGCGACGTGTTCGATTATCCGGTGCAGGACACGGCGGCGGTGCTCGACATGTCCCCCGGCGCCGTGAAGACCGCGCACCACCGCGCGCGGCGGGCGATGGCGGCGTACGATCGCGACCGCTGCCGTCCGACGCCCGAGCGGCAGACACGCACGGGCGAGGCCCTGCTGCGCTTCATGACCGCGCTGCAGCAGGACGACGTGCCGGCGCTCGAGGCGCTGCTCGCCGAGGACGTGCGCAGCGTGTCGGAAGGCGGCGAGTACGCCGCCGCGCACAACCCGGTGGTCGGCCGCACGCGCGTCATCCGCCTCACGCTCGGCCTCATGCGCCACGGCGCCCGCCGCGGCGCGGCCGTGATCCGGCAGATCAACGGCCTGCCAGCGGTCGTCTACGAGTTCGGGCACCACGGCCCGCGCTTTGCGCCGCGCGCCGTCATCCGCTGCGATGTCGACGCCGCCGGCCGCATCACCGCGATCCACACCGTCCTCGCCTCGCGCAAGCTGCACCTGATCCCGTCCTGATCGGCGGGGAAGCGAAGGCTGTTAGGCTGTTACGCTGTTAGGACGAGGGTCGTTCCGACCTAACCGTCTGAACCCTCACAGCTTAACAGCCTCGCGGCGTATCAGCCTGCCGGCTCACCCGCCGGCACCCGTCCATCTCGGGACGCCCCCCGCAATCGCTGCGTACCCCGCCAAACAAAACCAGTTGACAGCCTAACAAGACTTGTTTAGCAGGGCGGCAGGGAATGCATCCGATGTCCGATAGCGACGGAGGAGGAATCATGCGCGACACACTGACGCGGGCGATGGTCGCGGCGCTGGCGATGCTGCTGCTCGGCACCACCGGCTGTGACGACGACGATGACGACGCCGGCGGCGGCGCGACGGCGACCGCGACGGTGACGCGCACCGCGGCCGCACCGACGGCCACCGCGACGCTGGCGGCCACGGCCGCGGCCACGGCGACGCCGACGCCGACGGCGACGGCGATCACGCAGGCCGGCGTCGCCGGGCTCGTCGTAGTCAGCGATGCGGTCAGCGCCGGCCGCGGCGACGGCCTGCACGCGCTGCCGCCCGAAGCGGTGCCCCCGTCCGGTGCCGGGTTCGATCGCGGCCTCGGCAGCGCCGACTGGGTGGTCGATGACGGCGCGCTGCGCGGCACGACGAACGCCGACGGCACGTTCCACGTCACCGGCCTCGCGCCCGGCCGGCACGCGCTGCGCTTCACCAAGACCGTCGGCGGCAACCTGATGGAGTTCTACGCGCCGATCATCGTCGGCGACGACGGCTCCGCGACGGTGCGTGCCGAGGTGTCCTGGGGCCTGGTGCGCACGCTCTCGCGCTACACCGAGGCGGACGTGCCGATGGAGGCGATCTTCGCCCCGACCGGTGCCTACCTGATCACGCGAGCCGGCCAGCCGATCGAGCTGTTCGACGGCTGGCGGACGCTGGTCGATGGCGACGGCGACGGCGCCTTCGATCCGCAGGGCTGCGGTCGCGAGATCTACACCTGCGGCGCCGCCGGCTGCGCCAGCCCCGAGGACGTCTGCATCTGCGTGCCCAGCTGTCCCGACTGCCAGGACTGCACCGCCCGCGCCTGCGTGCCGCGCACGTACTTCCACACGCCGGAGTGCGGGCCAGACGGGCTGTGCAAGGCGCTACCGTACCAGTGCGGCGAGGAAAACACCTGCGGCAACGCGGCGCACACCTGCACGTGCGTCGCTTCCTGCGTCGGCTGCGACGACTGCCGGCAGTCGGTCTGCATCGAGCCGTGCGTGCCCGGGCCGCCGCTCACCATCGATCGCGTCGCGGTCTTCGGCACGACGCCGATGGTCGTCGGCCAGTCGTCGCACCTGCGCGCCTCGGCGACGCTGTCCGACGGCTCGCAGATCGACGTGACCTGGTTCGTCGCGTGGGAGTCGAGCGAACCCGGCGTGGCGACGATCGATGCGTGGGGGCAGGTGCGCGCGCTCGCGTCCGGCGAGACCGCGATGGCCGCGACGCTCGTCGACGTGACCAGCGCGCCGCTCGGCCTCACCGTCGTCGAGCGGCCGACGCTGCAGCGCATCATGCTGATCAGCGGCTGCCACTACCCGCTGCCCTCGGAGCCGTTCGATCCCACGGGCCAGCCGCGTCCGCCGGTCAGCGATGCCTTCCTGCCGCCGCCGATCTGCCAGCAGGTGCTGCGCGTCGGCGGCACGCTCGCGCTGCGTGCCCTGGGCGTGTTCGACACCGGGTACCACGAGGACATCACCGACGAGGTGACGTGGACCGTGTCCGGCGATGCGATCGGCAGCGTCGCGGACGGCCTGTTCACCGCCAGCGCGGTGGGCGACGGCGCGATCCGCGCGGCGCTCGCCGGCGTCACCAGCGAACCCTTCCCGGTGCGCGTCGTCGCGCAGGCCACCGTCGTCGCGCTCAGCGTGTACCCCGGCGGCTATCCGTTCCCGTACGTCGATGCCGGACCGGTGCGCCCCGGGGCGGACGCGCCGTGCTTCGAGTGCGGCTACGCCCTGACGCTGCTGCGCGGCGACACGCTGCCGTTCCGTGCCACCGCGCACTACGACACCGGCGAGTGGGAAGAGGTCTCGACGCGTGTCACCTGGCGCAGCAGCAACGACACGGCGGCGACCGTCGACACCGCCGGTGTCGTCACCGCCGCCGGCGCCGGCGAGGCGGCGATCAGCGCGACGCTCGAGGCGGTCGAGAGCGCGCCGGTCAGCGTGCACGTCGTCGACGAGGCGACGCTGCAGCAGATCAGCATCTACATGGACGGGGCCGACCGCGCGATCGGCGTCGGCGATCAGGCGACGTTCCACGCCGTCGGCTTCTACGACGTCGGCTTCAGCCGCGACCTCACCGACGAGGTCACGTGGCGCAGCAGTGACGACACCGTCGGCGGCTTCGACACGCCGGGCACCTTCACCGGACGCGGCGCCGGCGACGTGACCGTCTGGGCCGAGCTCGGGGGGCAGCGCAGCGAGGCGCTGCCGATGGAGGTGTTCGCCACCAGCGCGCTCGCCTACTGCGATCCGGGCGCCGTGAACCGCGGCACGTGGGCGGACGACTTCAACCGCGTCATGCTCGAGTCCGACTGCGCGACGTACACGCCGCCCGACGTCGTCGAGCTGCGCTTCACGGTCACCGAAACACAGCGGCCGGGCGGCATCTTCGACCCGTGCCTCGACCTGTACGCGTACCGCGGCGAGACGCTGGTGCGCACCATCCGCGAGGAGGGCTGCGGCGATCCGTTCCTCGCGCCCGGCGCGCCCGAACGCGAGGACGCGGCGCTGCGCTACCAGCTCAAGGCGTTCTGGGATCTCAAGGACGAGCGGGGTGCAACCGTCGCGCCGGGCACGTACACGATCCACGGCCGCTTCTACCTCTATTACGACCCGATCGTGTCGATCGACGTGACGGTCACCGATCCCGAAGGCTGAGGCGATCCCTCTGGCGGGCGCCGGGCGTGTGACACGACACGTCCGGCGCCCCCCGGACGCATCGTTGTAGCCGCGGCCCCTGTGGCCGCACGGCGGTGCGCCAGCACCGCCAGGTGGAGGTGCGGCATTGATGACGCGCGCCACGCCGTCGTGGCGACCCGCCGTCGGAGCGTTGGCCGATCCAACAGGCGCCGACGGCGCGGCGCCCTCCAGCGCGCGTCACTCCTCCCACGCGGTGCCGAGTGCGAGACGGCGGCCCTGCACGGTCGGCAGCACGTACGGGCCTTCGGGCAGCACGGCGACGTGCGGGCGCGTGCCGTAGCGGCGGCGACAGCGCTCCAGCGCGGCATCGACGGTCGGCGCGGTGTCGGCGAGCAGATGCACGGCGCCGAGCGCCGCGAGCCCGTGGCTGACGACGATCACCTCGGCCTTGCGGCGCACCTGGCAGAGGTGCTGCAGCATCCACTGGTCGATGGTGAAGAAATCGGGCTGCGTGATGCGCGCCATGAAGTCTTCGGGGCGCTGCGTCTCGGCCAGCAGGCGCTGGAACTCGGCGCTGCCGATGCCTTCGGTGATCGCCGCGGCGAGAATGATCGTGCCGCCGCGGCGCACGACGTTGAGCGCCGCGACGAGGCCCTTGATCGACTGGTAGTACGTGTCGTCGAGCGGAAAGCCGGCGGCGGAGGTGATGACCACGTCCGCCGGCCGCTCGAGCGTCACCGCGACGTGCTGCTCGACGGCGCGCACGCCGGCGGCGTGCGCCGCCTCGAGATCGCCGGCGAATACGCCGGTGACGCGCCGCGCGCGGTCGATCGTCACGTCGCAGAGGAAATCGACGCCGACGCGGCGCGCGATGCCGATCAGCTCGGCGTGGAACGGATTGCCGTCGAGCAGGCCGGGCCCGATGCGCGCCTCGAGCATCGCCGCGCCGTGCAGGCTGCGCATCGTGTCGACGCCGGCGCAGCCGGGCGCCACGGCCTTGCGTCCGCCGGAGTAGCCGGCCATGAGGTGCGGCTCGATCAGGCCGGTGATCACCTTGAGGTCGGCGTCGACGTAGCCGCGGTCGATCCACAGCTCGGTGCCGCGTTCGGTGCGTCCGAGGTGGACGTGCTGATTCGCGTCGCGCGCGATGTGGTTGCGGATGCGCCAGCCGGCGACGATTGCCGGGCTGGTCATCGCCGCGAGCTCCTCCGGCGTATTCGGCCGGTGCAGCCCGGTGGCGACGAGGATCTCGATGCGCTCGCGCGCGATGCCGGCGGCCTCGAGGGCCGCGAGCAGCGGCGGCAGGACGACGCCGTAGGGAATCGGCCGTGTCTTGTCGGAAATGACCACCACCGCATCGCGACGCCCGCGCGCCAGCTCGACGAGCGGCGGCGTATCGATCGGTGCCGCCAGCGCGGCCGCGATCGCCGCGGCGGGATCGGCGAGCGGCGTCGCCGGCCGCGGCTCGAGCACGCTGACGTCGATGTCGTCCGGCAGCTCGACCGTGAGCCCGGTGCGCCCGTAATCGAGACGGATCTCCATGCCCGCAGGTCTATCCGATCTCCCCCGCACCGTGTAGCCGCCGCCTCTCCGCGCCTCCGCGTGAGCCGTTCCGACATCCGTCGACGCCCATTGCAGGCCGGCCACCCGTCACGTACCCGGCACGCATGCCGGTGCTCGATTCCGTCTGCCCGCTCGACTGTCCCGACACGTGCAGCCTCCACGTCACGGTCGAGGACGGCCGACTCACCCGCGTCGACGGCTCACATCGCAACCCGCTCACGGCGGGCTTCATCTGCGCCAAGGTGCGCCGCTACCCGGAGCGCGTCTACTCGCCGCACCGCGTCCTCTACCCGCAGCGCCGCATCGGCGCGAAGGGCGAGGCGCGCTTCGAGCGCATCAGCTGGGACGACGCGATCAGCCTCGTCGCCGAACGCCTGCGCGCGATCAGCGCTGTCGACGGCCCCGAGGCGATCCTGCCGTACCACTACGGCGGCTCGAACGGCGTGCTCGGCGAGGAGGCGGCCGATGCGCGCTTCTTCGCGCGCCTCGGGGCCTCGGAGCTGCTGACGACGATCTGCGCGATGCCGACCGGCACGGTGCAGCGGGCCATGTACGGCGCGATGGGCAGCGTGCCGCCGGAGGACTATCGCCTGGCGCGCTGCATCATCCTGTGGGGCGTCAATCCATCGGCGACCTCGATCCATCTCGTGCCGCACGTCCGCGCCGCGCAGGCCGCCGGCGCGTTCGTCGCCGTGATCGATCCGCGCCGCACGCCGCTGGCGCGCACCGCCGATCTCCACCTCGCGCCGCGCCCGGGCACCGATGCCGCCCTCGCCCTGGCGATGATCGATGCGCTGCTGCGCCGTCGCACGGCCGACCCCGCCTTCCTCGCCGCACACGTCAGCGGCCTCGAGGCGCTCGCCGCGGCGGCGGCGGAGTGGCCGGTGGCGCGCGCCGCGGCGGAATGCGACGTGCCGGCCGCCGACATCGAGCGCCTGATCGCGGCGTACGCCGCCGCCAAGCCGGCGGTGGTACGCTGCGGGTGGGGAGTCGAGCGCACGCGCAGCGGCGGCGCCGCGGTGCGCGCGATCCTCGCGCTGCCCGCGGTCGCCGGCAAGTTCGGCGTGCGTGGCGGCGGCTTCACGATGAGCTGCAGCCGCGCGCATCCGATCGACCGCGTGGGCCTCGCCCGGCCCGATCTCGCGCC
Source organism: uncultured bacterium (assembly GCA_965651925.1). GTDB lineage: Bacteria > Desulfobacterota > Binatia > HRBIN30 > CADEER01 > CBFGUK01. The sequence continues at coordinate 7,664 of CBFGUK010000049.1, read as the reverse complement.
GCGGCCGCGGCGGCGGATCAACATGGTGCAGCTCGGCCGTGTGCTGACCGAGCCGCAGACGCCGCCGGTGCGCGCGTTGTTCGTCTACAACGCGAACCCGGTGGCGATGACGCCCGATCAGAACCGCATCATCGCCGGCCTGCGCCGTGACGACCTGTTCACCGTCGTGCACGAGCAGGTGCTGACCGACACCGCGCGCTTTGCCGACGTGCTGCTGCCGGCGACGACGATCTTCGAGCAGACCGAGCTGCACCGCGCCTACGGCCATTACCTCGTGCAGTATTCGGAACCGGTCATCGCCCCGGTCGGCGAGGCGCTGACCAACCCGCAGCTCTTCGCGCGCCTGGCGCGCGCGCTCGACTTCGACGAGCCCGCCTGCACCGCCGAGGAGGAGGCGCTGCTCGCCGACGCGCTCGCCGGCGCCGCGGCGCGGCTCGGCGGCATCGATCTCGACCGCCTGCGCCGCGAGCGCGCCGCGCCGGTGCACTTCGGTGACGTCACGACGCTCGTGCAGCTCGGGTCCGACTGGCCGACCACGCCGCGCGGCCGCATCGAGCTCTGCCCGCCCGAGCTCGGGCCGCCCGGCTACGCGGCGCGTCCGCCGCGCGGCCTGGTGCTGCTCAGCCCGGCCTCTGACCGCATGGTGAACTCGATCTTCGGCGAGTTGCACGCCCGGCCCGCCGTCCTCGAGATGCATCCCGACGATGCGGCGGTGCGCGGGCTCGGCGACGGTGTCGCGGTGCGCGTCGCGAATGCGCTCGGCGAGGTGCACGTGCCGCTGCGCGTCACGCGCGGCGTGCGTCCGGGGGTCGTCACGCTGCCCAAGGGGCTGTGGCGCTCGGCGACGCTCAACGGCGCGACGGCGACGGCGCTGATCACCGACGACCTCACCGACATCGGCGCCGGCGCGTGTTTCAACGACGCCGTCGTCGAGGTCAGCGCGCTGGCGTGACCCGGGCATCAGAGACCAGACGAGCGGTGCGGTTGCGACGACCGTCGTAGCTGCGGCCCTTGTGGCCGCATGGCGACGCGCAGCGTCGCCCGGGGCGGGGGTCGGAACGGGTGGGTTCGGCCGCGCGCTGCGCGCGCGGCGTTGCTCGCGCTTGGACGTGTCGGACGCCCCTCACCCTGACCCTCTCCCCTGGCGGGGAGAGGGGACCCACGCGCGATCAGCGCGGCGGTGACGGGACGGTCGTGCCCGGGGTCGTGCCGGGGCGCACCATGCCCATCGCCAGCGCGATCATCGCGCCGACGTCGGCGACGTTCGCCGGCAGGATGGTCGTCGTGCCCGCCTTCGCGAGCTCGCCGAAGCGCGCGATGTACTGCTCGGCGACGCGCAGCTGCACCGCCTCGAGACCGCCCGGCACCTGGGTGGCCGACGCGACCTGGCGCAGCCCTTCGGCGGTCGCCTCGGCGATTGCGCGGATCGCCTGCGCGGTGCCCTCGGCTTCGTTGATCTGCTGCTGCTTGCGCGCTTCCGAGGCCTTGATCACCTGCTGCTTCTGGCCCTCGGCGGTGTTGATCGCCGCGTCGCGCTCGCCTTCCGAGGTGAGGATGACGGCGCGCTTCTCGCGCTCGGCGCGCATCTGCTTCTCCATCGCCGCCAGCACGTCGTCGGGCGGCGTGATGTTCTTGATCTCGTAGCGCAGCACCTTCACGCCCCAGGGCTCGGAGGCCTTGTCGAGCTCGTTGACCACCTGGACGTTGATGTGGGCGCGCTCCTCGAACGTGCGGTCGAGATCGATCTTGCCGACCTCGCTGCGCAGCGTCGTCTGGGCGAGCTGGGTGATCGCGAACTGGTAGTCGGCGACGCCGTAGGACGCGCGTTCGGCGTCGAGGACCTTCATGTACAGCACGCCGTCGACTTCGACCTGCACGTTGTCGCGCGTGATGCACACCTGTGCCGGGATGTCGGCCGCCATCTCCTTGAGCGAGTGGCGGTAGCGGATGGCGTCGATGAACGGGATCAGGATGTGGAATCCCGCGCCGAGCGTGCCGTGAAAGCGGCCGAGCCGCTCGACGACGTACGCACTCTGCTGTGGCACGACGACGGCGGTCTTCGCGATCACGAAGACGACGAGGACGGCGAGGACGAGGACGACGATCAGCGCTCCGGACATGCGGACTCCCTCGGGGCGGCCCGCGGCGCCGGCCGGCAGCACGCTACAGGCCTCATTCCGCTTCGCCACGCACCAGCAGCATCAGGCCGTCGGTGCGTTCGACACGGCAGCGCGCGCCGGCGGCGAGCGGGCGCTCGCCGATGTTGCGCGCCGACCACGCCGTGCCGCGCAGCTCGGCGCGGCCGATCGCACCCGGCGCCAGCGCCTCCTGCAGCACGGCGATCTCGCCGCGTACCGATTCCAGCGCCTCGCGCGCGTTCGCCGGTTCCGTCGCCGCGATCAGCCGGCGGCGGAAGAGCAGCAGCGAGCCGATCGCGACGACCGGGAACAGCAGCCACTGCCAGATCGCCTGCTCGAGCAGGCCGGCGGCGCTCAGCGCGCCGACGAACAGCGCGGCGACACCGAAGAAAAGGACGAAAAAGCCGCCGGGTGTGGCGAGCTCGATGCCGAGCAGGGCGAGACCGAGCAGCAGCCACAACCACCATGTCATCGGCGCGCGTGTGCCCGTCCCACCACGCGCGGACGGCTAGCGTGCCGTCGCGCCGGGCGTCAAGCGCGGCCGGCGTGCGCCGGTGGCGCAGCAAAGTGGCGCGATGGCGCGCCTCCTCGTGCGGCGACCACGGTTTCCCGCCCGCGGCGCACGCAATCCTTCCGTTTGCGCGTGTGCCTCTGATAGTCGTGAAAATCGTTGGAACTGCGAGAGCCGCGATGATCGAGCGCATGATACGGGCAGCCAGGCTCGACGCCGCATTGTACGAGGAGGTCGAGGCCGATCCGTCGGCAATCGGCCAGGCGATGGCGGTGGTGGTGCTGGCGGGGGCCGCCGCGGGCATCGGCAGCGTGGCCGAGGGCGGTGCGCCGGGCTTCCTCGTCGGCGCGATCGCCAGCCTGATCGGCTGGGTCGTCTGGGCGCTGGTCATCTACGTCGTCGGCACGCGTCTGCTGCCGCAGCCGGCGACGCAGGCGGACATGGGGCAGCTGCTGCGCACGCTCGGCTTCGCGGCGACGCCCGGCCTGTTGCGCGTGTTCGGCGTCGTGCCCGGCGTGGGCGCCCTGGTGCTCATCGTGAGCTCGCTCTGGTCGCTCGCCGCGATGGTCGTCGCCGTCCGCCAGGCGCTCGATTACGACAGCACCGGCCGCGCCATCGCCGTGTGTGTCATCGGCTGGATCCTGCAGATCCTCATCATTGCGGTGCCGTTCGTGCTGCTCGGCCTGTTCGTCGGCGGCGGTGCCTCGGGGCCGTCGGCGTGAGGCTGCGTCCGCCGTCGTTCGTGCTGCTCGGCGCCGTGCTGGTCGCCGTGGCGGCTGCGGTCGCCACGCCGGCGTCGGGCGGCAATCTTGGCCAGCGCATCGTCCGCGGGCGCGTCTACAACCTCGATCGCGGCGAAGCGGTGCCGGTCGTGTCGGCGACGGTGTCGTACCGCAATCTCAACGTCAGCGGCAGCGGTGCGAGCGGCCTCGCGGTGACCGACGTCAACGGGATGTTCGCCTTCCCGATCGAGCTGCGCCGCAATGACGTCGTCCGCCTGACCGCCAGCGCGCCGGGCTTCGAGCCGTTCACGACCAGCGCGCGCGGTGACACCCTCGTCGGCCGCACGCCGGCGATCGAGATGGGCATCGCCGCGCCGACCCCCGGCCGCTACCGCGTGCGCGGCGTCCTGCGGACGGGCAGCACGTGCGCCAACGACGCGCCGAACGTCCAGGTGCGGTTGCGGCGCACCGGGCAGATGTCGCGCTCGTCGGGGACCGGGGCCTTCCACTTCGACGGCCTCGAGGATGGCGACTACGTGCTGCGCGTCGGGCGACTCGACCTCGAGCTGCCGGTCGCCATCGCGGGACAGGACGAGGAGGTGCGGCTCTGCCTCGACTGCCCCGATCTGCCGCGCCTCGAACCGCGCGCGGTGCGCGCCGGCGAGGCGGTGCAGGTCTCCGCCACCGGCTGCAGCGCGCTCGCGCCGGGCAACGCGGTGCATATCTACATCGCCGATCAGCTGGTGGCGTCCACCGGCGGCTCGTCGCCGAGCTGGAGCGTCAGCGTCACGGTGCCGCCCGGCACGCCCGCCGGTCCGCAGCGCGTGCGCATCTATACCGACGCGGCCGGCGAGATCGCGGCGGCCCAGCTGATGGTCGAGGCGCTCTGCCAGGGCGACTGTGATGCCGACGGCAGCGTCACCATCAACGAGATCCTGCGCGGCGTCGCGCTCGCGCTCGGCACCGCCGGCGAGGCCTGCCCGGCCTACGGCGACACGGTGACGATCGGCGACCTCATCGCCGCCGTCGATCGCGCGCTGCGCGGCTGCGACTGACCCGGTCGCGCCGCGACCGGGCTGCCAGAAAAGCATCGCCGCGCCCATCTTCGCCCGTATATGCACAGCCACCGATTCCCACCCCTGTCGGCTCGTGCAGCCGCCGGCGCGGCGCTCGCGCTCGTCGCGCTCCTCGTCTCGGTCGCGCCGGCACGCGCGGCGTGCGCCGGCGATTGCGGCCTCGACGGCGTCGTCGCGGTCAACGAGCTGATCACCGGCGTCGGCATCGCCCTCGGCTCGCTGCCACTGGGTGCCTGCGCGAACCTCGATGTCGATGGCGACCAGAACGTCACCGTCAACGAGCTCGTCGCCGCGGTGCAGCACGCGCTGTTCGGCTGCCCGACGGAGTCGACGCCGACGCCGACGATCACCGGGGCCGCACCGGCGACGGCGACGCCGACCGCCACACCAACGACCACACCGACGGCGACGCCGACGCTCGCCGTGGGGCCGCAGATCGTCTTCTTCGGGCTCACCGCCGCCGACGATTCGCTGCAGTCGCCGAGCGGCACCGACCCGGGCGGCGTGCCGATCTACGAGCGGCCGTTCGGGTTCAGCTTCTCGCTCGTCGTCGAGGCCGCGCCAGGCAGCGCCGGATTTCCGATCGGGCGCAATGCGCTGAGCAGCGGCCCGCCCGATCTGCAGATCCAGGCGACCCGCGCGCTCGGCAACGGCAGCCCCGAGGTGTGCGACGTCAATCCACCGCAGTTCGGCGGCGTGCCGGGGATCGATCCGCCGAATCTCGAAGACCCCGCGGCGATTGCCGATGCGCTCAACGACTTCGGCTGCCGCTTCATCGACGGCGAGGGGCAGCCGGTTGCCCGCACCTGCAACCTCGGCTGCGTGCGCTTCGTGAGCGGCGATTTCGGCTGTGTCGACGACACCGCGCTGGTGCAGTTCTGCGGCCAGGTCGCGATGCCGCTGAGTTTCCCGCCGGGCGACACGCTGGTCACCGCGCGCGTGCGCGACAACCGCGGCAATCTCGGCCCGCCCGCGCAGCTGATCGTGCGCGTCACGCAGTGACGGCAGGTTGTGCTTGTTAGTTGTCAGGTTGTCAGGTCAAGAGCCGTGCATTCCAAGGAACGGAACAACCTAACAACCTAACAACCTGCTTCAGGGAACGACGCGTGCGAGCAGGCGCGCGATGCGCGGCACGAAGGTCGGCCGCAGGAGGCGCGGATCGTACGGCGCCAGGCGCGCATCGTTCTCCTCGAGGCAGACGCGCAGGAACTGCCGCGGCGAGCTGACGACGTCGAGCGACTCCTTCACGCCGAGCATGAAGTCGTCCTCGGGCGCGGCGTCCGGCGCCGCCTCGCCACCGCCGCGCGCGGCGCTGATCGCCGTCTTCACCCGTGCCCACACCTGGGCGACGGTCGCCATCGCGCAGCGCGCCGCGTGCGCCGCCCGGCCGGCGCCGTGTTCGCGCGCGCGGCAGTAGGCAATCCAGTTGGCGAAGAACAGGATGTGGCGCGCTTCCTCCTGGATGATCGGCTGCACGGCGGCGAGCAGCGGGCGCGGGAACAGCCCGGAGTCGCCGGCGAGGCGATAGAGGCCGAAGGCGAAGAACGAGTCGAAGCACTCGCCGTAACCGACGCGCATGAAGTCCCACAGCGGATCGCCCGAGAGCGGCTCCTCGCGTGTCGGCGGACGCGGGATCTCGTAGTGGCGCAGCATGTGATCGAGCAGCGCCGAGTGGCGGCCCTCCTCGTAGCCGTTGAGCGCGATCGCCTCGCGCAGCAGCGGGTCGGGCTCGAGCGGCGCCAGGGCCTGCACCTTGCGCGCGACGTCATGCTCGGTCGACACCGCCTCGTTCCAGAACGGCATGGCGCGCAGCCGCGCGAGCGTCGCGTCGTCGAGCGCCGGCCAGTCGATGCGCGCCGGGTCGTACGGGTCGTGCGTGTCGATGAAGACGCGGCAGAAGAGCTCCTTGTGGTCCTCGGAGCCGATGCGGATCGCGGGCAGCGGCAACGAGAGATCCTCGGCGTGCTCGATCATGGTGCTCCCCTAGCGAAAATTGCCCCGCGTGGGGAGGGCGGCGCGTCCGGCGCCGCGCGCCCGTTCGCGGCCGTCAACGGTGCTTTGAGCGACCCGGCGATCCCGCTAGTGTGCGGCGCATGCGGATCGTGTCGGTTCCCGAGGCCGTGAGCCACATCCAGTCTGGTGATCACCTGTTCGTGCACGGCGCCGCGGCGGTGCCGTCGGTCCTGCTCGATGCGCTCGTGGCGCGCGCCGCCGAGTTGCGCGACGTGACGATGACGCATCTGCACATCGAGGGGCCGGGGCCGCATCTCGCGCCGGAGATGGCGCCACATTTCCGGCACCGCGCGCTGTTCATCGGTCGCAACGCCCGGCGGGCGATCACCGAGGGACGCGCCGAGTACGTGCCGGTGTTTCTCTCCGACATCCCGCACCTGATCCAGCGCGGCTCGATCCGCGTCGACATCGCGCTGCTCAACGTCACCCCTCCGGATCGCCACGGCTACTGTTCGCTCGGCACGTCGGTCGACGTCGCCCAGGCGGCGCGCCGCGCGGCGCGCCTGGTGATCGCGCAGTGCAATGCGGCGATGCCGCGCACGCTCGGCGATGCCTTCGTGCACGAGTCCGAGATCGACTACGGCGTCACCGTCGACGTGCCGCCGGCGAGCGTGCCGCTGCCGGCGATCGGGCCGGTCGAGCAGCGCATCGGCGAGCGCATCGCCGCGCTCGTGCCCGACGGCGCGACGCTGCAGATGGGCATCGGCGCCATCCCCGCCGCGGTGGCGCTGTCGCTCACCGCGCACCGCGACCTCGGCATCCACACCGAGATGTTCACCGACGTGGTCGTCGACCTCATCGAGCGCGGCGTGGTCACCGGCGCGCGCAAGGAGGTGAACCGCGGCAAGGTGGTCACCGCCTTCCTCGTCGGCACGCAGCGTCTGTACGACTTCGTCAACGACAACCCGCTCGTCGAGATGCGCCCGGCCGACTACACGAACGACAGCGCCGTGATCCGCCGCTTCCGCCGCATGATCGCCATCAACTCCGCCGTCGAGGTCGATCTCACCGGGCAGGTGTGCGCCGACTCGATCGGCCATGAGCTGATCAGCGGCGTCGGCGGCCAGATGGACTTCATCCGCGGCGCGGCGCTCGCCGAAAAGGGCCGGGCGATCATCGCCCTGCCGTCGACCGCGGGGCGCGACCGCTTCTCGCGCATCGTCGCGACGCTGCGCCCCGGCGCCGGCGTGGTCACCACGCGCGC
>CBFGUK010000048.1:0-26890 GCA_965651925.1 uncultured bacterium | reverse complement strand
ACCGACACCCCGGACATGACGCCGACCGATACGCCGACGGGCACCCCCACCGGCACGGTCAGCGCGACGGCCACCGCCACACCGACGGACACGCCGACCGGCACGCCGACGGGCACGGTCAGCGCCACCGCCACGGCGACGCCCACCGAGACCGCCACGCCCGAGATGACGCCGACGGATACCCCGACGGGCACGCCGACCGGCACGGTCAGCGCGACCGTCACCGCCACGCCGACGGACACGCCGACCGGCACGCCCACCGGGACGGTCAGCGCCACCGCGACGGCAACCCCGACGGACACCCCGACCGGCACACCCACCGGGACGGTCAGCGCCACCGCGACGGCGACGCCGACAGATACCCCGACCGGCACGCCCACCGGCACGGTGAGCGCCACTGCGACGGCGACGCCCACCGAGACCGCCACGCCCGAGATGACGCCGACGGATACGCCCACCGGTACGCCGACGGGAACGGTGAGCGCGACGTTCACCGCCACGGCCACGGAGACGCCGACACCGACCGCCACCGACACGCTCAGCCCGAGCGTGACCGCCACGGCGACCGAGACGCCGATCGCCACGGCGACCAGTACGGCGACCGCCACCGCGACGACGGACGGCACCGCAACGTCGACGGCCACGGCGACGTTCACGCGCACGGCGACACCGACCGGCCCGACCGAAACCGCCACCGCGACGCCGACCGAGGGCACCCGCACCCCGACCGGCACGGCCGCCGCGACGGCGACCATCACGCGCACGCCGACCTCGCGGCCGCGTCCGGTGGATGGCGGGTGCGAAGTCAGCCCGGCTGCGACTCCGGCCTCGAGCAACCTGCTGTGGCTGCTGCTGCCGGCGCTGTTGATCGCGCTGCGACGTCGCGCCTGACCGGTGCGCGGGCAGCGGGCGGCATTGGCCGCCCGCTGCCCGCCGCCGGCCGGATCGCGCCGCTGGCGCCGGTCGGGTCGAACGTTGCTCGACCGGACGTGCGGCGATGCTAGCCGCGGTACGGACGGCGATCGGCGTCGCGTGCGAGCTCGGTGAAGTCGTCGTCGACGACGCGCGGGTCGCCCGGTACCGCGCCGCCCTCGATCTGCCACCCGCCCCTCGAGTGCCGCTCGGCCTCGCCCTGAGCCTGTGCGGCGGTCGCCAGCCGGCCGTCGAGTTCACCCCCGACGTGGTCACCGTGCATGCCGGCCACCTCGTGCGGGTGCTGCGTCCGGTCGTGACTCCGGCGCGCTACCGCCTCACCGCCCGCATCCGCGACATCTTCGAGAAGAGCGGACGCAGCGGGCACCTGCTGGTGATCGCGCGACACGCGGAGATTCGCGACGAGGCGGGCGAGCTGGTCGTCACGGTCGACCAGTCCGAGATTGCCCGTCGCCAGCCGTCCGCTCCCGCATCGCCTGCCGGGCCCAGGCCCGCCGTCACCGCTGTCCGGCCGGCGTCAGCCGCGTTCGCCACCGGCCCGATTGCGCTCGGCGAAACGATCCTCAGCGAGTCCCGCCAGGCGCCGGATGCCGTGCTCGTCGGCCGCTATGCGGCGACGCTGAACGAAGAGGTGCCGTTCTTCACCGATGCCGGCTTGGCGCGGGCAGCCGGGTTCGCCGGCGTCATCGTGCCGGGACCGGTACAGTCGGCGCTCTTCGAGGAGCTGATTGCCACGCGCTTTCCCGCCTGGACGCCGCGCGAGATCCATCTCACGTTCCGCCTCCCGGTTCTTGCTGGCGAGGTGATCACCTTCACGGCAGTGGTCACCGAGCACGAGGACACGCACGTCGTTCTCGATCTGACGATCGAGAACGGCACCGGCGACCGCGCCGCTGTCGGCACCGCGACGTTGGCGCGCTGATCGGCGATTCGAGCGGCACCCGGAGGCCGATCGAAAGCGTCAGCCGCGAAGGACGCAGAGCTGACCCGGGTCACAGGACGCCTGGCCGGCCAATACGCCGTCGTCGATCCGACCCTGTTGAGCGATGTCGCGCCGCTGACCGGCAGCGGAAGAAGCGCCGAAAGGAGTCGTTCGGCGCGACCGCCGCCCCGACCGCCAAGGCGCCAGGGACGCCGAGTCCGGAAGGACGCCCGGATACGGGCAGTGATACCGAGATCTCGTCCCGAACGTGGCGTCCTTGGCGTCTTGGCTGTTCAGCTTCAGAATCGTTGGGCAAAGCCGCACGAGAGGGCTCGCCGTCCGACACCACGCGCGCTGCAAAACTGGTCACCGGTCACTGGTCACCGGTCACCCTGCCGCGGCGGCGCGCAGGGCGCCGGGCCTGGCGCAGGCTTTGAGCCGCCCGAGGTTCCCGGCTAAGCCAATGAAAAAGGGGCTCCCAGTTGACCGGGAGCCCCTTCGTGTCAGGTGCGGTGCGTTCGCTCAGGCGCCGAGCCGGCCGAGGCGGCGCAGACCCCAGAGCAGGCCGAGGGCGAGGCCACCGACGAGGACCAGACCGCTCGGGCTGGTCGGCGACGGGACCACCGGAATCGGCGGACGCGTGCGCGTCGCCGTCGGCGTGCGGGTCGGCGTGTCGGTCGGAGTCGCCGTCGGCGTGCTGGTCGGCGTGTTCGTCGGCGTGAACGTCGGCGTCGACGTCGGCGTCTCGGTCGGCGTGTTCGTCGGCGTGTTCGTCGGCGTATCGGTCGGCGTGTTCGTCGGCGTGAACGTCGGCGTCGACGTTGGCGTCTCGGTCGGCGTGTTCGTCGGCGTCGCCGTCGACGTGTTCGTCGGCGTGTTTGTCGGCGTATTCGTCGGCGTATTCGTCGGCGTGTTGGTCGGCGTGAACGTCGGCGTGAACGTCGGCGTACTCGTCGGGGTGTTGGTCGGCGTATTCGTCGGTGTCGCCGTCGAGGTATTCGTCGGCGTGTTGGTAGCCGTGTTCGTCGGCGTGTTCGTCGGCGTATTCGTCGGCGTGAACGTCGGCGTATTCGTCGGCGTGTTGGTCGGCGTGTTGGTCGGCGTCACCGTCGGCGTGTTGAAGGCCTGATTGTCGACGTCGCCGGTGGTGTTGAGCACATTCCGCGCGGCGAGGTTGAGCGTGCAGGTGCCACCGGCGCAGTCGAGATCGGTCGTGCACGGCGTGTCGGCAGTGCTGCAGGTGCCGGTGACGTCGAAGCCGGTCGCGGCGAGGCCGAACGACGGCGCGCCGTCGTCGACCATGAAGACGATCAGCGCCGTGGTGGTGGGCATCAGGAAGCCGTCAACGACGCCGCCCTGCGAGGCGGGGTTGCCGACGCGCAATCCGAGCGTGTCGTCGAGCGTGACGTTCTGCCCCATCGTCTCGCCACCGAAGTTCGTGCACATGCCGCCACCCATGCAGGTGTCGGGATTGAGATCGGGGCTGCACGGCGTGCCGGGATTCGAGCCCCCGACGCAGCTCGCGCCCATCGAGGTCACCACCGCACCGCCCGGATTCGGGAAGACGATGGTGGGAACGTTGTTGAAGGTCGTGTCACCGATACGGCGTGTCACCGTGATGTTGGTGGCCGCGGGCACGAACGTATTGCCGGCGCCGCTCGACATGGTGATCGGCATGACGGGTTCGGTACCGCCGCTGAACGAGACGGTACGCGCGCCGCCCGGCAGCGTCAGCAGGCCGTCGCCGCCGTTGGCGTTCGGGTCGAACACGCCCTCGAGCGGATTGCCCATGTTGGCAATGAAGTTGTTCGGCAGACCGGTGATGATCTCGGTGCGGCGGATGTTGCTGAGCGGCGGGAACTGCAGGATGTTGCCGATCAGCGATGTCGCGAAGGCCGTTACCACGGGGTCAGTCAGCGGCTCGGTTTCGGCGAGCGGCACGGCGGTGCCGCTGGTCATCATGATGCTCGTGACCTGGACGCCGACGTTGCCGGCGGACTCGTTCGCGGCGATGACGTAGTACAGCTTGTTGTTCGACGAGACGAAGAACTGCTGATTGACGACGCCGAGCACCGGGGCAGCAAAGACGACGCTCGCGAGCACGGCGGCTGCGACGTGTAGCCGGCTGATGTCTGTCCGATTCGGGCTCAAGCTCCACCTCCCGCCATCACCACAGGCGACGACCTCTCGCAGCCTGTTTTCAGTTGGCGCCCCCGTTTACTGCCGAATGCCATCGGTGTCAATCAAAAAAACGTCAAAAGGCCCGCGCTCGGTGTGAGCGCGGGCCCTTTGACTGTCGCGGTCGACGATCGTCAGCGCGCGGCGCTCAGCCGGCGCAGCGCCCAGAGGATGCCGAGGGCGAGTGAGCCGGTGAGCAGCAGACCGCTCGGGCTGAGCGGCGACGGGATCACCGGGATCGGCGGCCGCGTCGGCGTCAGCGTCGGCGTGTTCGTGCGCGTCGGCGTCGGCGTCAGCGTCGGCGTCACGGTGTTCGTCGCGGTCGGCGTCGGCGTGTCGGTCGCCGTGGCGGTCGACGTCGGCGTCGGCGTCTCGGTCGCGGTGTTGGTCGCGGTCGGCGTCGGCGTCAGCGTCGGCGTGTTCGACGGCGTGAACGTCGGCGTCACGGTCGGCGTGTTGAACGCCTGGTTGTCGACGTCGCCCGTCGTGTTCAGCACGTTACGCGCGGGCAGGTTCAGCGTGCAGGTGCCGCCGGCGCAGTCGATGTCGGTCGAGCAGGGCGTGTCGGCGTTGCTGCACGTGCCGGTCACGTCAAAGCCCGTCGCCGCCAGGCCGAAGGCCGAGGCGCCGTCGTCGACCACGAAGACGATCACCGCCGTGGTGGTCGGGACGAGGAAGCCGTCGACGACCCCCGGCTGCGAGGTCGGGTTGCCGACGCGCGAGCCGAGCGTCTCGTCGAGGGTGACGTTCTGCCCGGGCGCCTCACCGCCGAGATTGGTGCACATGCCGCCGCCCATGCAGGTGTCGGGATTCAGATCGGGGCTGCACAGCGCGCCGGGGTTCGACCCACCCGCGCAGGTCGCAGGGTTCGAGGTGACGACGCCGCCGGCCGGATTGGGGAAGACGATCGTCGTGCGGTTCTCGAAGGTCGTGTCGCCGATGCGGCGCGACACGACGGTGGTGGTTCCGGCGGGCACGAACGTGTTGCCGGCGCCGCTCGACTGCGTGATCGGCATCAGCAGTTCGGTGCCACCGCTGAAGGAGACGGTGCGCGTCCCGCCCGGCAGGGTGAGCAGGCCGTCGCCACCGTTCGCCGTCGGGTCGAAGATACCGTTCAGCGGGTTGCCCATGTTGGCGATGAAATTGTCGGGAAGGTCGGTGATGATCTCGGTGCGCATGATGTTGCTGAGCGGCGGCGTGCGCAGGAGACTGCCGGTCAGGAACGTCGCCAGCGCCGTCACCACCGTGTCGGACGTCGGCTCGGTCTCGGCCAGCGGCACCGCCGTGCCGCTGCTCATCACCAGGCTGTTGACCTGGACGCCGACGTTGCCGGCGGACTCGTTCGCGGCGATCACATAGTACAGCTTGTTGTTCGATGACACGAAGAACTGCTGGTTGATCACGCCCCACGCCGGCGACGTACCCATCATCGCCAGCATCATCGTAGCCGCCACAACGGCCTGTCCCCGTCTCATCATTCGAATCCTCCCAACGCCGCCGCGTGTTTGCGAGCAGTTATGACTCCCGTCCGGACCCTGGCAGCGGGCACGATCACATAGGTGAGATCGGGTCTCGTTGTCAAGCGAAAAGCCAGGCGTTGCTGCATTACGACGACATCACTGCCGCCGCTGTCCCACGGGGCCTGCAGGCGCGCACCACGAGGTTTGCACCTGATCGGTGCGCTTGGCACCCCGCGTGAGGCACCCCGCGCGCCGGGGTCGGCCCAGTGCACGTTAACGAGCGCGCACGGTGCCCGATGCACATTTTTGGCCGGCCGGTGCAGCAATTCCCCCTTCCATTCCACCCCAGCCCCCGATGCAACGACAGCCATCTCCGACCACGCGAGCTCGTCGACGGCGACGGAGCTGACGCGTTCGTGGATCGCCTGCCCACTCGTGCCCGCGCGGCCTGCCGACGTCGCGCGCTGAGCACGAAAACCTTGCATCTGCGCATCTGACCGGCGCAGACGCAACGCTTGCTTCCTATCACACGCTTTGACTACGTTATGAACTTGACGCTGGTGACCTTCGAATACGGGGCGCGGTGAGGTGGACGGCGTGGAGTTCGAGGGCGCGCGAAGTGGCACAGGCGGTGCTCGTTTTCGTCGGCACATGGGGCCGACGATGAGGAGTAACGGGAGCCGCTGTGGCGAAATTCTGGGATTCGCGTTGATGGTCGTCGTCGCGGCCGCGAGCGCGCGCGCGCTCGATGGCGGTGACACCATTGCGACCCTGGCGGGTGGCGGGAACGGCGACGGCTTCGCACCGCAGGTCGCTGCGGTGCAGCCCGACACGGTGAGTGTCGGTCCGGACGGCAGCATCTATATTGCCGAATCCGAACACCACCGCATCCGCCGCATCGATCCGCAGAGCGGTACGATCGAAACCTTTGCCGGCATCGGCGCGGAAGGCTTCGCCGGCGACGGCGGCCCGGCAACGCGCGCGCGCCTGCGCTATCCCACGCATGCGGTCGCCGACAGTGCGGGGAATGTCTACATCGCCGATCAGTCGAACCACCGCATCCGGCGCGTCAGTCCGAACGGCATCATCACCACCGTCGCCGGTACCGGATTCACCGGCGCGGTCGACGGGCATGCGACGACCGTTGCCAGGCTGTACTTCCCGCGCTCGCTCGCCGTGGATGTCGACGGCAACGTCCTGATCGCCGAACCGTTCAACCAGCGCATCCGCTTCCTGCGCGTCGCCGAGGCAACGGTCTCGACGGTCGCCGGCACGGGCACCGGCGGCTTCAGCGGCGACAACGGCCAGGCCACCGCCGCCAAGCTGCAGCTGCCGGCCGGCGTGTGGTCGCTCGGCCGCAACACGTTCCTCATCGCCGACCAGGCCAATCACCGCGTGCGTCGGGTGGACTCGAACGGCATCATCCGCACCGTCGCGGGCACCGGCGTGAACGGCTTCTCGGGTGACAATGGTGCGGCGACCGGCGCGAAGCTGTCGAACCCGGTGTCGGTGTCGGCGCGCAGCGACGGCAGCTTTCTCATCGCCGACCAGGGCAACAACCGCGTGCGCCGCGTCACCGCGAGCGGCACGATCCAGACGATCGCCGGCACCGGCTCGGCCGGCTACAACGGCGACGGCTTCAGCGCCGCCCAGGCGCAGCTCAACCGCCCCTCCGGCGTCGCCTATGACGCACAGGGCAACTGCCTGATCGCCGACATGGCGAACGAGCGCGTGCGCCGGATCGGCGGCTGCAGCGCCACCGCGCCGATCACGACGCTGGCGGGCATCGACGACGCGTTCACCGGCGATGACTGGCCGGCGCTCGCCGCGGTGCTCGAGGGACCGGCCGACGTCGTGCAGGACGCGCGCGGCAACATCTTCCTCGCGGATGCGGGCGCCAACCGCGTGCGGATGATCGACACGGACGGCATCATCCACACGTACGCCGGCACCGGCGCACCGGGCTTCAGCGGCGACGGCGGACCAGCGACCAACGCCGCACTCCGGCAGCCGAACCGGGTGGCGATCGCCGCCAACGGCGATCTCCTGATCCTCGACACCGGCAACCGCCGGGTGCGCCGCGTCAATGCCGGCTCGCGCACCATCACCACCGTCGCGGGCAACGGCGAGTGGGGCAGCGGCGGGGACGGCGGGCTTGCGACGCACGCCTCGTTCAAGTTCCCGCTCGGTCTGGCCACCGACCCGACAGGCCGGATCTATGTCGCCGATGCCGAAGCGCGCAACGTGCGCGTCGTCGACAGCGACGGACGCATCTTCACGTACGCGGGCACCGGGGTGGCGACCAACTCGCTCGACGGCCCGGGCGGCAATCCCGCCGACAATCTCGGCGACTTCGGGCCGGCGCATGCGGCGTCGTTCATTTCGCCCGCCGACCTCGTCGTCGACGACGCCGGCACGCTCTACATCGCCGACATGTCCGCGCACCGCGTGCGCAAGATCGATGCGAACGGCACGATCCGTCCGGTCACCGGGACCGGCATCGGCACCGGCCGCATCGACGGACAGGGCGGCAACCCGGACGACGATCTCGGCGACGGCGGGCCGGCGAGCGAGGCGACGGTCAATTCACCGATCGGCCTCGACCTCACCGCGGACGGCATGCTGCTGATTGCCGACCAGGTGAACCGCCGCATCCGTATCGTCGAGGGGGGCCGCATCCGCACGCTCGGCGGCAACGGCTACGTCACCTGGTCGGTGGACGGCGAGGGCGGCGCGGCGCACGACGATCTCGGCGACGGCGGCATCGTCGCCGCGGCGACATTCAACACGCTGAGCAGCGTGTTCGTCGATTCGATCGGCAATCTGCTGCTCACCGATTCGCAGGCGCGCCGCCTGCGGCTCATCGTCTCCGCCGCACCGAACCAGCCGCCGCCGTCGTCGACCCCGACGCCGAGCTACACGCCGACCGCGTTGCCGACACAGGTGCCCTGGACCCCGACGCGCACGCGGACGCCGACGCGCACCCCGACCGGAACACCGCCCGCGTCGAACGGCGGCATCGGCGGGACGATCAGCTACTACGCAAACAGCCAGCCGATTTCGGGCGTGACGATCGATCTGCTCGGACCGCTGTCGATTACGACACTCAGCGGCAGCAGCGGCCAGTATTCGGCCACCGTGCCGCTCGGCGTGTGGAGCGTGCAGCCGCGCAAGCTGCGCGGGTTCGGCAGCGCGGTCAGCTCGCTCGACGCCTCGCGCGTCCTGCAGGCGATCGCCGGGCTCCTGCAGGCTCCGTTCACCGATGATCAGCTGCTCGCGTGCGACGTCACCGGCGACGGCAGTCTCAGCACGCTCGACGCCGTCCACATTCTGCAGTTCAGCGCCGGCGTCATCGGGCGCCTGCCGGTCGCCGACGCGTGCGACTCCGACTGGCTCTTCAAGCCGACCGCCACGGGCGGCCTCGGCGCCCTGCTCCAGCCGGTCGTCGGTGGCACGAACTGTCAGCAGGGCAGCATCATCCTCAACCCGCTCACCGGGTTCATCGGCGGGCAGAACTTCACCGGCATCCTCTTCGGCGACTGCACCGGCAACTGGAGCTCGGGCATGGCGCTGCGCCGGCAGGCCGCCGGCGACGCCATCGTCGAAGCGGGTCGTGCCCGCCGCACGCGCAACGGCGTGTACCGCGTTCCGGTCCGCGTGCGCTCGGCAACCCCCTATCAGGCGCTCGACCTCGTGCTGCAGCACGCACCGGGGGCGCGTTTCCGCGGCGTGACCGCCCGCGGCGTCGCCCGCGATGCCCTCATCGGCACACAGGCCGAGGATGGCCTGGTGACCATCGCGGTCGCGAACGCCACCCCGATCACCCGTCAGCGCGCCACCCTCCTCCTCCTCGAGTTCGAGGGCGCCGATCCCGAGCTCGTGCTCGGCGGCGCCCAGGTGGACGAGGCGCCGGCACGGGTCAAAACCCGCACGCGGCGCGCGCGCTGAGCGCGCGCGCCGGGGCGGCTTGCGGGCACCGCCCCGTGGTGCGCCCCTGACTTTTGCATTGACGCGGGGCACGTGCCCGGATATTCCACTTGACTCGGGCGCGCACGTCGCCCTAGAAGGACCGCGAGTTTTGGCATGACGCGGCAGGCCCGCCGCGGGCTGCACGGAGGGACGGCATGGGTGTCAGGTCGGCGAGCGCAGGGGTGTGGATGGGATTGCCGGTGTATCTACTCGCCATGATGCTGGCAGCCGGCACCGCCGTGGCGGTGGAAGTGAGCCTGCCGGACGACGCGTTCATCCCGGCGGTTGCACAGACCACGGTCGTCCCGGTGTCGATCGCCGACACGACCGGCATCCAGGGCATCGCGGTGTCGTTCACCTATAACGCCACGATCGCCACGGCGACGCTGGTGCAGGGAACGACGCTGACCTCGGGCTGCCTGATCACCCCGAATCTCACCACCGCGGGCGTCGTCACCATCACCGCCGCCTGCGCGGGCGGCCTTCCCGCCGGTCAGAGCGGCGCGCTGTTCAACGTCACGTTCGAAGGCGATGCGAACGGCGTCACGCCGCTCACCTTCGCGACCGCGACCGGCGTGCCGAACGGCTGTCAGCTCAACGAAGGCACGCCGACCTGCGAGCCGAACAACGGCCAGCTCACCGTCGGCGCGGCGGAACCGACCGCGACGGTGACGGACACGCCGCTGCCGACCGCGACGGCGACGAACACCGCGCTGCCGGCGACGGCGACGGCGACGGCCACGATCACCGACACGCCGACGGTCGGTCCGTCGCCGACGGCGAGCAACACGAGCGTGCCGACCGCCACCGCGACGATCACGGAGACGCCGACGGTCACCAGCACCCCGGAAGACACCGCCACACCGACCGAGACGGCCACCGCTTCCCCGACGCCGACGGTCACCGAGACGCGCACCGTCACCCCGACGCGCGAGGCGACGAACACGCGGCCGGCCATTCCGGTCGTGCCGTCGCCGGCGAGTCCCGCGGGTGCCGGCATGGTCATCGCGCTCGGCGCCGGTCTCGTTTGGGCGCTGCGCCGTCTGACGGTCCGCTGAGCTCCGGGTCGCCCGGCCGCACGGCCGGGCGACCCCCACACGTCGCGGCGCGCACACGGTGCGGCGACGTATCTGGTCGCTCCCGCAGGGATCGGCTATCTGCGGGAGCCATGAGCGATCTCGACTTCCGCCTCTCTCCAGACGTCCGGCCGGTGCGCTACGCCATCGCCATCGACGTCGATCTCGATGCCTGGCGCTTCTCCGGCAGTGAAACCATCGAGCTGACCCTCGCCGCCGCGACGCCGTCAATTACGCTGCACGCCAGCGAGCTCGACGTGACCGCGGCGCGCGTGCAACTCGGCGACGGCACGACGCACGGCGGCACGCCGGCCTACAATCCGGTCGCCGAGACCGTCACGCTCACGTTCCCCCAGCCGCTGACCGCCGGCACGGCGCAGCTCACCCTCGAGTTCCGCGGCGAGATCCTCTCGCGGCTGCGCGGCTTCTATCGGTCGCAGAAGGATGGCGCGCGCTACGCGGCGACGCAGTTCGAGGCGGCCGACGCGCGGCGCGCGTTCCCCTGCTTCGACGAGCCGGCGTTCAAGGCACGCTTTGCCGTGACCCTCACCGTGCCGAGCGCGCTCGTCGCGGTCTCGAACGGCCCGATCGTCCGCGAAACCGATCTCGGCAACGAGCGCAAGCGCGTCGAGTTCGCCGAAACCCCACCGATCTCGTCGTACCTCGTCGCCTACACTGTCGGCCCCTATGAGGCGACGCCGGTGGCCCATACGGGCACCGGCTGGCCGGTCCGCGTGCTGCTGCCGCGCGGCATGGCCGACAAGGGCGTGTTCGCGCGCGACGCGCACGTCCGCTCCCTCGAATACCTCGAGGAGTACACCGCGATCCCGTATCCGTACACGAAGGTCGACGCCATCGGCGTTCCCGACTTCGAGGCGGGCGCGATGGAAAACCCCGGCGCGATCACCTACCGGCTCACCGCGATCGCCGCGGACGCCGAGCGCGCCTCGACGCCGGCACTCAAGGGCATCTTCTACACGGCCGCGCACGAGCTGACGCACATGTGGTGGGGCGACCTGGTGACGATGGCGTGGTGGGACGATCTCTGGCTCAACGAGTCGTTCGCGACGTTCATCGGCTACAAGGCAGTAGCCGACCTCGTGCCGGAGTGGGGCATGTGGCGCGACTTCGTCGCGACCCTGGCGCGGCCGTTCAACCTCGACGCCCTCGCCTCGACGCATCCGATCTCGTTCGAGGTGCGCAACGCGAAGCAGGCGACCGAACGGTTCGACGTGATCACGTACTGGAAGGGCGCCGCCGTCGTGCGCATGATCGAGGGCTTCCTCGGTGCCGACGCGTTCCGCACCGGCGTGCGTGCCTACCTCGAGCGCTACCGCGAGGCGAACGCCACCGCCGACGACTTCTGGCGCGAGCTCGGCATCGCGTCGGGACGCGACGTGGCGACGATCGCCACCGCGTGGATCACGCTTCCCGGCCACCCGCTGCTGACGTTCGCCGCCGCCGACGGCGGACTCGAGGTGACCCAGCAGCGCTTCTTCGCCAACCCGCAGGCGCACGACGAGGGCGGCGCCGTGTGGCCGACACCCGTGGTGATCCGCCACGGGCGTGAGGGCCGCGTCGAGGACACGCGGGTGGTGATCAGCGAACGCCGGCAGCGCGTCGTGCTGCCCGATGCCGAGTGGTTCTTTCCCAACGCCGACGGCGCAGGCTTCTACCGGTTCGCCCTCGACGCGACCTCGCTGCAGCGTCTGGTCGCGGTCGTCCAGGACGTCCTCAATCCCGCCGAGCGGCTGACCCTGGTCGGCAACCAGTGGGCGCTGCTCAAGGCCGGACATGCGGACGCCAGCTCGTTCCTGCGCATGGTCGCCGGCTTTCGCGCCGAGAGCGACCGCGCCGTGCTGTCGGCGATCACCGAGCGCCTGTACTGGCTCGCCACGCACGTCGTCGACGACCCGGCGCAGCCCGCCTTCGAACGCTTTGCGGCGGCGTGCTTCGCTCCGCATTTCGCGGCGCTCGGTTGGGAGCCGCGCGCCGGCGAGAGTGCCGACGACCGGCTGCGGCGCGCGACCGTCATCGCCGCGCTCGGCGAGCTCGCCGGCGACACGGCGGTGATCGCCGGCGCGCGCGAGCGTCTCGAGCGCTATCTCGTCGATCCGACGAGCCTCGATCCGAACCTCGCCTCGGTGGTGGTCACCATCGCCGCCCGCCACGGCGACGGCGCCCTCTATCAGCGGTTCCTCGAACGCAAGCGCGCCGCGACGAGCGACCCCGAGGAGGAGCAGCGCTTCCTCTTCGGCCTCACCGCCTTCGAAGCCCCCGAGCTCGTCGAACGGTCGCTGGGACTGACGCTCAGCGACGACGTGCGTCCGCAGGACCGCGCCCACCTCTTCGCGCGTCTGCTCGGCACGCGGGCCGCGCGCGCCGCGGCGTGGGCATTCGTCCGCACGCGCTGGGACGAGCTCACCGCCGGACTCGATCCGATGCTGCAGCAGAACATCGTACGCGCCCTGGCGCAGCTCACGCCCGCGCCGCTGGCCGCCGAGGTGCGCGCCTTCCTGCCGCAACGGGCGAGCGACGAGACGCACGAAACGGTCGCGCAGACGATCGAGCAGCTCGAGATCGACAGCGCTGCCGTGCAGCGGCTGACCCCCGCCCTGACTGCGGCGCTGCGCAGCGTGAGCGTCGCATCATGACGCCACGCGACGATCTGCTCGTCTGGATCGACATGGAGATGAGCGGTCTCGATCCCGACCGCGAGTCGATCCTCGAGATCGCCACGCTCATCACCGATGCCGCGCTCACGGTCGTCGCCGAAGGGCCGGTGCTCGCCATCCATCAGCCCGATGCGCTGCTCGAAGCGATGGACGACTGGAACCGCGAGCATCACGGCGCCTCGGGCCTGATCGCGCGCGTTCGCGCGTCACGCGTGTCACTCGCCGATGCCGAAGAGGCGACGCTCGCCTTCGTCCGCCAGTACTGCACCGAGCGCAGCTCGCCCCTGTGCGGCAACTCGATCCATCAGGACCGCCGCTTTCTCGCGCGCTACATGAAGCGCCTGGATGCGTTCCTGCACTACCGCAACATCGACGTCAGCACCGTGAAGGAGCTCGTGCGGCGCTGGTATCCCGACGCCCCGCCGCCGCCGGAGAAGAAACACGCCCACCTCGCGCTCGACGACATCCGCGAGTCGCTCGAGGAGCTGCGCTTCTACCGCGCGACCGCGTTCCGTCCCTGAAGCAGAGGGAACGGCGACCCAATGACGCGGCCCGTTCGACTCGCCGTGCTGCTGTCCGGTGGTGGCACATCACTGCAGAACCTGATCGAGCGCATCCGCGCCGGGACGCTGCGCGCCGAGATCGCCGTGGTCATCGCCTCGCGGCCGGATGCCTACGGTCTCGCACGGGCCCGCACGGCGGGGATTCCGGCGGTGACCGTCGCGCGCAAGGCGTACCCGGACGTGGCGGCGTTCAATGACGCGCTGCACGCCGCACTCGAGCCGCATGCGGTCGAGCTCGTCGCGCTGGCCGGATTCCTGTCACTCTTCGAGCCGCGCGCGCGCTACGCCGGGCGGGTGATGAACATCCACCCCGCGCTCATTCCGGCGTTCTGCGGCACCGGTTTCTACGGCCGCCGCGTGCACGAGGCGGTGCTCGCCGCCGGCGTCAAAGTCAGCGGCTGCACGGTGCACTTCGCCGACGAGCAGTACGACCACGGCCCGATCATCCTGCAGGGCTGCGTCCCGGTGCACGACGACGACACGCCCGAGACGCTCGCGGCACGGGTGCTCGCGCTCGAGCACGAGCTGTATCCGCAGGCGATTCAGCTGTTTGCCGACGGGCGGCTGCGGGTCGACGGACGGCGCGTGCGCATCCGCGCCGCGCGTTGAGCGGCCGCCACCGCGGCCGGCGGCTCACTGCGGGCCGGTACCGACCTTCTGCGCGGCCGGTGCGGGCTCGACCGCCGGCGCCGACTCCTTCGCCGGCTGACCCTGCGGCGCGGCCTGCGGCTTCGCCGGCTTCTTGCGCGACGGCGCGAGCACGATGCCCATCATGCGGCCTTCCATGCGCGGGTCGCCCTCGGGAACGGCGACGTCCTTCAGCGCCGCGCAGACCCCCAGCAGCTTCTCGCGGCCGAGGTTCTGGTAGGCCATCTCACGGCCGCGGAAGCGCAGCAGGAACTTGACGCGATCGCCGGCCTCGAGGAACTCGCGCGCCTTGCCGATCTGCCGTTCGACGTCGCCGCTGCCGGTCCGGTACCCGAGGCGCAGCTCCTTCACCTGGGTGACGGTCGCCTTCTTCTTCGCCTCGGATTCCTTCTTGTGCTGCTGATACTTGAACTTGCCGTAATCGAGGATCCGGCACACCGGCGGCTGCGCCGTCGGGGCGATCTCCACGAGATCGAGCGAAGCCTGTTCGGCCATGCGCAACGCCTCGTCGATCGGCACGATGCCGACCTGTTCACCACCGGCGCCGATCAGCCGCACCTGGGGGCTGCGGATACGCCTGTTGATACGGTGAGCTTCTTCGGGCGGGGGAACGAAACGTGGGCCGCGGCCGCGATACGCCAAATGACCTCCTTACCGGCTCGACTGGGCGGACCCTACACCGCCCGCCGCGGCAGGGTCAATTGAGGTTCGACGGTCGGCGCGGCGGCGGCGCGTTGCCGGCCCGCGGCCGCACGGTCTACTATCCGCGCCATGAAGCAGTGGTTTGCGCTCTCCGCCATCGGCCGCGATCGACCAGGCATCGTCGCCGACCTCGCCGAGCTGATCTACGAATGCGACTGCAACCTCGAGGACTCGAGCATGACGATCCTCGGCAGCGAGTTCGCCGTGCTCCTGCTGCTCACCGGCGACGGGCCGCAGATCGCCGACCGCCTGTCGGCGGCCTGCAAGCGCCTCGAGTGGGAGAAGCGTCTGACGGTCTTCTTCCGGCCGCTCGATGCGGAGCCGATCCCGTACGGCGCCAGCCACCACGCCCGCCGCTTCACCCTGCAGGCCTCGGGCGTCGACAAGGCCGGCATCGTCGCCCGCCTGTCGCGCTGCCTGGCCGACCACCGCGTCAACATCGCGCAGATGCAGACGCAGTCGCGCCCCGAGCCGGAATCCGGCACGCCGATCTACACGGTCAGCCTGGTCATGGACGTACCCGCCGAGACCGATCTCGAGACCCTGCGCGACCGGCTGGAGAACATCGCCCGCGACCTCTGCATCGATCTCGCGCTCGAGCCCGCGTCCTGAGGGGCGGCGGGGCGCCCGCCCGGCCGGTGCAGCCGGGAAAGCGCGATTTCCCTGGCATCCTGGCGCCGGCACCGCGATATGGTAGCCAGTCAGCCATCTACGGAGGATCGCGGATGTTCGGACTCGGTGCCCCGGAAATCATCGTCATTCTCGTCGTCGCCCTGCTGGTGTTCGGGCCCGGCAAGCTCCCCGAGCTCGGCGGCGCGCTGGGCAAGGGCATCCGCGATTTCCGCAAGGCGCTCGAGCACAAAGGCGCACGCGATGACGAACCCGCCCCCGACGCACCGACGGACAAGCCCGCGGCCTGACCGGATTCTCGTCGCCGCGCTGCTGTGCGCGGCGACCCTGCTCGGTACGCCGCCGCCTGCCGCGGGCGTCCCGCCGCACCCGCGGCGACTCGAGTATCGCGTCGCCTGGAACGGCATCCCCGCCGCCGCCGCGACGGTCGCGATCCGGCCGGTCGAGCACGACGGCGCGGAGCGCCTCGAGGTCGAGGCGCGCGCTCGCACCAACGCGTTCGTCGACCTGTTCTGGAGCTTCCGCGGCACGGCGCGCGCGACCTTCCTCGCCGACGAGCTGATGCCGCTGCACTTCGACTACGCCCGCACGATGCGCGGCACGCCGCATCACACGGTGATCGACTTCGACCCGGCCCGGCGGCACGCGCGCGCCGTGTACGTCAAAGGCAGCCGGCGGCGCGAGCTCGCCGTCGAGGACCGCCCGGTGCTCGACCCGATCACCGCGGTGTTCCGCGCCCGCCTGAGCGGGGCAGGACCGGGCGATGTCCGCGAGTACGACGTGTTCACCGGCGAGTCGTTCTATCGCGTCCGGCTGACAGTGGTCGCCGCGGACGACGTGGTCGTCCCGGCGGGACGCTTTCCGGCACTGCGCGTCGTGCCCGAGGTGTGGAAGGTCACGCACACCGCGCAGCTCGACCCGCGCCTGCGCGGCGCGACGATCTGGGTGGCCGACGACCCGCTGCGCACACTGTTGCGGATCCGCAGCGAGGTCTTCGTCGGCGCGGTGACGCTCGAGCTCACCGCCGTCGACGCGTGAGCGCTGCGCCGCGCGTCAGCGTCCTGCTGCCGTATCGCGATGCCGCCGCGACGCTCGCGGCGGCACTCGACAGCATCGCCGCGCAGACGCTGACCGACTGGGAGTGTCTGCTCGTCGACGATGGCTCGCGCGACGCCTCGCCGACGATCGCCGCCGCGTACGCGGCGCGCGACCCGCGCGTGCGCCTGCTGTGCGCCGGCGGCGGCCTGGTCGAGGCGCTCAACCGCGGGCTCGCCGCGGCGCGCGCGCCGCTCATCGCGCGCATGGACGCCGATGACGTTGCGCTCCCCGAGCGCCTGGCGCGACAGGTGGCGCTGCTCGATGCCGATCCACGCCTGACCGTGGCCGGCTGTCTCGTCGAGTGCTTCCCCGCCGCGCAGGTGACCGACGGCATGCAGCGCTACGTCGCGTGGCTCAACGCGCTCGTCGAGCCGGCGGCGATCCGCGACGCGCTCTTCGTCGAATCGCCGATCGCCCATCCGAGCGCGATCATGCGGCGTGACGCGGTCCGCGCCGTCGGCGGCTATCACGCCGTGGACGGCCCCGAGGACTACGACCTCTGGCTGCGGCTGCTGCTCGACGGCGGCCGGGCCGCCAAGGTTCCCGCGGTGCTGCTGCGCTGGCGTGAATCGCCCGGCCGCCTGAGCCGCGTCGACCCGCGCTATCACCGCCGCCGCTTCTTCGCCGTCAAGCTCGCGCACCTGCCGCGCGTCGTGCCGGCCGGGACGCCGGTGCAGATCTGGGGCGCCGGCCCGACCGGCCGTGCCTGGGGCCGGGCCCTGCTCGGCATGGGCTACCGCGTGCGCCGCTTCATCGACATCGCACCACACCGCTGGGGACGTCATCTGCACGGCATTCCCATCCACCGCCCGGAGCCGCCGGATGCGCAGCACGGCTTTCTGCTCATCGCGGTCGGCACGCCCGGCGCGCGCGACTGGATCGCCGCCTGGCTCGCCCGGCACAACTGGCAGCCGTGGCGCGACTACCTCGCCGTGGCGTGATCGGCAGAGCGAGCGTTGTCGATACGGTGCAAACGCGCGTCTTCCCGCCTCCTTCGGGATGACTCGATGCGCCGTTCAATCGTCTGATTGACCGTTCCGCGACCGATCTGGTAGCCGCGCGGTTCTGTCACAAGGAGGAACGATGCTTCTGAAGGACAAGGTCGCCGTCGTTACCGGCTCGGGGCGCGGCATCGGGCGTGGCATTGCGATCGCGCTGGCGCGCGAGGGGGCGAAGGTCGTCATCAACGACGTCGGCTGCGACGTCGACGGCCGCGGCGGCGCCGACGATCCGGCGCAGCAGGTGGTGAACGAAATCAAGGCGCTCGGCAGCGATGCGGTGCCGAACTACGATTCGGTATCGGACTTCGAGGCGGCCGGACGCATCATCCAGAGCGCGATCGCGAACTTCGGGCGCATCGACATCCTGGTCAACAACGCCGGCATCGTGCGCGACCGCTCGCTGGCGAAGATGACGGAAGAGGACTTCGACTCCGTGCTCGCCGTGCATCTCAAGGGCACGTTCAACTGCGGCCGCCACGCGCTCCCCGTCATGCGTGAGCAGGGCTTCGGCCGCGTGATCAACATCACCTCGAGCGCCGGCCTGCGCGGCAACTTCGGCCAGAGCAACTACGGCGCGGCCAAGGCCGGCATCATGGGCCTGACGCTGGTCTGGGCGATCGAGCACGAGAAGTACAACATCACGATCAACGCCATGGCGCCCTCGGGAATGACGCGCATGACCGGGACCATCCCGGGCGTCGACAAGGACAATCCGCCGCCGGAGATGAACCCCGAGCTCAACGGCCCGCTGATCGCCTTCCTCGCCTCCGACAAGGCGGCACACGTGAACGGCCAGATCTTCGGCCGCCGTGGCTTCGGCTACACGATCTTCCAGCAGCCGCGGCCGGTCGCGATGATGTACAAGCCCGGCGGGCTGACGGCGAGCGAGATCGCGGCGAACTTCAACGGCGTCTTCCTCGAGCACCTGCAGCCGATCGGCATCCCCGAGATGCGCATGCGCGCCGCGGCGCGCGAGCAGAAGAAGGGCTGACGACCGGCGCCTCGCCCGCGCGCGTCAGAAGGGGTTGAGGGGTTGGGGTTACGGGGTTTGGGGAGTGGCATCGGGGTGGTCCTTGCTCCCCCAACCCTGACCCCTGCGACGCTCCGAACGTCCCGTCACAGGAAGGTCGCGAACACCGAATCCGCGACCAGCAGCCCGCGTTCGCTGAGCCGCCAGCGGCCGGCGGCACGCACCAGCAGGCCCTCCCGCACCAGGCTCTGCAGGTGGGGAAAGGCATCCTCGGGCGTGCTGCCGAACCGAGCAGCGAAGTCGGCCGCGGCGAACCCGTCGCTGCAGCGCAGGCCGAGGAAGGCGAACTCCCCGCGTGCCTGCGCGTCGCTGAGCACCTCCTCGCCGGCGCGCGCGCGTCCGGTGGCGGTCGCCGCCTCGATGTAGCGCTGTGGCGAACGGATGTTGCCCCAGCGCCGCGCCGGGGCCGGGGCGGCGGCGTGCGAATGGGCGCCGGCGCCGACACCGAGGTACGACCCGGCGCGCCAGTAGGTGAGGTTGTGGGCGCAGGCGCGCCCGGGGCGCGCGAAGTTCGAGATCTCGTACGCGTCGTAGCCGTGGGCGGCGAGCACCGCGCGCGTGCGCGCGAACATCGCGACCTCGACCTCCTCGGCGGCGCGCGTCAGCGCACCGCTGCGCAGTTGCGCGTGGAAGGCCGTCCCCTCTTCGTACGTCAGGCCGTAGGCCGAGATGTGCTCCGGCGCGAGGCGGACCGCAGTGTCGAGATCGGCCTGCCACTCGTCGAGCGTCTGCCCCGGTACGGCGAAGATCAGATCGAGATTGAGGTTGGTGAACCCGGCCGCGCGCGCCAGCTCCAGCGCGCTGAGCGCGGTCTGCGCATCATGGATGCGCCCGAGGCGCGCGAGGTGTGCATCGGTGAAGGATTGCACCCCGAAGCTCAGGCGATTGATGCCGGCGGCGCGAAACCCGCGCAGGCGCGTAGCGTCGACCGTTCCCGGGTTCGCCTCGAGGGTGGTCTCGATCTCCACCGGCGTGGCGGGCCAGAGCTCGCGCACGGTGGCGAGCAGGCCCGCGATTGTCGCCGGGTCGAACAACGACGGCGTACCGCCGCCGAAGAAGATCGTCTGTACCGCGCCTCCCGCCCAGGCCGGGTCCTGTGCCGCCGCCTGCAGCTCGGCCGTCAATGCGGCGGCATACTCGCGCTCCGGCCAGCGCCTCACCGCATACGAATTGAAATCGCAGTACGGGCACTTCGAGTCGCAGTACGGGATGTGCAGGTAGAGCGCGAACGATTGCACGCCGCGATCATGCGCGCCCCTGCCTCCTCCGGCAATCCAGCCCCGGGATGGATCATTCCGCCGCGTGGATGAAGGACGCGATGGCGCACTCCCGGCAGAACACGGACCAGCGCAGCACCCCTTCGTTGCCAAACACCGGTCACCGGTCACTGGTCACCGGTCACCGGTCACGCAGTTCCCCCGGATTTCACGACCTGTGATCGGCCCGTGACGGTTCCGTGACAGACGCCAGCCTAGGATGTCAGGCGTCCCGGGAGGAATCATGGAGCAGTCGACAACCCGCAACAGCATGCGCGATTCGGGCGCCGCGTTCTGGGCCGTACACGCGGCCTGCCTGCTGGCGTTCTACACCGGCGTGTCGTGGTCAGCCGTCGGCGTCTGTCTGGCGCTGTTCTGGCTTCGCATGTTCGGCGTCACCGCCGGCTATCACCGCTACTTCTCGCACCGCAGCTACAAGACCGGGCGCGTGTTCCAGTTCGTGCTCGCGCTGCTCGGCACCCTGGCGGTGCAGAAGGGCGTGCTGTGGTGGGCGGCGAACCACCGCGTCCATCACAAGTATTCCGATCAGGAAGGGGACGTGCACTCGCCGGTCCGCCATGGCTTCTGGTGGGCGCACGTCGGCTGGATCCTCGCCGACGATTGGGAAGAGACGCGCTACGACCGCATCCCCGATCTGGCGAAGTATCCCGAGCTGCGCTGGCTGAACGAGCACTTCCTCGTGCCGCCGGTCGCGCTCGCCGCGCTGCTGTTCCTCATCGGCGGCCTGCAGTGGCTGGTGTGGGGCTTCTTCATCAGCACGACCCTGCTCTGGCACGCGACGTTCACGATCAACTCGCTGGCGCACGTCTACGGCAGCCGCCGCTACCAGACCACCGATGCGAGCCGGAACAACGTCTGGCTGGCGCTGCTCACCATGGGCGAGGGCTGGCACAACAATCACCACCGCTACATGAACTCCGTGCGCCAGGGCTTCTTCTGGTGGGAGATCGACGCCAGCTACTACATCCTGCGCGCGTGCGCGGCGCTCGGGCTCGTCTGGGACCTGCACATGCCGCCGGCCCGCCTGCTGGCACCAGAAGCGCACGACGGCGTGCGCGCGGCGCGCGAAGCACAGGCAGCGTAGCGAGACGGCTCGCGCGGCAGCCGAACGCGCGCCGTGCACGGCTGGACGGCGTGTCTCCTCGTGCAGGAGGGAACCGTCGTCCGCACCGCACTGGAGGGCGCCGCTCCGTCGGCGCCGGTTGAACAAGCAACGCCCGTTCGCGGCGCGGCGCGAGCCGCGCCCTCCACCGGTTGCCCACCACCCGCGGTCTCGCGTCGCGAAACCGCGGGCATGAGAACCGCCGTCAGCTCGTGACGGCGCCGCGCGACGCCGACGAGACGCTGCGCGCGTACTTCGCGAACACGCCGCGCGCGTAGCGCGGCGGCGGCGCCTGCCAGCCGGCGAGGCGCTGGTCCAGCTCCGCGGCGTCGACTTCGATCTGCAGCCGGCGGTTGACGATGTCGAAGACGATGATGTCACCGTCGCGCACCGCGGCAATCGGCCCGCCGCGCGCCGCCTCGGGCGCCACGTGCCCGGCCATGAGGCCGTGCGTCGCGCCGGAGAAGCGGCCGTCGGTGAGCAGCGCGACGGTTTCGCCGAGCCCCTCGCCGACCAGCGCCGCGGTGACGCCGAGCATCTCGCGCATGCCCGGGCCGCCGACCGGCCCCTCGTTGCGGATGACGACCACGTCGCCCGCCTGGATCGCGCGCGCCTTCACCGCCGCGAACGCGTCCTCCTCGCGCTCGAAGACGCGCGCCGGACCGCGATGCAGCGTCCGCTCATGGCCGGCCACCTTCACCACGCACCCTTCCGGAGCGAGGTTGCCCTTGAGGATCACGAGCCCGCCGGTCGGCTTGAGCGGTCGGTCGAGCGGCCGCACGACGACCTGCCCCGGCGTTTCGGTCGCCTTCGCGGCCTCCTCGCCGATCGTCCGCCCGGTGACGGTCACCGCATCGGCACGCAGCAGCTTCGCATCGAGCAGCCGCTTCGCCACCAGCGCCACGCCGCCGGCGCGGTAGAGGTCGGCGGCGACGTACTGCCCGCCGGGCTTGAGATCGCAGAGCAGCGGCGTCTCGGCGCTCACCCGGTCGAAATCGTCGATCTCGAGCGGCACCCCCGCCTCGTGCGCGATCGCGAGCAGGTGCAGGACGGCGTTCGTCGACCCGCCCGAGGCGCACACGCCGGCGATCGCATTGAGGATGGCGTCGCGGGTGAGGATCGTGCACGCCGTGTGGCCGCGCGCCAGCACCTGCATCACCAGCTTGCCGACGTCGTAGGCGACGGCGTCCTTGTGGTTGTCCATCGCCGGCACGCTGGCGCTGCCCATCGGCGAGATGCCGAGCATCTCGCCCGCCATCGCCATCGTGTTGGCGGTGAACTGGCCGCCGCACGCGCCCGGTCCGGGACACGCGGCATCCTCGACCGCGCGCAGTCCCGCGGCGTCGAGCGTACCGGCCGAGTAGGCGCCGACCGCCTCGAACACGTCCTGGATCGTCAGGTCCTTGCCGTGCAGATGGCCGGGAGCGATCGAGCCGCCGTAGAGCATCACCGACGGCAGATCGAGGCGCGCCAGCGCCATGATCGTGCCGGGGATCGTCTTGTCACACCCGGACAGCGCGACGACCGCATCGAACAGGTGCCCGCGGGTGACGAGCTCGATCGAGTCGGCGATCACTTCGCGGCTGACCAGTGAGGCCTTCATGCCCTCTGTGCCCATCGAGATCCCGTCGGAGACCGCCACGGTGTTGAACTCGATCGGCGTCCCGCCGGCGGCGCGCACGCCCTCCTTCACCCGCTCGGCGAGCCGCCGCAGGTGGAAATTGCACGGCATCACCTCGATCCACGTGTTGGCGATGCCGACCAGCGGCTTCTCGAGGTCCTCGTCGGTGAAGCCGATGGCCTTGAACATCGCGCGCGACGGCGCGCGATCGGGCCCTTCGGTGATGGCGCGACTGCGGTGCCTGGGATCCATGCGGGACTCCTTGCTGCTGCTGAAAAACGGGGCGCGATCAGTGTTAGCAGCGCCCGTCCGGCAAGGCGAGCGAGCAGCGGGAACGATCGTGGAAGCGCCCGCGCATCACCGATCCGCTCGCCCTTCGATGCGCCGGCGTCGCGGTACGCGTGCTCGCTGCAGGTCGACGGCGAGGTGGTCAGCCGGCGTTGCCCGGCACCGCGCTTCCGCGCTCCAGAAATTCACACCGCCAGGACGTCACGTCCGGACAGACGTCCGATACGGAGAACAACGCGGAGCCCGTGTTCCGAAACGTGGCGCCCCGGCGGCCCGTCCGGTCCTTCAAACGCGCGCGCCCCCGCCGGCGGTGCCGGTCGGGGGCGCGTGAGTGCGTCGCTGCGGTCGTGCGGCTTACTCCTTCTGCACGTTGGCCGCCTGCGGGCCCTTCTTGCCGTCGGTCACGTCGAACGTGACGCGCTGGCCCTGCTCGAGGGTCTTGAAGCCGTCACCCCCGATCGCGCTGTAGTGCACGAAGACATCCTCGCCGTCATCACGGCTGATGAATCCGTAGCCCTTCTCGGCGCTGAACCACTTCACGGTTCCCTGTGCCATCGCTGCCTCCCTCCTTTCACGAACTCACCCGGGAAGCTGCATGGTCCTGGATCGCGCAGCGGTTGTGCCTGAAGTCGTGCAATCCGCCCATAAGCCGCCAGAACGGACTTCCCTGTTCGCGCCGCGTCTAGCGCATCTGCAGCAGCACCGCAAGTCGAAGGTCAGCTGTCACTGGCAAAGCGTGGCGGCGCGGGCACGGGTTGCCCGCGCCGCGCGCGTGACGTCAGACGATCGTTCCGGCGCGTGCGGTGGTGTAGGCGCCCTGCTCCCAGGTGACGGCGCCGTTGACGGCGACGAGCTCGATCCCGGTCGCGTGGCGGACGTAGCGGTTCGCGCTGCCCGGCACGTCGGAGACGAAGTCCTCGGCACCGCGATCGATCGTGTCGGGATCGAACACGACGAGGTCGCCCGCCTGGCCGGGCACGAGCCGGCCGCGGTTGCGGATGCCGAACGCATCGGCGAGCTCGCCGGTGAGGCGATGCACCGCCTGCTCGAGTGTGAACGCCTTCAGGTCGCGCACCCAGCGCGCGAGCAGGTAGCTCGTGTCGCCGGCGCCGCAGAACTGCGCGATGTGCGCGCCGGCATCGCTGGCGCCGATGTGAATGCGCGGGTGACTGAGGATCGCCGTCACGCCGTCGGGATCGGCGTGGATGACGTTGCGCACCGAGAACTCGGTCGCGAGGTCCTCGCTGCACGCGAGATCGAGCATGACGTCGGCCGGCGTCACGCCGCGCTCGGCGGCGATGTCGGTGAGCAGCCGGCCCTGCAGCGCCGCGTGCTCGGGGCGCGTCTGGCCGACGATCATCACCTGCAGGAGCGGCCCGAGCAGCATCGCCTGGTTGCGCAGGTCGTCGCGGCGCGCCGGATCGGCGAACGCGGCGCGCCGCTCGCCGAGCGGCATGCGCATGATCTCCGCCCACGCCGGCAGCGCGTAGAGGAGGAAGGAGGTCTCGGAGAGCCGGATGTTGATGTCGAACGTACGCGGCATGCTCTGCCCGTAGACGCGCGCGCCGCGCTGCGCCTCCTCGTCGAGCGCGTCGAGCGAATCCTTCCAGAGCGTGCCGGACAGGACGTTGTGCACGATCGGCGCGACGCTGCAGAGCAGCCCCGTGGCGCGCGAGATCTCGCCCATCTCGTGGATGTTCTGCAGCTGATCGAACGGGCTGAAGAACACCGGCACGGTCTGGATCAGCCCGCGGCCCACCTCGCGCATCGCGCGGCCGAGCGCGATGATCTCGTCGCGCGTCGCGAAGCGGCTCGGCACCGGGCGCATGTGCTCGTCGATGTCGACGTACGAGGTCGACAGGCCGGCAGCGCCGCCGCGGATCGCGTCCTGCAGGACGCGGCCCATCGCCGCGATCTCCTCGTCGGTCGCGGCGCGTTCCTGTCCCGCCGCGCCCATCACGTAGGTGCGCAGCGCCGAGTGACCGACCAGCCCGGCGACGTTGATCCCCAGCCCCGGCCGGATCGCCTCGAGATACTCCGGGTAGGTCTCCCAGCTCCACGGCACGCCGGCCTCGAACGTCGCCAGCGGAATGTCCTCGATCTGCTTGAACATGCCGGCCAGTGCGCGGCGATCGGCCGCCTTCACCGGCGCCAGCGACAGCGAGCAGTTGCCCATCAGGACGGTGGTGACGCCGTGCTCGAGCGACGGGGTCGCGAGGCGGTCCCAGCAGATCTGCGGATCGAAGTGCGTGTGCACGTCGATGAATCCCGGGGCGACGACGCGCCCGCGGGCATCCACCTCGCGCGCGTCCGCCGGCAGCCCGCTGCGCGGCAGGTCACGGCCGACGGCGGCGATGACGCCGTCGACGACGGCGACGTCGCCGTGCTGCGGCGGCGCGCCCGTGCCGTCGACGATCTCGGCGTTGCGGATGAAGAGCGAAGTCGCTGCCGTCATGATTCCTCCCGGGCAACAGTCGATCGCCGGTCGTTATGCCGCATGCACGCGGCGGGCGCCAGCCACTTGCGTCGTCGGTATGGCCACGAGGACCGGAGGACACCGACGGGAATCGTCCATCGGAACGAGATGAAACGACCATCGCGACCCGGTGTCCTCTACGCCTCCGTGGCCAGTCCGCTCCGGCGCGCGGCGACGGGGGACGCTCAGATGTCGTAGCCGCCGTTCGGGCTCAGCACCTGGCCGGTGACGAACGCCGCGCCGGGCGAGACGAGGTAGCAGACCGCGGCGGCGATCTCCTCGGCGGTACCGAGCCGGCGCAGCGGCGTCTGCGCGAGCACCATCATCTTCATCGTCGGCGACAGCGCGTCGAGCAGCGGTGTGTCGACGAAGCCCGGCGCGACGGCGTTCACCTGGATGCCGAGATGCGCGACCTCCTTCGCCACCGAGCGCGTGAACGCGATGATGCCGCCCTTCGCGGCACTGTAATCCGGCGCGCCGGCGAGCCCGGTCGTGCCGGCGACCGAGGCCATGTTGACGATGCGGCCGCGGCGCCGCACCTGCATCACCTTCAGCGCCTCGCGCGTGCAGTGGAACGTGCCGTCGAGATGGATGGCGAGCGTCCGCCGCCAGGCGCTGTCCTCGAGCGTCGCCGTCGCGTCGAGCACCGTCGTCGGCGGGCCGCCGGCGGCCACCTCCGCGGCGAGCGCATCGAAGGCGGCGGTGACCTGCGGCGCCATGAACACCGCGCCGGCGTTGTTGACGAGGATGTCGAGCGTGTTCCACGCGCTCAGCACGCGGGTGAACATGCGCAGCGTCGCACGCCCGTCGGCGACGTCCGCGGCGACCGCGAGCGCCCGCCCGCCGGCCGCGGTGATCGCCGCCGCGGTCTCCGCCGCCGCCTCCTCGCGCAGGTCGTTCACCGCCACCATCGCGCCCTCGCGCGCCAGCGCCAGCGCGATGGCGCGGCCGATGCCCGAGCCGGCGCCGGTGACCAGCGCCGTCTGTTCGGCGAGTGTCATGTCGCAGTCCTCCTCCGGGCGCCGTCGCGCACCGTCCGCCAGTCAGTACGTCCGCACGTAGAGCAGATAGTAGATCAGCCAGCCGCTGGCGGCGACGAACACCCACAGCGGCGCGGTGACGCGAGCGAGGCGGCGGTGCGCGGCGAAGTCGCCGCGCCACAGCGCGAGCTGGATCAGCCGCACCGCCATCGGCCCGAGCGCCGTCGCCAGCAGCACGTGCGGCACCAGCACCGCGAGATA
>CBFGUK010000047.1:0-27764 GCA_965651925.1 uncultured bacterium | reverse complement strand
GAGGACCGATACTGACGGTTATGGGCAATCGCCAGCTCATACGGGCTACCCGCCTCATACGGGCCCTCATACGGGCTACCCGCCCTCGCCTTTGCGCAGAACCTCCGCCGCTACGCCGTCGGCGCCTCGGGATCGTGGCTCGCCATCTTCGACGCGCCCTGGCATCCGCCGATGATGTCGAACGGTATGTCGCTGGCCCTGGCGGCTGCGGCGATCGGGGTCGCGGTGGCAGCGATACGACTCCTGCTCCGCCCCGTTGCAGTCGCCCCGCAGGACACCGATGCCTGCCACTGACCCGAGGGCGACGAACACCGCTTGCGTTGCCAAGCGCTGGGGCCTCGGCGGGGGTGACCTCCGCAGGCGCGGTACTGCCCTGCCGCGGCGCCCGGAAGTCATCTCCCCCGTTTCCAACCGCGCCTGTCTCCCACCGCTGGCGCACCCACGCGCCGACGGCTGAACGGCGCGCGCGGGACCGCGGGCGTCTTCCGCAGCAGACCGCCGTACGACCGTAGAGACGTCGCCGCGTCAGCTACCGGCGCGCGCCGCGACCGTCGCCGGCCGCCACAGGCGACGCAGTCCCCACGCCGTGGCGCCGATGACGCCGATCGCCAGCTGCGTCGCGGGGACGCCGACCATCAGCCACGGCTCGCGCGGCATGAAGCGGAAGCTCTCGATGAACAGCTTCGTCGCCGGATGCGCCAGGGCAAACACCAGCAGCAGCGTTCCCGGCGGCGCGCCGCGCCGCAGCATGGTCAGCAGGACGGCCAGCAGCAGCAGGGCGCCGGCCATGAAATAGAGCGGCAGCGGATGCGCCGGCAGCGACGCGTGCGCGGCCGTGGTGATGACCTCGCGGTCCACCTGCTCGAGGAAGGTGAGGCTGTGCGGCACATAGCTGTGGCACCACGGCAACCAGGCACTGCACACGCCGCCGACGCAGCAACCGACATAGAGGCAGCCGAGCCGGCCCACCGCGATCATCACGCAGGCGCCGACCGCCAGCGCGTCACCCACGGCGCGCCAGGGCGCGCGCACGGCGAGGCAGAACATCCCGGCGAAGATCCCGCCGGTGAGGATGCCGAGCGGCAGGCGATACCCGGGATCCGAGAAGCCGCCCGTTGGAATGGCGAGCGCCTGGAGGATGGGAAACTCCTCCAAGCGCCCGTGCCACTTCGCCCCGATCAGCAGACCGGCGATGGCGACGATCAGCGCGGCGATCGTCCATCCCGACAGCGCGTCCCGGCGCCGCAGCACCCACGCGGCCGCCATCGCCCCGGCGAAAATGCCGAGGCACCACAGCATCAGGTAGACGCGCATCGCCGGAGCGTCACCGCATCACGGACAGCTGGCGCTGATGGCGATGGATTGCGGAGTGGTGTCGTCGCCACTCTGACTGCCGCCGTTGGGATTGCCCCCGCCCTCGGTGCAGGTCGCCCCGTTGCAGGTGCTGGCGCAGACCGCGTTCGACGCCGATTGGGTGTCGCTGGCGACGCGATCGAGCTGGAACGCATTGGTGCCGCACGCAAGGGTCGAGTCGCGTACGACGTTGGAATGCGGCAACGGGCCGCCCAGGTTGCCGCTGAAAATCACGCAGTCGCCGTCCGCGGGCTGACCGGTGATCTGGAGGTGGCGTACCGTGTTGGTGTTCGCGGGCAGAATGGTGCCGTCGCCACCGTCTGCCGGCAGATGGCGGAATTCGAGGTGTGCGGCGTCGATCAGGTTGCCCCAGCAGGTACCGCGCACGCACTTGCCCAGCGTGGAGCAGACCGGATCGCCGTTGTTGGTGCCGCATTGCGCGTCGGTGCTGCAGGGGGTGCCGCCGTCCTGGCCGAAGTTGTTGTCCTTGGCGCCGGCGGTGAACCACACCGGCGCGTCCCGGAACACGTTGCCGCGAATGTAGTTGCCCTGCGAGCGATCGACCTTCAGCGTGAGCTCGCCGCCGCGGATGCAATTGAACTGAATGAAGTGCTGGTTGTTGACGTTGGTGCAGCCGCCGACGTTGGTCTGCACGTACACCTGCTCGCGCATGTTGTCGTAGATGCTGCTCGAAGCCAGCACGTTGCTGTTGCTGCCGGTTCCGAAGTGCACGCCCTCGTCGCCGTTGTTGCGCACGATCGAGTTGCGGACCACGTTCGATTTGCTGCCGGCCGCGAATTCGACGCCGTAATTCACGTTATTCTCGAGCGTGACGTACTCGACCAGGTTGCTCTCCGCGAGATCGCCCGCGACGCCCTCGAAGCGGACGGCCTTCTTGAAGTTCTTGATCGTCACCTGGTGGAGCTTGGCGCCCTTGCAGTTCTTGATCACCACGCCGTTGCTGTTACCGCTGCCCGTGATCGTGTGGTCGTTGCCGTTGACCGTGACGCTGTCGGCCGCGATGGTCAGGCCGTTTCCGCTGCAGGTCTTCGTTGGCGGTGAGATTGATCGTCGCTCCGTCGGCGGTGACGGTCACGCCGCACCACGCGGCGTCCGCCACCTGCGCCGTGGCAGCGGCGAGCAGCGCGCCGCACACTGCGATACCTCCCAGCGTACGTACCTTGGCCAGGATCGTCGTCTGCATGGATGTCCCCCCTGATGATGCAGTTGAGGTTGGCGCGGTATCGGTCTGCAGCCCCGGAGCCGACGCGGAGACCCTAGGAGAACCGCACTGGTGCCGTCAATGGAATGCATGCGGAAGCATCGGAGATGGGCGCGTCGCTGCTCACCGCGCTCCTCCGGCCGAGCGTGTCGGCGGGTCGCGCATCGCCGCTTCCGTCGAATGCTGCCCGGGGTGGGGCGGGCGCGGTTTGTAGTCTAGAAAGACATCATGAGCCCGTGGGTCTACATCGAAGACATCGGCAGGCACGACGGCGAGACGGTCACGCTCAAGGGCTGGCTCTACAACAAGCGCTCCAGCGGCAAGCTGCACTTCCTGCTGCTGCGCGATGGCACCGGCACCCTGCAGTGCGTGATGTTCAAGAAGGACGTGCCTGAGGAGCAGTTCGCCCGCGCCGACCACTTGCCGCAGGAGTCGGCGCTGACCGTCACCGTCTGGTGCGCAAGGACGAGCGGGCGCCGCTCGGCTACGAGCTCGGCGTCACCGATCTCTTCGTCGTGCACGAGGCGGCCGAGTATCCCATCACACCCAAGGAGCACGGCGTCCACTTCCTCCTCGACCACCGCCATCTCTGGCTGCGCTCGGCCCGCCAGCACGCCATCCTGCGCATCCGCGCCGAGGTGATCCGCGCCTGCCGCGAGTACTTCGACAGCCGCGGCTTCGTCCTCTTCGATGCCCCGATCCTCACCCCCGCCGCGTGCGAGGGCACGACGACGCTGTTCGAGACGCCCTACTTCGACGAGACCGCGTATCTGACGCAGAGCGGTCAGCTCTACGCCGAGGCCGGCGCGCTCGCGCTCGGCAAGGTGTACGTCTTCGGACCGACGTGCCGCGCCGAGAAGTCGAAGACGCGCCGCCACCTGATGGAATTCTGGATGGTCGAGCCGGAGGTCGCCTTCCTCGACCTCGCGGGCGACATGGATCTGGCGGAGGACTTCGTCGCCACCGTCGTCCAGCGCGTGGTCGCCGCGCGCCGCCACGAGCTGGAAACGCTGGAGCGCGACGTGTCGCTGCTCGACCGGGTGCGGAAGCCGCCCTGCGTCGGCTGCGCGGCCCTCCCCACCGTGCCGGCGGCGGCAGGCGGGACGGACTTTCCCTTCTCCGGCGGGCTGCGGGTGCGCTACGACCGGGCTCGATCGAGGTGTGGGCCGGAGGACCGGTACTGACGGTTATGGGCAATCGCCAGCTCATACGGGCTACCCGCAGGAGGCGATCACCGCCCGCCGCCAGAAGCGCCGGCCGCGCTTCGAGGATTGAGCGCGGTGCGGTGCGTCCCCCGTCCCTGCCCGGCGCTGCCACTCGCCGCCGTGCTGCTCGCCGCGATCGCGGCCGCGCATCCGCTCGCGCCGGCGCTGCTCGAGGTGACCGAACGCACGCCGGGGCAGGCCGACGTGCTGTTCAAGATCTCGGCGCTGCAGCCGCCGGGCAGCGCGCTCGCCGCCCGCCTGCCGCCGCATTGCCGGCCGACGTCGGCGCGCGAGGTGCGCGCCGAGGATGACGCGCTGCTGACGCGCTGGCGCGTCGACTGCGGCGCCACCGGCCTGGTCGGACAGACGCTGGCCGTCGAGGGACTCGCGGCCGCCGGCGTCGACGCGCTGGTGCGCGTCACGCTCGCCGACGGGCGCGTCGTGCGCGGCGTGGTGCGCGCCGCGGCGCCGGAGTTCGTCGTCCCGGCGCGCGAGGCGCCGCTGCGCATCGTCCGCGGCTACGCGCGCATCGGCATCGAACACATCCTCACCGGCCTCGATCATCTGCTCTTCGTCGCCGGCCTGCTGCTGCTCGTGCGCACGCGCCGTCAACTCGTCGCCACCGTCACCGCCTTCACCGTCGGACACAGCATCACGCTGTCGCTCGCCGTGCTCGACCTCCTGCGCGTGCGAGCCGGCCGATCGAGCTGGCGATCGCGCTCAGCGTCTTCTGGCTCGCCGTCGAGCTGGCACGCGAACCCGATGCGCGGCCGACGCTGGTGCGCCGCCGGCCGTGGCTGATGTCGGGCGGCTTCGGCCTGCTGCACGGGCTCGGCTTCGCCGGCGCGCTGCAGGAGGTCGGGCTGCCGCCGGGCGATGTGCCGCT
The DNA here is from genome assembly GCA_965651925.1 of uncultured bacterium. GTDB lineage: Bacteria > Desulfobacterota > Binatia > HRBIN30 > CADEER01 > CBFGUK01. The sequence continues at coordinate 23,098 of CBFGUK010000047.1, read as the reverse complement.
GGCGCTGTTCGCCTTCAACTGCGGCATCGAGCTCGGCCAGCTCGCGTTCGTCGCCGCCTGGCTGCTCGCCGCCGCGGCGCTGGCGCGCCTGCCGCGGCGCGCACCGCTCTGGCTGCGCGAGGTGCCGCTCTACACGATGGGCGCGCTGGCGGCCTTCTGGTGCTTCGAGCGCGGCGCCGCGCTGCTGCGCTGAGCGCACGCAGAGACCTGTTGGACAGGTTCTCTGCCGGCCCTCTGCGTCATCTGCGTCATCTGTGGAGTCTTGTTGCGTCTGGCCGTATCCCCCGCCGCGGCGCGGGCGGAGGACTATCCGCGCCCGGGCGCGCCGATGCGGGTCGGGCGATCCGCGCCAAAATGGCGGCGTACCGCTGCGCCGCGACGGACACATCGCGGTCGGCGACACGGCGCCGCGCCGCGGCGCGCAGCCGCCGCGCCAGGTCGGCGTCGGTCAGGACGCGGGCGATCGCCGCGGCCTGTGCCGCGGCATCACCGACCGGGAAGAGCAGCCCGCTCGCCCCGTCCGCGAGCAGCTCGCGCGTCGCCGGGATATCGGCCGCCACCACGACGGCTCCGACCGCCATCGCCTCCAGACACACGCGCGGCATGGTGTCGGCATCGCCCGGCATGACCAGGACGTCGGCCGCGGACAGGACCTCCGGAATGTCGGCGTACGGCAGGTGGCCGAGAAACCGCCAGCCGAGCGCGCACGCCGCGGCCGCCTGTTCCAGCGCCGCGCGCTGCGGGCCGTCGCCGGCGATCCGATACCGCGGCCGCACGCCGGCGGCGCGCAGGCGCAGCGCGGCGGGGATCAGGTCGAGCGCGCGCTTGCACGACACCAGATTCGAGACGTGCGCCACGACCGGGTCGCTCGCCGCCAACCCCAGCCGCTGCTTCGCGCCCGGGCGGTGGGTCAGCAGGGGAAGCGGGATGGCGTTCGGCACCACCTCCAGCGCGGGCAGGGCGAACCGTGCCGCCATGGCCTCCGCCAGATGCCGGGCCGGCGAGACCACGGCCGCTGCCTGCCGCAGGGCTTCGACGATCGCCGCCGCGCGCGCCGGCGGATAGCGCCCCGCCAGGATCTCGAGCATGGTGCCGCCGGGCGTCCGCACCAGCACCGGAACCGCGGCGGCGCGCGCGGCGCCGACGACCACCGGCGCGAGCGGCTCGCGGCCGACGAAAATCGCCGCCGGACGCTGTGCGGCGATTTCCCTGGCGAGGGCGCGCCGCAGCCGCTCGTCGTCACGGCGCCGCGCCTCCTCCGCCAGCGGACGGGTGTGGTCGAACCCGAACCCGGAGACCGGAACGTCCTGCACCGGGAACGGCACCATCCCGGCCAGCGCGGCGGCCGGCGACCCGGCCGGTCCCGCCGACTCCGCCGGCGCCAGGGCGCGCACCGTGTACCCGAGCTGGGCCAGTCCCGCGAGCAACTGGACCGCGGAGCGCGCCGATCCCCCGGGGTACGGGGGCAGGGGGCCGACATAGAGGAGGCGCATGGTGCGGTTGAGGGGCGCGGCGGATCTTCATACCATCCGCGCCGCATGAGGCGAGCCGCGGCTCGCGGGGGCGAGGGGATGGACGGCATCGTGGAGAACGGCGACCCGCGTGAGGCGATCCGCGCCCGCGGCTGGACGCTGCTGCGCCTCGCCGACGTTCGCGACCCGCAGGCCGCCGAGCGGGAAGCGCTGCGCCGCTTTACACGCTTCGCGCGCCCGCTGGTGCAGTATGCCGACGGCACGCTGGTGCACCACGTCGAGGATCGCGGCCGCGACGCCCACCCGCGGACGTACTACTCGCACGGCACCGGCGGCGGCGACCTGCACACCGACGGCACCTACATGCACCTCCTGCCGCCGGACCTGATCGCCCTGTGCTGCATTCGGCCGGCGCACGACGGGGGCGACACCCTGCTCGTCGATGGACACGCGATCATCGAGGCGCTGGCGCCGCCGGCGCGCGCCGCGCTGTCCCGCCTGCATCACTTCGACACCGACGGGCAGGTGCCCGGCACGGCGACGTTGCGACGCCCGATCGTCGGCGGCGATCGGGCGACCCGCCGCCTCCACTATCTGCGTCGCTACATCGAGTCCGGCCACGCGGCCGCTCGGGCCCCACTCGATGCCGCATCCGTCGCCGCGATGGATCAGCTCGACGCGCTCGCCGCCCGGCCCGAGTGGCGCACCCGCCTGCGGTTGCGCGGCGGCGATCTGCTGCTGGTCGACAATCACCGCATGCTGCACGGGCGGACCGCATTCACCGACGCGCCGGGGGCGCCCGGCCGTCTCCTGCTCCGGCTCTGGGGACGCGCGTGCTCCTGAGCCGGAGGCTGTCGGACGAGGAACCGCCCGGCATCGCGGCATCGCTGCTCGCCGCGGCCGATCATGCCGCGTGGCTGGCGCTGATCGCGGACGCGTTCGGGGCCGAGCGCGGCTCCGCAGCCGGGTTGGCGACATTCTGGCGCCGCTTTCCCGGACCGCGGGAGACCCTGGTGGTCGCCGAGGCCGGCATCGCCGTCGCGACGGTCAGCGTCCGCCGCGTCGCCGGCACCGCACACGGCTATGTCCACCTGCTGGCGGTGCGCGGCACGCACCGCCGCCGCGGACTCGGCCTGGCCATGATCCGCTGCGCCCTCCACCGGCTGGCGCGCGACGGCGCGCGGCGCGCCTTCGCCGGCACCGAGCGCCCCGATGCGATCCGCCTGTACCGCCGCCTGGGCTTCACGCCCGTCGAGGACGCGTGATGGGCGAGCCATTGCGCGACGTCACCGCGCTGGTGCTGACCGTGGGCGAGCCGACGCTGCCGCGCGTCCTCGCGGCGCTCGACGGCCAGAGCCGGCCGGCCGGCCGGCGGGTGATCGTCGAGCACGTCGACGGCTTCACCGAGGCCTTCGGCCAGGGCGTCGCGCACGTCTCCACCGAGCTCATGCTGCAGTGCGACGCCGACATGATCCTCGATCCGGATTGCCTCGCGACCCTGCACGCCGCGATGCGCGACGAGGCGGCGCTGTGTCTCGGCCGCCTGGCGGATCCGCTGCTCGGCCCGATCGAGGGCGTCAAGCTCTTCCGCACCGCGGCACTGCGGCAGTGCCCGCTGGAGCCGGGCCTGACCGCCGAGACGGACCAGGTCGCCCGCTTCCGCGCCGCCGGCTACGCCGTCATCCACGCCGTGCGCGGCACCGGTCCGCACGCTCCGCCCGGCGACGTCCTCGGCCGCCACGAGCCCGCGTACGACGATCCGGAGTACGTCTGGCACCGGTTCCTGCGCCTCGGCCGCAAGGCGCGCCTGCGTTCCCGCCCGCAGGTGTTCCGGCGTTTTCTGACCGCGCTGCGCCACTCTCCGCATCCGAGCGCCGAGCTGGCGATCATCGCGCTCTGTCGCGGCTTCCTGCACGTCGATCCGGCGGCACGACACGACCGCGCCGTCGACGATCCGGAGCTGCGCCTGCTGCTCGCGGCGCTCCGCGAGCGCGACTGACCGGTGGAACGCCCGCCGCGCCCGCCCATGCCCGCGTGCCGGGAGGCGCGAGCCCGCGAGAGGCTCGGGCGCGGAGCGATACGCGTCCGGGAGCGCGGGCATCTCGCCCGCAGCGTAGTGCGCGGAAGCGTGCCCCGCGTCCGATGATGCGGGCGGAGCCCGCGGCCGCGGGATGCCCGCGCGGGGCCATTCGCCGCACGCCGCCCTTGCGAGCAGATCCGCGGTGCCGTGCGAAAGCGACGGGTCACCCAGCGGGTGCTGCCTGCCCGGACCACGGCCTGTCCGCGTAGTCAGAGGGCCGATCGGATGTCGGTCCGGGCGAAGTCCTTGCCCACGTAAAGCAGCGGACAGTCGCGCTGCTTCGCGATCTCATAAGCGAAGCAGTCGCCAAGATTGAGAGCCGCCCGGTGGTTGCCCTTGCCCCATCGGGCATACGCGGCGGCCACCCGGCGTGCCGCGGCCGGCGTCAGGTCGACAATTTCGAATCCGAGCCCGTCGATCAGCCGCGCCATCTCCTCACCGACGTTACGCACGGCAGCGACGATCAGCGCTTCCGCCACCGTTGCGGCGGAAATCAGCGGGTCGGGCTCCGCCTCGAGCGCGGCCATGCACCGCTCGGCGTGCGGCTCATCCAGCAGGACCGCCATCAGCGCGGACGTATCGACGGCAATCATCCCGGCAATCCGTCATCGCGATAGAGGAAATCCTGACTGCGCGCGGCGCGGGGACCGGGCGTCGCCTTGGCCGCACCCGCAATCCGGACGGCCTCGAGCAGTGCTCGCCGCGCCTTGCGATTCCGCACGGCTCTCACCGGAACGAGACGCACGGCCGCCTGGCCGCGACGAGTGAGGATGACCTCGTCGCCCGCCTCGGCGCGGCGTACGAGATCGGTGAGTTGCGCCTTTGCGTCGGTAACGGAGACCTTCATAGCCTCGTGCTCAATGGGTGGTTCGCCGCCGCCATTCGAATGGACCATTTCATGGTCCATGTCAACGAATGACCGCCTCCACGTGTCGGGCCGGCAGGTAATCGCCCTCGGCGTTCGAGCGGCCACACGCCGCCGCGTCGGGGCACCGCCGCGACGATCAGTTCGGCGTGACGCACCGGGAACAGCGGTGTATTCCGTCGCTCGAGGAGGCTTGCTGTGCCTGCGCTCATCGTCCGGCTGCTGGTGGGGCTTACCGCCGCCGCGATGCTCATTGCGGCGCTGGTCGCTGTCAACGGACTGCTGGCGCCGGGAGAGTCGCCGGTGCTGGGGCGAACAGGCCACCCGCCACGTGTGCTGAAAGAGGACGCAGGCGGCCTCGAAGTGCGCGTCGTGGCCTACAACATCGCCAAGGCCTTCGCGTATCGGCAGCGCCTGCGCTTCGCCGATCCCGTGGGACCCGAACAAGCGCAAGCTCGTCTGGAAATGGAAGGGCGTGATCGGCGCGGGCGAGCTCGCCGATCCGACGATCGCGACCAGCTATCGCCTCTGCGTGTACGGCGACGGGGCGTTGGCGATGCGTCCGCTGCTGGAATCGGGGGCGAGCTGGACGTCGAAACGGTCCAAATTCACCTACGCAAACAAGGCGGCGAATGCGGACGGCATCACGACAGCCGCGCTCAAGGCAGGCTCCCCCGCGAAGCTCCTGGTCAAAGGCAAGGGAGCGAATCTGACGCTGCCGCTCCCCCTCGCCGCCTCGACGACGATCCTCGTGCAGTTCGTCGAAGATGCCGCCAGCGGCGGCAGGTGCTGGCAGTCCTCGTTCGACGCCGCTGATGCGATCAACTCCGGGGCACTGTTCAAGGACAAGCTCTGACCCGGCGGCGCGCGAAGCCGAGCAGGGGCGCGCACGACGCGGCACGCGCCGCATAGCACGCACGCGCCTCGGTTGGAGAATCGTCCTGCGTGGGGCGCGGTCGCCGCGCCGGGCTACGGGCCGGGGTACGACAGCGCGACGCCGCGGAAGGCGAGCTCGCGGGCGTGGGCGCCGAGGCAGTCGGTGAGCTCGGTGAGCGTCGTGGCGCCGGTGCACGGCGCGCCGAACTCGAGGCGCGCGACCTGGGCGTCGTCGCACGAGTTGCGCAGCTTGGCGACGTAGTTGCTGAAGATCGTCTGGCCGGTGATCAGCGGATCCTCGGGGCAGGGGCGGCCGCGGACGATCGGCGCGCGCCGGCAGGCGTAGAGCAGCGTGTTGAACTTCGAGGAGTATTTCTGCGTCTGCTTGGCGATCTCCTTGCGGCAGCGGAGAAGATCGTCGGGCAGGCGGCCCTGGGTGCCGAACACGGCGTCGCCGAGGAGGTTGCCGTACTCGCTCCACGCGTCGGTCTCGAGGCAGGCCATGAGCTCGTCGAGCGAGCGCGCATGACCGCACGGCGTGCCCCAACCCGGCGTGCTCTCCTGCACGGCGGCGACGCTGATGTCGTCGCAGGCGGTCTCGAGCTTGGTCCAGTAATGCCCGATGGCGCGCACCACGGCGCGCTTGAGATTCGAGTCGAGCGCCGCACAGGCGGGATTCGTGTACGGGCACAGGCCGGGGTCGCAGGCGCCATCGGTTTTGCCCACCGCCTCGCGCTGGCGGCAGCGGGTGATGTCGCCCATCTTGATCTTCATGCGCTTCGCCATGCCGCCGCCGGCGGCGACGCGATCGCGGCACAGCGCCGCGCCGATCAGCGGCCGCTCGACCGCACAGCCGACGCCGTCGCGGCAGCGCTCGGGCTTGAGCACCGCCGCGGTGCGCAGCGTGCCGCGCTTGTTGACGCCGTTCTTCGCGAACGCCGTCTTCTCGAACGTCGTCTCCCAGCAGATGCCCTGACTCGGATTGCCGAGCTGGACGAGCAGCGGGAACTTGTCGTCGCCGAGCGGGAAGCCGATGCTGAGCAGCTCGTCGCCGCGCGCGACGAGCGACAGTTGCGCGTTCTCGAGACTGCCGGGCAAGGCGCGGATCGAGGTCACGCCGTCGCCGAGGTTGCGGTCGCGCTGGTACCAGTAGCTCGTCCGCCCGCCCTTCCAGTCGTCGCCCGGTCCGATCGTGACGTCCTTCACCAGCGCCTCGGCCGTGCCGGCGTAGATGCAGAACGCATACGCGGCGTCGGCGGTCGGGTCGGCGAGGTCGTCGAGCGCGATGTCGAGCGCCGAGGCCTTCCACTTCATCTTCGCCGCGCGCCGGCCGCGCTTGACGACGCTGAACTGGGCGGAGTCGGCTTCGACGCAGACGTTCGGGATCGCCGGACACGGCTGGGCGACGCCGCGCGACGGCACGGCGGCGGCGCCGAGCAGCGCCGCAACGGCCAGCAGCCACCGTGCGGACGGGAATGACAGGAATCGATGCGTGTTCACGATGGATGCTGCCTACTGAACCAGAGCCGGAATCGCTACGCACAATGCAGAGCCGAGGGTGCGTTTTGCAAGTGAAAGATGGGCGCCGCGCGATCGTGCCGCCGCGTCGTCGCGCGGCCAGACCCGCCACAGCCGCATGCCGCGCCGGCTGAGGCGCTCTTCGTGCGCGACGCCGTTGGCGGCGAAGAAGGTGGTGAGCCAGCCGACGTCGTCGGCGGAGAGCACCAGCCAGCCGCGCCGCTCGTGGCGGTCCAGCCAGGCGCTGGTCACCGGCGTCAGCTCGCACCGTTCCCAGCACACCGTCGCGTCGGCGAAGCGGCCGTTGCCGTAGTACTTGAACGCCCGGCTGGCGAACTGCGCGACGTACACCGGCTCGCCAACCGGGATGAGCGCGGCGCTGGCGGCGAGCATGCCGTCGACATCGTGGACGATGTCGAAGACGAAGTGCCGGTCCGGTCCCGGCACGAGCCGGTGCGCGAGCGCCCGGCCGGACCAGACGAGGCTGAACGTCGCGGCGGCGGCCAGCGCCACCGTCGCGCCGCGGTCGCGGCCGAGCCAGCCGCCGAGCGCGACGAGGCCGGCGGCGGTGGCGAGCAGCAGCGGCGGCAGCGCGAAGAGCAGCAGGCGCTCCTCGCCGATCAGGAACCGCCCGGCCAGCGCCGCGCCGAGCGTCGCGGCGCCGGCGCCGAGATAGAGCCAGCAGAGAAGGGCGCGGCCGCGGCGCGGCCAGCACCAGGCGCCGAGCAGCACCGGCACGAGGGCGACCGGCCAGGGGACGAGCAGGGCGTACTCGAGCGTCAGCGTCGCGAAGCGACCGGCCCCCCTGGCGACGCGCGCCAGCCACGACGCCGCGGCGGCGTCGAGCGCCATCGGCCGCCACACCTGGTGCAGCGTCGGGCTCGTCGACTGCGCGCCGAGGAAGAAGTGGAAGACGAGCGCGAACGACACCGCGTAGGCGACGCTTGCCGCCAGCCACCAGCGGCGCGGCCCGCGCGGCGCCGCGGGCCACCACCACCCCCAGCCCCAGGCGAGCACCGCCGCGACCACGAACGCCGTGCCGAACGTGAGCCACGGCGCCACGGCGAGCACGACGAGCAGCGCCGCGCCGGCGCGCGGCGGCGACACGCCCGCGCCCGCGCCGCGGCCGAACAGGCGCAGCGCGAGCAGCGGCACGAGCACCGCGATCAGCGCATCGAGCCCGTAGGACTTGAGCTCGCGCGAGTAGTAGACCAGCGCCGGCGCGCCGGCGGCGAGCCACACGGCGGCGAGCGCCACGGGCAGCGGCGCGCCGAGGGCGAGCGCGAAGCGGCCGAGGAGCGGCACGAGCGCCAGTCCGGCGGCGAGCGGCACGAGCCGGTAGCCCACCTCGGGCGGCAGCGGCAGATACGTGGCGAGCTGGGTGACCGCCAGGAACCCCACGGGCAGCGGGCGCGGCCGCTCGGTCATCGCGGCGAGCGGCGCCTCGGCCGCGAGGGCCACCCACACCTCGTCGCGCCAGAACGGCTTTTCGGCGAGCAGCGCGACGCGCACCACGATCGCGACGAGCAGGGCGGCGGCGAACCAGGCACGCTGGCCGGGGACGGCGTTGGGCATCGATGGCGCCGCTTGATAGCAGAAGCCGGATGCAAAGCGATGCGGCGGCGGCGTACGCGCAGCGGCTCGCCGAGCGCCGCGCCCGCGCCGCCGCGCTCGCCGCCGCCGAGCGACGCACCGGGACGTGGCGGCTCGTCGCCGTGCTCGCCGCGCTGGCGCTCGCCTGGGCGGCGTTCGGCGCCGGCTGGCTGTCCGGCTGGCCGGTGGCGCTGCCCGGGCTCGCGTTCGCGGCGCTGGTGCTGCGTCACGCCCGCCTCATTCCGGCGCGCCGGGCGGCCGAGCGCGCCGTGGCGTTCTACGAGCGCGGCATCGCGCGCCTCGAGGATCGCTGGGCAGGTGGCGGCCGCCAGGGGGCGCGCTTCCTCGATGCCGCGCATCCGTACGCCGGCGACCTCGACCTGTTCGGCGCGGGCTCGTTGTTCGAGCTGCTGTGCACGGCGCGCACCCGCGCCGGCGAACAGTGCCTCGCCGCCTGGCTGCTCGCCCCGGCACCGCCCGACACGGTGCGCGCCCGTCAGGCGGCGGTCGCGGCGCTCGCGCCGCGGCTCGACCTGCGCGAGGAGCTCGCCGTGCTCGGCGATGCGGTCGGCGACGCGCTCGACGTCGACGCGCTCGCCGCCTGGGCGACGGGGCCGCCGCTGCTCGGCGGCACCGCCCTGCGCGCCGTCGCCGCGACGCTCGCCGGCGCCACCGTGCTCGCCGCCGCGGCGTGGGCGGTGGATCTCGCCGGACCGCTGCCGCTGCTCGCCGCCGTCGCCGCCGAGGGCGTGCTCGGCCTCGTCTGCCGCAGCCGGGTGCGCGCCGTGGTGCGCGCCGTCGAGCGGCCGGGCCGCGAGCTCGGCTTGCTCGCCGCGCTGCTGGCCCGCATCGAGCGCGAGCCCGCCGAGGTGCCGCGGCTCGCGGCGCTGCGCGCGGCGCTCGATGCCGCGGGCCGCCCGCCGTCGGCGCGGGTCGCCGAGCTCGAGCGGCTGGTGACGCTGCTCGACGCGCGCCGCAACCAGTTCTTCGCGCCGCTCGCGCCGCTCCTGCTGTGGCAGACGCAGCTCGCCGCCGCGATCGACGCGTGGCGCGCGACGTCCGGCGACGCCGTGGCGCGCTGGGGCGCGGTACTCGGCGAGTACGAGGCGCTCTGCGCGCTGGCCAGCCACGCGTTCGAGCATCCCGGCGATCCGTTCCCGGAGCTCGTCGACGGCCCGGCGCGCCTCGCCGGCGAGGGGCTCGGCCATCCGCTGCTGCCCGTGACGCAGTGCGTGCGCAACGACGTGCACCTCGGGGGCGAGGCGCCGGCGGTGCTGGTGATCAGCGGCTCGAACATGTCGGGCAAGAGCACGCTGCTGCGCACACTCGGCACCAACGTCGTGCTCGCGCAGGCCGGCGCGCCCGTGCGCGCGCGCCGCCTCGTACTCTCGCCGCTTTCCGTCGGCACCTCGATGCGCGTGCACGATTCGCTGCAGGCCGGCACGTCGCGGTTCTACGCCGAGATCCAGCGCCTGCGGCAGCTCGTCGATCTCGCCGGCGGCACGCCGCCACTCTGCTTCCTGCTCGACGAGATCCTGCACGGCACGAACTCGCACGACCGCCGCATCGGCGCCGAGGCGGTGGTGCGCGGCCTGCTCGCGCGTGGCGCGATCGGCTGCATCACGACGCACGATCTGACGCTCGCCGGCATTGCCGAGGCGCTCGCGCCGCGCGCCGCGAACGTCCACTTCGCCGACCATCTCGAGGACGGCGTCATGCGCTTCGACTACCGCATGCAGCCCGGCGTCGTGCGCCACAGCAACGCGCTGGCGCTGATGCGCGCCGTCGGTCTCGAAGTGTAGCGCGCGTCCCGGCGCGGCTCGGGCATCCGCAGATGACGCAGATGCGCGGTGCTGCCGGGACGCTGGATTGGCGCCAATCCGTACACGTACTCGTACGCGTACACGTGTCCGTTCCGACGAGTACGAGTACGGGTACGGGTACGGGTACGGGACGGGTGGAGCACGCGATGTTCTGGAGGGCGCCGCTTTGTCGGCGCCGGTTGGATTGGGCGCCGCGCGTTCCACTCAACAGGCGCCGACGGAGCGGCGCCCGCCAGCGCGTTGTTGCACGCCGGCGCGCGTTTCAGGAGGTCGTCAGGCGGGCCTTCAGCTCGGCGAAGTGGGCGTCGTAGTCGGCGCGGCTGCGGTTGATGACGTCGTAGGCCTCGTCGCGGTCGTAGACGTCGGTGATCTCGACGCGCGGCGGGGTGACGCCGGGGACCTGCTTGTAGGTGAGGAAGTAGTGCCGCAGGCGCTCGACCAGTGCCGGAGGGGCGTCGTGCACGTCGCGCCAGCCGCCGTACATCGCATCGTTCTGCAGCACGGCGATGATCTTGTCGTCCGCCTCGTCGCCGTCGAGCATGCGCAGGCCACCGATCGGGATCGCCTTCAGGATGATGTCGCCGTGCGAGATGTCCTTCTCGGTGAGCACGCAGATGTCCATCGGGTCGCCGTCGCCGGCGATGCCGCTGCGCCCGGTGCGCGCGGCGCAGAATGCGCCGACGCGCTCGCCGCAGTACGTCTGCGGAATGAAGCCGTAGAGCGTCGGGCAGATGTTCGAGAACTTCTGCGGCCGGTCGACCTTGAGGTAGCCGGTCTGCTTGTCGAGCTCGTACTTCACCGTGTCGGTCGGCACGATTTCGATGAACGCCGTCACCGTGCGCGGCGCGTCGTCGCCGATCGGAATCCCGTGCCACGGATGCGGCTTGAACAGCAGCGGCAGCGGCGTGAGCATGCGCGACGGCTACTACAGGGCGGGGAGCGTGACCAGTGACGGTGAGCGACGAGGCGTGCGGAGGTGCGGAGGTGCGGAGGTCGGGCACGCAGCGGGGCTGTAGCCGACAGCGCGGGCGGGCTCGGCCGCATGGCGGCGCGGTGCAGTGCTGACGTGCTGACGTGGCGCGGGTGACACGTCACCGGCGGCGAGTCAGGGTGGCCCTCGCCCTGATGCGGTTGCTTGGCGACGCCCCCACGTCAGCACGTCAACACTTCAGCACGTCAGCACCCGCGCGCAGCGCGGCGCGCGTGGCACCTCCTCAACTTCGATCTCTTCGCGTCAGGCGCGCGCACCTCCGCACATCCGCACGCCTTTTCCCCGCTCACCGGTCACCGGCTTCGGCGGGAATCGACACCGTGAAGCGCGAGCCGTGGCCGGGGCGGCTTTCGACGGCGATGGTGCCGCCGAGCGCGTCGGTGAGCTGCTTGACGATGTAGAGGCCGAGGCCGACGCCGCCGCCGCGCGGCGGGCCGCTGCCCTGGCGGAACATGTCGAAGATGCCGTCGAGATCCTCGGGCGCGATGCCCTGGCCGGTATCGATCACCGCGAAGTCGACCCGCCGCCGTCCCGTGTCGGGCAGCGCGCGCACGGTCACCGAGCCGTGCTCGGTGTATTTCAGCGCGTTGTGCACGAGGTTGCGCAGGATGAGCTCGAGCTTGCCGCGATCGCTGCGGATCGCCGCCTGCGCATCGGGCGTGTCCCAGTGCAGCGCGACACCGGGCTTGCACCAGTTCGCCGGCAGGCCGCTGCGCAGGTTCTCGAGCGCGCGGGCGATCGGGAACTCCTCGACGATCAGCGAGATGCCGCCCGCCTCCATGCGGTTGAGGTCGAGCATCGACTGGATGAGGTCGAGCAGCTGGCGCGACTGCTGATGGATGCGCAGCAGCGCCTCGTGCCGTTCGCGGCGGCTCGGGAACGCCTCGTCGAGCAGCAGGTCGGTGTAGCCGACGATGATGTTCAGCGGCGTGCGCAGCTCGTGCGAGACGGTGGCGAGGAACTCGCTCTTCGCGGCGTTCGCGCGTGCCGACTCGGCGGCGTGCCGCGAGGCCTCCGCCGCCTTGCGGAACGCCGTCACCCGCCAGCGCTCGAGCAGGTGCGCGCCGATGACGGTCATGAACGCATGCGAGCCGAGCGCGAACAGCGTGTACGGCAGCGGCAGCAGCGAGACCGCGCCGATGTCGAGTGCCCACAGATAGGCGGCGGTGGCGCCGATCGCCGCGAGCGCCTGGCCGCGGGCGCCCCACGGGAACTGCACGACCTGCCCGGTGAGGAAGCCGATCATCGCCAGCAGCACCAGCTCGCCGCTGCCGTGCACGAGCGCGAGATAGGCGGCGAGCGTGAACGCCAGCGCGGTGCTGGCGAGCAGCACGATCGCCAGCGCCGCCGCGGGAAAGCGGCTGAGCAGCAGCGTGCCGAACAGCACGATGGCGACGAACCCCAGGTAGCAGAGCGCGAGCGCGTCCCAGCGGTTCGGGTAGTAGCGCCACTCGATCAGGTAGGCGATGGCCATCAGGGCGAGGAACAGCGCCCCGGCGATCGGGAACCGCGCCGCGATCAGCGCCCGCGTCTCGGCCGCGTAAGCGTCGTCGATCTCCACCCCCGCCCGCCCGGCGGCCGGCTGCCCTGCCTCCATCGTCGACCGCATACGCTAGCAGCCCCGGAACCCCGCGCATCGGCAAAGTGCGGGCACACTGCGGAGGTGCTGACGGACTGACGTGCGGGTTGGTGTGCCGCGGCGCGGGCGACGCCCACGTCAGCACGTCCACACGTCAGCAGCCGCGCGCAGCGCGGCATCCGGTCACCGGTCACCGGTCACTGGTCACCGTCCACGCATTCCCGTATGCGGGGGCGATGACCGCGCAATCGAACGGCAATGCGGGGGCCGGGCGTTTCGCCCACGCCGTGGTGACCGGCGCCGGCGGCGGATTCGGGCGCGCGCTCTGTCTGCGCCTGGCGCGCCCGGGGGCGCGGCTGCTGCTCGCCGACGTGCACGAGGCGCGCTGTGCGGAGACCGCGGCGCTCGTCGAGGCGCGCGGCGCCGCGGCGCAGGTGGCGGTCACCGACGTCGCCGACGCGGCACAGGTCGAACAGCTCGCCGCCGCGGCCGACACGTTTCTCGGCCGCATCGACCTGGTCGTGAACAACGCCGGCGTCGCCACCGCCGGGGCGGTCGGCGAGGCGCCCCTCGACGACTGGCGCTGGATCATGGGCATCAACGCCTGGGGCGTGATCCACGGGTGCCACTTCTTCGTGCCGCGACTGACCCGCCAGCGCAGCGGCGCGATCCTCAACGTCGCCTCGATGGCCGGCATCGCCTGCGCGCCGACCATGGGGGCGTACAACGTCACCAAGGCGGCGGTGATCGCGCTCTCCGAGACGCTCGCCGCCGAGCTCGCGTCGCAGGGCGTGCGCGTCACGGTGCTCTGCCCGGTGTTCTTCCGCACGAACCTCCTCGAGACCGCCCGCACCACGTCGCCCGAGCAGCGCGCGATGGCCGAGCGCGCCTTCGCGCGCGCGCGACTCACCGCCGACGACGTCGCCGCCGCGGCGCTGCGCGACCTGGCGCGCGGCCGCCTCTACTCGCTGCCGATGCGCGAGGGCCGCATCGTCTGGCGCCTCAAGCGCCTGCTGCCGGAACGCTACGCACGGCTGCTCGCGAGCGCCCGTCTGCAGCGCAGGGCGAAGGAATAAGTCAGGTTGTCAGGTTGTTCGTTGTCAGGTTGTTAGGTTCAAGGCGGTCGAATTTGAGCGACGCGTTCGGAAGCACTCGAATTCCTGACTGCAAATCGGCTCAAACGGCCGAACTTAACAACCTAACAACCTAAGATCCTATCTTCCCGCGTACGCGCGTCCACATCCGCCGCACGGTGGCGCGCAGGATCTCGTCGCCGACGAGCCACGTGCCGGCGGCGGCGAGGGCGGCGAACGCGGCGCCGCCGCCGGCGAGCTCGAGGAGCGCGGTGGCGGCCGGCACCGGATCGGTGGCGACGAGCGCGCGCACGACGAGGGCCGCGGGCAGCGCCACGGCGGCGGCGCGCAGGGCGGTCCCGAGCAGCGCATCGAGCGCCGGCGCGCCGTGCAGGCGGCGCGCCCAGACGATCGTGGCGAGCGCGTTGACGCTCATGCCGATCGCCGGCGCGAGCGCGAGCCCGCGCACGCCCCACCGCTCGCCGAGCGCGAGATAAAGCGGAATGGCCCCGAGGGCGACGGCGGTGCCGAGCAGCATCGGCCGCCACGTGTCGGCGCGCGCGTAGAACGCGCGCGTGATGATCTGCTGCGCGATCCACGCCGGCACCGCGAAGCACAGCAGCGCGAGGATCGCCGCGACCGCGGTCGTGTCGGCGGCGCCGAACGCGCCGCGCTGATAGATGAGCTGCACGAGCGGGCGGGCGAGCGCAAAGCTGCCGGCGGCGGCGAGCACGGCGAGCCCGACGCCGGCCTGCAACGTGCGCAGCACGACGGTGTTCAGCTCCTCGCGGCGGCCCTCGGCGTACAGGCGCGACAGCGTCGGCAGTGCCGCCGCGGCGATCGCCTGGCCGACGACGGCGACCGGCACCTGCATGAGGCGCCGTGCGTAGCTGAGATGCGAGACGGCGCCGGCGCCGAGCAGCGCGCCGAACCAGCGCTCGTACCACTCGTCGACGGTGAGCAGCGTCTGCCCGAACATCAGCGGCGCGGCGAGGACGAGGTAGCCGAGGAAGGCGCGGTCGAGCGGCGCGACCCGCCAGCCGAGCGCGATGCGCCCGCGCGCGGCGAGCAGCGGAGCGAGGAACGGGCCGGCGACGGCCCCGGCGAGCGCGCCCCACGCGAAACCTTCCACCGGCGTCGCCAGCAGCGGTGCGAGCAGCACACCGCCGGCGATGATGCCGCCGTTGTAGAGCAGCGGCGCGAGCGCCGCCGCGCCGAAGCGGCCGTGCGCGAACAGCGTCGCGTTGATGATGCCGCCGGCGATGAAGAAGACCTGCGCCGGCAGCACGATGCGCGTCAGGTGGACCGTCGCCGCCTGCGTCGCCGCATCGAAGCGCGGAAACTGCAGCGCGATGAGCGGCTCGGCCGCCCACCACAGCACGGCGCTGGCGAGCACCGCGGCGCAGGTCAGCGTGCCGAGCACGGTGGCGCACAGGCGGTCGGCCGCGGCGCGGTCGCCGCCGGCGAGGTGCCGGGTGTAGAGCGGCAGGAAGGCGATCGACAGCGCGCCGCCGGCGAGCAGGTAGTTCAGCAGGTCGGGGATCTGGAACGCGGCGTAGTACGCATCGGTCGCCGGTCCGGCGCCGGCGCGCCAGGCGAGCAGCGATTCGCGCGCGTAGCCGAGCACGCGCGAGAGCAGCACGCTCGTCGCGAGCAGCACCGCCGCCGCGCCGATGCGTCCGCTCCGCGGTCGTTCCGCCTGCTCCGCCGCCACCGGCCAGCCATAAGCCACGGATGGCCGGGGAGCGCCACCGGGCGGCGCCGATCGGTGCTCGTCATCGCGGCGCGGGTGTGGTTTGCGCTCGCCGGAGAGCTCATGTCGCCGCTTGCGCGCTACCTGCTGTTCCAGCTGCCCGGCGCCGGGTTCGTCGCGCTGCTGCTGTTCGCGCTCTGGCGGTGGGCGGGGCTGCCCGGGTGGATCGCCGCCGCCGCGTTCGTCGCGTGGGTGGCGAAGGATCTCGCGCTCTATCCGCTCCTGCGCCGCGCCTACGAGGCGGTGCCGGAACCGGCGGCGGCGCTCGTCGGCCGGCGCGCCCTCGTGCGCCGCCCGCTCGCGCCGCGCGGTATGGTCGTGATCGGCCGCGAACGCTGGCGCGCCGAGCCGGCCGTCGCCGGCGAGGCAATCGCCGCCGGCGCCGCGGTGCGCATCGTCGCCGTTCGCGGCCTGACGCTGCTCGTGGTGCGCGACGAGGAGTGATGCGCGCGCCGCGGGCTGGCCACCGCGGGCGGGAGGGCACCGAGTCGAGGTCCATTTCGGCGAGCTCCACTCGAGAGGTGCTGGTCAGGCCACGAGTCGCTGGTCGGATCGGCCATCCGATTGAGCGATTCGACTCCGCATCCTCCCCACCTCCGTGGCCAATCGTTCGTGCCGGCGCGCTCTTCCGCAGCGCGCCCCCGCTTTGCTACCCCCTCCCCAATGCCGGCGCTTCTCCTCCTGCTGCTGCTCGTCGCCGGCGCGCCGGCCACCGCGCAGGAACCCGTGCAGCTGCGCGCCGAGGTGGTGGCGAGCTATCCGCACGACCCGCGGGCGTTCACGCAGGGGCTGCTGCTGCACGACGGCACGCTCTACGAGAGCACCGGGCTCGTCGGCCGCTCGAGCCTGCGCGCCGTGACGCTCGCGACCGGCGCGGTGACCCGCCAGGCGGCGCTCGCGCCGCCGCTGTTCGGCGAGGGGCTCGCCTGGGTGCGCGACGAGCTCGTGCAGCTCACCTGGCGCAACGGCGTCGCGTTGCGCTGGGATCCGGCGACGTTCACGCGCCGCGGCGAGTGGCGCTACGACGGCGAGGGCTGGGGGTTGTGCTTCGACGGCACCCATCTCGTACACAGCGACGGCAGCCACCGCCTCTACCTGCGCAACCCCGAGACCTTTGCCCTTGTCCGAACGCTCGCGGTGCAGGAGAACGGCCGGCCGGTCACGCGCCTGAACGAGCTCGAGTGCGTCGGCGACACGGTCTACGCGAACGTCTGGATGACCGACCGCATCGTCGCGATCGTGACGCGCAACGGCTTCGTGCGCGCCTCGATCGATGCCGCCGGCCTGCTGAGCGCCGCCGAGCGCCGCCCGCTCGGCGGCGAGGCGCTGCTGAACGGCATCGCGCACGACCCGGCCGACGACACCTTCCTGCTCACCGGCAAGCTCTGGCCGAAGCTGTTCCGCGTCCGCTTCGTGCCCCGCTGACGCGGCGGTCGCGCGCGCGGCCGCGGCGCGCGTGAAGGCGTCCCCCAGCGGCGCCGCCAACGCGATGAAACACACGCCCGATCAGGTGATTGGCCACGCCCGCCATTTTTCCTTTGTCAACGAAATATTGCTTGACTATACACGCGCCGGTGAGCGACGAATTGACCCACGCCGCGCGTGGCGCGCAGCTGTTGCCATGGCGGTCGACGAGAGATCTGCTCTGCCAAACGTGACCTGACCCGGGGGAGAGACGGGGCGAGACGGCGACACCACGGGGGAAGTGGCGTCCCAGGAGCTCGCCACAGAAACGGCGATGCCCCGCGGGGGCGTGCCGGGCGATGACGATATGGGGGGCATGAAGGGGGATCCGGGACCGCGCCGCGGTGCGGCCGCGACGCATGCGGCCGCATCCGCGGCGTGTGTCATGCGCGGGGGCGCGGCGCGATCGCGCGGACGGCTGGCGGCGCTGCTGCTGCTCGCCGCTGCGCTGGTACTGCCGGCGGCAGCGCACGCCGGCATCAGCCAGCAGGTGTTCGTCTCGCGCAACAACAAGCTCTACTTCGTGATTTCCTCGAGCCCGACGACCGGGAGCGCCGGCAGCCAGGTGACGAGCGTCATCATGAGCAGCGGCACGGCCCTGCCGGTGGTGGAGACGAACAACAACCCGCCCGACCCGGTGGTCACCGCGTTCGCGACGTTCCTGACCGGCAGCCTCCTCAACGTGCCGCCGCTCAGCAACATCAAGCGCACCGAGATCATCTCGGGCCTGCCGGGCAACCGGGTGCAGAACATGGGCAACCCGCTGCTCGGCACGTTCGATCCCGACGCCAACGGCGGCGACGGCCTGCTGACGCTGCCCGGCGCGGCGCGCACGGTGACCTTCGGTGGCGACGGCACCGAGACGGTGGTGCCGATCACGCAGGCGACGGGCATGGACAGCGCGCTCGTGCCGGCGGCGACCACCATCACGCTCACCCGCCGCCTCGGCGGCACGACCTTCACGAACGTTCCGACCATCGTCTTCCCGAATCCGCCCGGCGCGCCGATGCTGTCGAGCGGCGCCCGCTGCGCCGGCGGCTCGAATCCGGGCACGCCGTGCGACCGTGCCAACGGCCTCACCGACGTGTGCACCGGCGGCGGCACCTGCAGCGCGTTCGGCGGCGAGTCGGCCGGGCAGAACGTCACGATCGACGACACGCTCGGCGAGCGCGTCGGCAATCCCGCCACCCAGGGCGGCACGAGCGACGGCTTCTACCTGCGCAACAACACCGACGTCATCGTCTTCATGGTCGACCACGGCGCGCCGGCGTTCGGCGTCGCCGTCTCGGGCTTCGCGGTCACCGGCACGTGCAGCAACAGCGCCACCGCGTGCGTCGAGGATGCCGACTGCGGCGCCGGCGGTGTGTGCGGCGACGCGATCGATGCGCGCATGGTGATCAACACCAGCGGCAACGTCAGCAACAACCGCTTCAATCCGACGCCGACGCCGACGGTCACCCACACGCGCACGCCGACCGTGACCGCCACGCCGACGTTCACGCGCACCTCGACGCCGACCGGCACGGCGACGTTCACCGCGACGCCGACGGCCACCGCGACGGCGACGCGCACGCCGACGTTCACCGCGACGTTCACCGCCACTTCGACGCCGAGCGCGACGCCGACGCCGACGCCGTTCTGCGGCGACGGCAAGGTCGAAGGTCCCGAGCAGTGCGACGACGGCAACATGGCGGACGGCGACTGCTGCTCGGCGACGTGCCTGTTCGAGCTCGCCGACGCGCCGTGCACCGACGACGGCAATGCGTGCACGCGCGACATCTGCAACGGGGCCGGCGTCTGCCAGCACCCGGCGAGTCCCGCCGGCACGACGTGCAGCGACGGCAACGCGTGCACCGAGAACGACCAGTGCGTCGGCACGATCTGCATGGGCGGCGCGCCGGTGACGTGCAACGACGACGACGAGTGCACGGTCGACACCTGCGAACCGACGCTCGGCTGCCTGTTCGAGATCGGCGTCGAAACGCCGGAGTGCGACTCCTGCGCCGACGGCATCGACAACGACGGCGACGGCGTGATCGACGCCGAGAATCCGAACTGCGCGACGTTCCACCAGCTGCAGCGCTACGCGATCATCGGCACGGCCACCGACGGCCTGCGCAGCCTGCGCCTCGGGCGCGAGGCGAAGGTGATGGAGGCCGACGCGACCACCGCCGAGCTGTCGGCCGTCATCCGCGCCGGCGCCTGCGGCATCGACCTCAAGGCGTCGATCGGCGTGCTGGTCACCGGCGCGGTCGCCCTCGAGGGCAACGCGCGCTTTGCCGGCGGGCGGCCGCCGATCCGCATCATGCACGAGTTCGTCAACGACAACCCGGCACCCGGCGCGGTGATCACCGGCCAGACGGTGCCGCTCGTCGGCCCGGCGGCGATGTGCACCGACGGCACGACGGTGTGCACGAACAACAGTCATTGCCCGCCGCCACAGAAGTGCGAGCAGCAGCTGACGATCGACAACCCGCTCAATCCGTTCGTCGATCACAGCGGCGCGGCACCGGAATTCGTGCGCTGCGAGAACACCCTCGCGGCGGTGCCGACCACCGACCAGACGATCTTCGCGCTCGCCCAGACCGAGAAGCTCGGCGAGATCCGGCTGCGCGCCGGCGGCGCGCAGCAGATCACGCTCGGGCCCGGCCAGCAGGTGATCGACATCGACGCGCTGCGCCTCGGCCAGGACGCGCGGCTGACGATCAACGCCCCGGCGGACACCGTGGCCGTCTTCCGCATCGCCGGCGCGTTCCGCATCGGCACGCGCTCGCAGGTGACGCTCACCGGCGGCATCAAGGCGGAGAACGTGCTGTGGGCGGTGAGCGGCGCCGGCCGCTTCGTCCGCATCGGCAGCCGCTCGACGTTCCCGGGCACGCTGCTCGCCGCCAAGCGGCCGAAGATCTCGATCGGCGCGTTCACGGTGCTCGAGGGCTCGCTGATCGGCAAGCGCATCCGCATGGGCCGCGAGTCGATGGTGCTGCACCGGCCGTTCACGGCGCTCCTGCAGGGCGAGGTGGTCGACAGCCCGAACCTCGCGGTGCGGTCGGCGAACCTCGCCTACAGCAACGCGAACCGGAACACCGGCCGGATCCGCCTGACGGCGATCGTCGACGACTCGAGCGCGCAGAGCTTCCGCCCCGCGCTGCTCGCCGGCACGATCTCGCTGAACGTCCGCGACGCCGGCCAGTTCGATGCCTCGGTGGCGCTGACCAACTGCGCGCAGCGCAGCGACCGCGTGTTCCGCTGCCGCAGCACCGACGGCACCACGCGGGCGACGATCAAGGTGCTGCGCGACGACCCGAATATCTTCAACGTCACGGTCACGCGCCGCCGCCTGTCGCGCACGCAGACCGGGGCGGTGCAGCCCGTCGCACCGGTCTCGGTGATGCTCCAGCAGAACGCGATCGAGCGCAACGGCGCCATCGACACCTGCCGCAAGAAGGGCAAGTTCAGCCTCTCCTGCCGCATGCCGTGACGCCGTCAGCGGTCAGCGATCAGCCGTCAGCCGGAACAGCCTGGTCGATGGCTGATCGCTGACGCTGGCCGCTTCCCTCACCAGCCCGGCGGCGGCTCGCCCATCCACGCGAAGCCGAGCAGGGAGTCGCCGCGGCTGCGGTCGACCGGCGCGAACAGCGCCCATTCGGCGGCGCTGGCCTCGATCGTGACACGCGGGATGCCGATCGGGCGTCCGCGGCCGCGGCAGACGAACGTCGCCGGATCGAACGCGGTCGCGCCGTAGGCGGCGGCGATCTGCACGGCGATCGCGCGGTGCCACTCGCTCGGCACGCGGCCGACCTGCGGGACCGCGCCCGGCAGGTGGCCCATGAGGCGGAACGTCGCCGGATGCGCCATCCGCCCGGTGGCGAGCCCGCCGGGGCGGTCGGGCAGCTCGTGCAGCATCGCCCGTCCGGCGAGCGCCGACATCACGCCGCGCCGCCGCCACGCGGCATCGACGCAGGCGATGCCCGCCATGCGCACCACGGTGCCCGGCAGCCGCGGCAGATCGAGAAGACGCGCGTCGCCGAGCGCGAAGCCGATCAGCCGCTCGGCATCGTCGCAGGCGAGAGCGATGAGGCGCAGCTGCCGCATCGCCGCGGCGAGGTAGGTCTGATCCGCCTCGGCATATGTCGCATCGAACAGCGCCGCCACCGCCGCGCGGCGCGCGGCCGGCAGCGTCGCGGTGCGCCGCACCTCGTAGCGCCACGCGGTCATCGGGCCGAGTGGATCATGGCGGCGTGCGGCGCGCCACGGCGCGGACCCGGCGCGCGGTGGCCCGCCGTGAGGGGGCGAAGCGGTTGCATGTCGGCAGGCGATCGACGAATCTTCGGGCCATTATGGCCACCGGACCGCTATCGCAGTTCATCAGCCATCATTATCGCCACTTCAATGCCGCGACCCTCGCCGATGCGGCGCGCGCGTACCGCGCGCACATCGACGGCGGCGGCCGCATGCTCGTCTCGCTCGCCGGCGCGATGAGCACCGCCGAGCTCGGCCTGTCGCTCGCCGAGATGATCCGGCAGGACAAGGTGCACGCGATCAGCTGTACCGGCGCGAACCTCGAGGAGGATCTGTTCAACCTCGTCGCGCACGATCATTACGAACGCATCCCGAACTGGCGCGAGCTCACGCCGCAGGCGGAGCAGGCGCTGCTCGATCGGCACCTCAACCGCGTCACCGACACGTGCATCCCCGAGGAAGAGGCGATGCGCCACCTCGAGCACAACATCGCCGAGGAGTGGCACGCCGCCGACCGAGCCGGCGAGCGCTGGCTGCCGCACGAGTTCTTCTACCAGCTGATCCGCAGCGGCCGCCTCGCGCCGTCCTACCAGATCGACCCGCGGCACAGCTGGCTGCTCGCCGCGTGCGAGAAGAACCTGCCGCTGTTCGTGCCCGGCTGGGAGGACTCGACGCTCGGCAACATCTTCGCCGCGCACTGCATCAGCGGGAAGATCACGCGCGTCGAGGTGATGCGCTCGGGCATCGAGTACATGATGGCGCTCGCGGCGTGGTACCAGGCGAGCGCCGCCGCGCCGGGCATCGGCTTCTTCCAGATCGGCGGCGGCATTGCCGGCGATTTCCCGATCTGCGTCGTGCCGATGCTCGAACAGGATCTGCAGGTGCGCGACGTGCCCAAGTGGGCGTACTTCTGCCAGATCAGCGACTCGACGACGAGCTACGGTTCGTACTCCGGCGCGGTGCCGAACGAGAAGATCACCTGGGGCAAGCTCGGCATCGAGACGCCGAAGTTCGTCATCGAGTCCGATGCGACCATCGTCGCGCCGCTGATCTTCGCCTACGTGCTCGGCTGGTGAGCGCGGCCGGCAGGTCGGCCAGCGCGACGAAAGCGGACACGCAGTCGCGTTGTCCATCGGAGCGCACTCGGCGTCGCGTCCGCTGTGCCGCTGCGGCGGATCCTTTTCCCGCCCGTTCGCGTGTGCCGATTGCCGACGGCTGGTATGCTTCGGCCATGAACAGGATTGCCGCACTGCATGCGATCGTGCTGTCGGCCGCCATGGCCGCACTGTTCGTCGCGCCCGACACGGCGCGTGCCGCGAATTTCACGCTGGACGCGGGCGAGGATGGCGAGCTGGCGATCACGGCGCACAACGCGCAGGTCATCGAGGCGCTCGAGGCCCTCGGCGAGGAGGTCGGGTTCGAGGTGCTCGCGACACGCGGGCCGAAGCGTACGCCGGTCACCCTGCAGATGCAGGACGCCCCGGTCGAGGACGTCCTGCGCGAGCTGCTGCGCGGCCGCAACTACGCGGTCGTGTACGAGGATGACGAGATCAGCCAGGTCATCCTCCTCGAGCCGTCGAAGCCGGGCTCGTCACGGCCGGTGCGTGCCCGTCCCGCCCGCCCCGCGGCGCGCGGCAAGGCGCGCGGCGGCAAGGCGGCGAACGCGCCGGTCGTCATCCGCAACTAGCCTTGATCTGACAGAAGACGATCAACGCAAAGACGCGAAGGCGCAGAGCGACGCCGAGAAACCCGGGTTGGATTGTGCTTGCGCA